>CAYRTH010000031.1:14266-26677 GCA_964427135.1 uncultured Phycisphaeraceae bacterium
TGACTCGGCCAGCATCACCTGTTCACGTTCGATCAGCAGTCGGTCAAACTCACGCTTACGTTCCACCTGCGTGGCCGCGATTTTGTTGTCCAAATCACGAATGTAATAATGATTTTCACCCATGCGATACAATTGGGTTTCACGTTCTTCACGCAGTTGACGAATGCGTTCGTCACGGGTTGCCACCGCCGGGTCACGCTCAATTTGAGCGATTTCTTCCGCCGCATGCGTAAAACGTTTTTGTTGCGTGGCAGCCGTCATCGCCCCAAAGGCATCCTTGGACGCCTGCATGGCCACGCGCAGTTTCGCTTCCTGATCGGCGATCAACTGATACGCGATCTGCGATTCGTTGAGCTGCGGCTGCAGGTTGGGCAGGTCATTTTCCTGCATGAACAGTTTGATACGGTTCTGAATTTCCGTGATGTCGTCTTCGGCTCGTTTGCGTTCCTGCACGAAAATCTGCCGCAGGCCCGTGGCCGTGTTGTCACTTTCGTTGCGCAGCTTGCTTAAGTAAACATTGACAATGATGTCGAGTATTTTGCCCAGTTCCGAGGTTTCTTTGCCGGTGAAGGAAACAATGATGGTGGTTGAACCGCGAAAGTGCGAGGCACGCAGGGCGCCTTTTTCCTGAAGCTGTTCCTTGGCGCGCCGGAAACGGTCACCATCTTCGTTACCCATCGATTGAAACCAGGCTGTCTGGCGCAATTCCGGGTTGCGTAATGCATCAGTGATCACGTCGTCCGAACGCAGACGAATGATCTGGTTCTGAATATAGGCGTTCATCGCGTCGGTGCTCATGGTCATGGCACCCGATTCCGCTGCCAGATCGTAAGGTGATACCAGCGGGCTGGTGGCCACCAACTGCGATTGCGAACTGTACCGGGGCCAGACCAGGTACCATATACCCCAGGTGATCACGCCCAGAATCACCCCAACCACGGCTGTGCCCACGAGCAAACGTATATGCTGGCGCAGCAGTTTGAGTGGGTCCACCGGCGTAAGCCGGGCAGCCATGGGACCGGCCACAGGCGAGGGCAAATTGACGGGCAGCGGGGCTAAGGGATTGGCAGTCATAGCAAACCTCGGTAAACAGTTGCGATACAACTCAATGATCGTTGACTCAACATCATCAGCCGCGCAATTCGGTCAAACGCTTGCGGGCTGCTTCACCATACTCCGATTCTTTCTGTTCCTCGGCCAGCTTAATCGCTCTTTCCAGGAAACGCACACCATCGGAACGGTTCCCCGTGGCGATCAGCACTTCCGCCAGGTGAAAGTGGTTGGCAGCCAGTTCGTTCATGTCCACACTGCGCCGAAGCGTACGCAGGGCTTCATTGGATTGACCCACCTTGAACTGCGCCCAGCCCAGCGTATCGAGCACCTGCGCATCGTTGGGTGCCAGGGTCGCCGCTTCCTGCGCGTGCTTGAGCCCTTCGCCAGCCTGCCCCAGGTGCTCAGTCAGCAGGTACGCAAGGTTGTTCAGGCTCGCCACACTGTCCGGGTCTGCCTGCAACACACGCTCGTACATCTGTCGGGCACGCTGATATTCACCGGTACGATGATGCGCCAGCGCAATCAAACGGTCGGCGGCCAGTCGTTCGGGCGTGTTGGGTTTGATCAGTAATTCACTCTTTTTCGCACGTTCCAGCGCATCCTTAAATCGACCGTCGGCCACCAGGTTGGTCAGCACCGCCAGTTCCGACCACAAGGTGTTGCTGGCACCGAGCGTGAACGGTTCAAGGAAGGTGACCGCACCGGCGAAGGTCATCGCGTTGGCCAGTTGATCATTGACGAACATCACCTGACCAAACGACTGCGCCGAACGCAGGGCACGCTCGAACATCGGCTTTGCCTCAGCCTGACGATTCAATGCCCACAACGCACGGCCCGCAATCGCGGACAACCCCGGCTGTGCATCGCGCACTGCTGCGTTATTTTCCAAAAGCGTCACCGCCTGCTCCGGTTGATTCATGCGCAGGTACTGCATCGCCAGTTCCGCCAGATTGTCGGGGGACGGCGACAAACGCACCGCTTCGATGAGTTTGTCCCGTGCCAGGGTGCTGTTGCGTTCGCGTTGCGCCAGTCTTGCCTGCAAACGCAGCCACGATGTATCACGGGGGAACATTTTCACCGACTCATCCAGGTGCGTGCGCAGGGCATCGAACATGTCGCTCTGATCGTACAGTTCAGCCAGCATCCGCCGGGCGGGTATCGATTGCGTGTCGATTTTCAGCAGCGCCACCAGTTCACGTATCGCTTCAGGGATGTCCCGCTGACGCACGAGGATGCGAGCCAACAGCAACCGGGCCGGGGTGAGGTTGCGGTCCAGTTCCAAGGCCTTGTTGATCGCGTCAATGGTCAGCTTGTCACGATCGGTACGATTGGAAAGGTGTTCTGCCAACTGGTAATGGAACAGTGCCCGCGTCGGTTGCAGGGTAATCGCTTCCTGAAGCGCCCGCACCGCCCGGTCGTCCTGATTACGAGCACGAGCCACCATGCCTTCGAGCACCCAACTGATCGCCTTGGTCGCAACCGATTCATTGACCTGCTGCTTTTTGATTTCCGCCAGCACCGTTTCCGCCAGTTCCGTGTTGCCGGCCCGCAGCAGCGCTTCGGTGTAACGATGAGCCACACGCAGGTCGCTCTTGTCATTCTCATGAAGCTGCTGGTAATAGGCCAGGGCATCACTGAACAAACCACGGTCAAACATCAGGTCCGCCAGTTCGCGGCTGGCAGCGCGGGTTTTGGGGTCTTCCACCGCAATGGCTTTACGGAAAGCGTACAGGGCCTCGTCTTCGTTGTTGTTAGCCATGTTGAATTTGGCAAGTAACACCCAATCGTCTGCCGTAGCCTTGTCGCCCTTTTCCCGCAGATGATCCAACAGCAACTGCCGCGCCTGATCACGCTGCTCGGCAATCGACAACACCGTGACCATGGCCGCCAGGTTCATGGTGGTTTTGCCTTCGGTTTTGAACAGGCCTTCCATGATGTTGCGGGCTGAATCAAACTGGCGGGTGCGGGCCATGAGTATGGCAGTGGCACGCAGGTTCCCAGCATCATTGGGGTTGGCCTGTGCCAGACGCTGGCGCATTTGCAAAGCTCGTCCGGGGTCGCCGTGCATCTCTTCGTAAGCCATGTAGGTGTTCAGCAGTGCCCGATCATTGGGTGACAGGTCGATGGCGCGACGCAGGGCATCCAATGCCCGCACATGATCTTTTTGCAGGTCGTAGGTGCCGGCGATGCCGCGCAGGGCCGCGACGTTGGTGGGTAACTGGTCCAAAGCCGTGCGATAGGCGCTATCCGATTCAGCGATTTCCCCGGCCATGCGCTGTGCATCGCCGAGCATCCGCCAGCCGTCGGAGTAAACCGGTCGCAGCCCCAGCCCTTTGCGGAACGCAGCCGTGGCACGGTCAAAACTGCCCTGTGCCAAGGCCAGTTGCCCCAGGTAAAAATTGCCTTCCGCCAAATCGAGGTTCATCGTCCCGGCCCGATCCGCCAACCGCTTGGCGGCTTCCCAGTCACGGGAGTCGATCGCCACGGCAAACTGATTTTCAATCACCACCGGTTCATCAGGTTTAAGTTGTGCCGCCTTGGCCAATTCCTTACGTGCATCTTCAGCCCGTCCGGTCTGTCGAAATAGACTGAACCGCTGCATGGCTTGTTGGTACGGGTCGCTGCCGCGATCAATCATGCCTTCAACTACATCCGCAATATTGGCCTGCTGATCCAGCGACTTTTCCAGCACGTCCAGCAAATCGGGGTTGGCACCGCCGGCTTTGGCCTGGGCAATGATGGCCTTGGCTTGTTCGGGGTTGTCTGCGGTGCGCAGCATCAACTGCAACAATCGAGCATCTTTGGGGTCGCGCTCAAATCGAGGCTGAATGATTTGCCGGGCTTCCTTGAGTTTGCCAGCCTGCAATTGTGCCTGAGCCAGCACCAGTGCCGCTTCCGGGTTCTGATTGGTATCCACTTTCGCCAGCGTCGCCAGCGCCTTTTCGGTGTCACCCGCCTGCATCAAGAGCGCCCCCTGCAATTGCAGTGCACGCGCGTCATTGGGCGTGGCCGCCAGCACCGTCGCCAACTGCGCCTGTGCTTCATCAAACTGACGCAGTTGAATCAGCAGTTGCGCCAATTCCAGTCGCACCGGCAGAATGTTGGGGTGACGTTCCAAAATGGCGCGATAACGCGATGCCGCGGCACCGGTTTCACCCGACATCTGACGCACCCTGGCCGACAGCGCCAACACTTCGAGGTTTTGATCCTTGAACTGGGCTGAGGCACGGTCGATGTAGGTTGTGGCCTGTGCCCATTTACCCTGAGCCATGGCCAGTTTGCCCGCCAGCATGTTGATGAAAGCCGTGTCCGCGCCCAGCACCGGCGTCACTTCATCAATGGCCGACTGCACCTTTGCATACACCTTGTCACGCTCGGCTGGTTCACGCATGCGCTCGGCCTGCATCAGCAGCACTTCCGCACGCTGTAATTTCGAACGTACCTGAATCTGGAAAAACGTCAGTGCCTGCATGGGGGTGCCATACACCGACACCGTCAGTAATTGGTCATAGGTTTTCAGCGCGGTTTCAAAATCGAGTTTTTGTTGATACGCCTGCGCCAGGGCGGACAAAATGCGAATGTCCTGCGTATGCACCTTCGCAGCCGCTTCGAGAATCGCCATGGCACGCTGCAAACCCGCCGTGATCGGTGGCAGATTCGGCCCGCGATCCACCGGTTGCCGATCCGTGCGTAGCAGTGCATCCGCCAGATCGAGCGTGACCTCCGGCGAAGCAGGGTTGTTTTTAAAACTGGTTTCCGCCAGCGCCAGCTCCGCAGCCAACAACTGCTGATCGCCCAGTTCCATCAGCAGGCGAATGCGATCCATTTTGCGGGTCAGGTCGTTTTCATGGTTCTCCATCAACCGTTGCGCCAGTTCGCGCACCTGAGCCTTGAGCTGACGCGAACGCGCCACGTTGAGTCCGGCCCGATCCAGCAATTGCGCCTCGTTGAGGTTCCACATCGCCAGGTGATACAGCACATCCCGGTCATCGGGGTACTGCGCCAGTGCAGCCAGCAGGTCTTCCCGAGCCTCATCCCGCTTTTCCGTGGGCACATCCAAAACACGGATGCGATTGACCTGAGCGATGCCCCGATATTTCAGGGCGATCGGACTGTTGGGTTCCGCATTCAAAAAGCCATCGGCACGTTCGACAATGAAATTGAAAGCCCCCACATCATTGAGGTCGCGCCCGATGCGCAGATAAAACCCCATCATGCGCTCAAAATATTCCGGGTTGCGCGTATCAATCGTCGTCAATCGATCCAGCAGCATACGCATGCGCCCCACCGCTTCCTGCGCAGCGCGGGAATCCTTCACCGGCGTCAGTTCCGTCGCGGTGATCAGTTTGCTGATGATGCTCACATCGCTGTTGCGTTTGTGATACGCCCGGCCGTACTGCTCCTGCGCTTCCTCGTACTGTTGTTGCGCCATGAACGCATCGCCGCGGGCAATGTTCTCCGTAGGGTCTTTGCGCAGCACAAAGTACCAGGCCGAGGCCACGCCCAGCGCCAATAGCACCAGCACACTGGCCAGAACCATCACAAATCGCGTATTCACACGTGCAGCCATGGGTTTTCTCCAAACATCCGTAAATCCAACCGAATCGTTGCCAATTCACCTGTCTCGTAAGCCATGATCGTTTTTCACATTGCGACGCATGGCTCACTCACAAAACCGGGCATTGTTTTATGGTGCATTGGCTGGCAAGGGCCAGCGACCCGCCAAAACATCATTCCAATCGGGCAGCGCCGCCATGATTTCCGGCATCATGTCCGTGATCAATGCGGTGGTGCGAGCCGTCGCCTCATCGGCATCACCCACGCCACTGAACATCACTTCCACCTTGCAGTAATAGCTGTATTGATCACGCGGATCAAAGCCCCGCGCACGCACATCATCGGGGGTTGGATAAAACTGCCCGTTGGCGACGAAAAAGTAAACCACGGTTGATACAAAATCCTGTCGCCGTGGGTGCGTGAACTGGAACACCGTCACCGGGATCGACAAGGCCGGCACATGCACCACCCGCGGATCGCGTAATCGTTCGATGTTGTAACCCTGCACCGGGTCGGGCTTAAACTGATTGGACTGCATGTTGAGTGCCGAGCGGAACGGACTACCCAGCGGCAATAACCCCCCACCCACAAAGCAGCGTTCGGGGACATGGGGCACTGTGTCGGGCGTGCCGGTGTAGTAGGCAATATGAAGCAGCGCCATCGCACCGGGAGCGTCCGCCGACTTGCTGCGATCACGATACACCCGTCGAATGTAATGCCGGGTGCCCAACGTCTGCACCTGTTCCTCCGGCAACGGTGGCAGGTCTTCCTCCATCACCCAGGTGCCCGCTCGTTCCGCCAGCGTGAACAACGGTGCCCGCAACGGCACTTCCTTTTTGAAAAGCACCATCCGCGAAGCCTGCACCATGCCGTTAAGCCCCCCTGCCGCCACCAGCAACATCCCCGCACACACCGCCAGGGTGAAGGGTTGCAGCATGACGCCCTGACGCACCAACCGTCTGCCACGGTTTGCCAGCATCACCAACGCAACGAAAAACCCGAGCACGCTCACCACCAGCAAAACTTTGGTCACCGTCACCGACATCGGCAGCCCCAAAAGGTCCGGTCGCAAAGCCCCCAACCCCAGCGCATACATCGCCCCCAGCAAACCTGCCAGTGCCAAACCAAGTACCACACCGGTGATGATCATTCCGCGTGGTGATACCAATGATGAAGCTGTCACATTGACCACCGACTTGGCAGTAACCGACGCTGCCACCCCCGGTTCATCGTCGTACACCACCATTTTGTCCAGCACCCAGCCCAGCAGCCAGAACAGCCCCGCGGCCGGTATAAGCATCAACATACCGATCAGCAGATGAAAATCACCCTGCGCCATTTCCGGGTTGCCGTAAACCTTGACGAACGCCAACACCAGAATGCGTCCGACATTCACCAGCACCGCAATCGGCATGCACATGGCCACCATGATCGCCCGCTGCCACCAAAGCCTTCGACCCATGAACGCCATCGCCACCCCCAGCGCGATGAAGGCCATGAGCATCCGTAACCCTGAGCAGGCGTCTTCCACTTCCATCGCCGGCTCAATCTTGCGCATGCCCACCATCAGTTCGATGGTCGAACCCTTGAGTTCCGCGTGCATGTCCAGCGGTGCACCCAGCAAATTGATGCCATGGGTGGACAGCCATGCGGCGATCTGCCGAAGGTTCCACGCCAGCATGTCCCACCAGCGCGGTGCCACCTTCACCGCCAACGCCAGATACAAAATCGGAAACCAGAGCACCTTCATCGGCGCCGGCCCAAGGGCAAACATCACCAACCCAAACAACGCCACAATCATGCTGTAACCCTGCAGCATGTCATTGCGCCCCGGGCCAAGCCACCAGGCGTAACTGAACGTGCCAAGTAAAAAGAAAAACAAACCCAGCCCACGCAGCAGCCCCGACATGGTTACCTTGAATGCAGGACCGGTCAGTCGTGCAAACATCGGCGGACCCATCAAAAACAAAAGCCCACATCCGCCGGCGATCATCAACCCCGCCAGGTAACGCGGGCTGCTCATGCCTGCCGAACGCGATAAATACATCAAAGCCACGCCCGCCATGCCGACAAAACCAAGCGATACCCGCATGGCCGGACCATACGTCTTTGCCTGCGGGTCCGGGTCATTGATTAACTTTTTCAACTCACCCAGGTTTTGTTTGACAAAAAACAACGCGATCAGCGGAATCACCAGGGCATGAGACCAGTCCCCTGACACCTTCAGCGTCGCCAGGTTTTTCAGCGCTTCCGACCAGGTGTTGCCATTGGTGGCGATGAAAAGGGAACGCTGAACAAACGGCCAGTAAACCAGCAAAAACAGCCCGCCCAGCGAACCAAGCCACAACCACATCCGCGTACCGGGCATCGTGCCGGTCGGCGGTAAACTCGGCGGCAGGGTTGTCGTCGTGCTGCTGCTCATCTCTTGGTCGTTGGACGTGGCTCCATCCGCTCCCGATTTGGACCTACCCTTATACGTGCCAAACCGTTTGTTTGTTCATCATTTCATTACGATTGAATACTTAGCACACCTGAAAGAACCAAATTTTCAACACAGAGAACACGGAGGTCACAGAGCAGAACCAAGCTTTCGGGCGTTACAACTCAAGCTGACCTACCGTTGATGCCAATGTATGAAATAATTGTTTTCATTTGTTCTTCTGATCGAATTCGCTGACCTAAGTGAATCATTTGATCGAACAATTGGGTATTGTTCGCTTGCTTCTCTGTGCACTCTGTGACATCTGTGTTGAATATTTAATTTGCCTTAGTTGCCGACGCGCGGCCCGAACACCGCCTCATCAAAATTGCGATCCAGCACGAAACCAAAACCGTAGCTCATACGGAACCCATTGCGGAACACCGCCAAAGGGGTGGCCACGAAGTTGGTGCCGATGTTGATGGTGTCGTTGGGTTTGAGGAATATATCCGGCGCAGTCCCCTGAAAAATTGCCCGCAGGTTGATGCGTACCGTCGCCTGCTGGGTTTTGCCAATGCGACGGATCAGGTCCACGCGCTCAGGGATCGCCACCGGCGACAAATTGCCCGCAGCGAAAATCAACTGTTGCAGCGTCAGGTCCTTGTCACCGGGCAGTGAATACGTACCCGGTCGGTTGATCGCACCACCGATATAAATGTTGCCGATCACCGGGGGCGGCACACGAATCACATCGCCCGGACGAATGATGATGTTGTAGCGCGTATCACCTTCCAGCAGTTTGTCGTAAGGGATTTCAATCACCCGCTGCCCGCGTGCCTTGGCTTCGAGTATGTCTTTGGGCGCATCAGGTTCAAGCGGAACCGCAAAAGGATCTTTGACATCCGTCGTCGTCATCAAGCCACCGTCCATCGTCATCGGTGGCAACGTCGGCGGTGTTGTTGCTGACGGCGTTGAAACCGTCGGTGCCACAGGCCCTTGAACGCTCATCGGCATCACAGGTGTCGTTGCGACCGGTGCCGCCGGGGTTATTGAGGCCGCAGGCATCGTTGCCGGTGGCGCCGTAGTGGTCGCTTGCGGAGCTGGTGTTGCTGGTGTGGTCGTACTCGCTGTCGGTACGGGCATGCCCGGGGTCACCCGCACCCATTTGCCATCGACATTGATATATGCCGGGGCGTCGGTCGTGGCACCCGCTTGCGGCGCGGTCTGCACAGTTTTTTCCACCGGCACATCCGCCTGTGGGTTTTGCATCAGCCCATCGATCAGGTCCGCCGGGTTGAGTGTGCCACCGGGTTGCGTCGTCGTGGTCGCAGGCAGCGCCGGCGTACCCGTAGCCGGTGGCGTCAACGCAGCAGGTGCACCTGCACCACGTGACATAGCTCTGGGTGCCGGTCGAATCACATACAACTTTTTAATCTGCCCCGGCACACCGCGCGCCAATGACATCGCATCCAGCAACCGAAACTCTTTGCCCAAAATCGTGTACGTGCCGATGGCTGTACTGGAAAACGTCGATTCACCAATCACACTGAACGTATTCTGTCGTTGCTCCTGCACAATCACGCTCACCGTTGGATCACGCAGCACACCCTTTTGCACCAACGTATCCGCGATGTCAGTTTCCAATTCACTGGGCGTACGACCTTCCACCTGCACCGCCCCCACAATCGGCAAACGTATCAGCCCCAGCTCATCCACCCGCCGGGTTTGCACCGATTCCACCCCAGGCACCAGCAACTGAAATACCGTCACCGTCACCAAATCCCCAGGCCCAACGATGTACTCCTGCACCACCGCTATCAAATCCTCCGGCTGCACCTGCGTCAGGCCCGGCGGCTCAGTTGATAGTTCATCAATCACATCCAGCTTTTCCAAAATTGGCAGCACCACCGGTGTCCGCTGCCATCGACCCACCACGGACGGGTCCATCCATGAGTGCATTTCGCAACCGGTGCTGGCAAACAGCAGCCCGGCCACCAAAGCCGGCAATCCGAGTTTACGAATTTTGCGGTTCATGCGTTTGGTCGCCTCATCTCGCTTGCGCATCATCGATGACACTCCTGGAACCACATCCTTCAATACGTCAATTCGCTCTAGTCATGATCGTCCGACACGAATACCCAACCTGAGGCAAATACCCCAGTTTCAACCGTGAGCAGGCATCTTACAACAAGATTCACCCCCGCGTCAGCCTGTCAACCCACCCAACCGGTTTTTCACGGACACCCACTTTTATCGGATGTCTCAGCCGTTCCACTTAGCCCAAAGTGACAGGTTCACCCCGCTCCATTCATGGGTTATCGCACTTGACCACTTCACATTGACGGCCACATCCCCTCATCCATCCATCAAAAACATCATCGCAAAAACTTTTCCACCACCTTCGACCATCGATTCTGTGCCTGCAACAAATGTTCGATCACTTCACGTACTGCCCCGCGTCCGCCTGATGCACGGGTGACGTACTGCGCCACCTTGCGCACTTCTTCCACCGCATCACCCACCGCCATCGGGTAACCGCACTGCATCATCGCGGGCAGATCAATCAAATCATCCCCCAAAAAAGCCGCCTGTTGTAACGTCACGCCCGTCTGCTCACACAACAACTTCATGGCCACGCCCTTGTCCTTTTGCCCCTGCATGATGTGACCAATGCCCAGCCCGTGCAGGCGCAACGTGGCCGAACGAGTACACCGACCCGATATGACACCGATGAGCAGGCCCTGTTCCTGTGCCAGTTTGATACCCAGACCATCGCGCACATGAAAGCGGCGCATTTCCAGCCCGTTGTCTGCGATGAATATCGAGCCATCGGTCAGCACGCCGTCGATATCGCATACCAAAAGGCGAATGTCGGATGCGTTAGCCATGGGTGCATCATAATGAATAATCGGTGGATAACTTTCCATTTTTTTAATGTTTGACAGAACCAGCGGCTTGACGATGATGCATTGCTCACGTGGAGGTGATGATTCAAAATGACGGACAACGCCAATCAACACGCTGACGATCTGCCGCCGCCCGCCGCCGGGCCGATGTTGTGTCGCAGCGAAATTTTACAAGCCAGTCGGCGCTGCTTCGACCAGCACGGGTACGACGGCACCACCATTCGCCGAATCGCCGGGGAAATGAACTGTGCCGTCGGCTCGATCTACCGATACTTTCGTGACAAACGCGATCTGCTCACCGAGCTGGCGCAACTGGACCTGCAACCCGTACTGCATCATCTTGAAGCCGGCGGAAACTGGCGCGGCAGTGCCTTGCTTTATCACCAATGTGCCACGCAGGCAGGCAACCGCTACTCCCTGCTTTTTTGGCTTCATCACGTGGCTGGCGATGCTCCGACCAACTCTGCGGTTTCAAAAACAGTGCTTCCGCCAGTCGCAGAGCGTCTGATCGAACACTGGGCACGACAACTTGATTCAACCCAGCGTGCCCGACAATTGTTTGCGATGTTGCATGGATGCGTCACCAGCGGGCTTGATGCCCATGCCACCCTGGCCATGGTGGATCGCCTATTCCAAGCGTATGACGGTTTGCATCATGAACATACTCAGTCAACTTCGACCACGACCACGCAACTGAGCAAGCCACAGGTGGTTCCGGTGGCTCATTTGGGGCAGGTGATGCGTCAGCCGGTGTTGGTAACCCTCGATGCCACCGGCAGTACGCAAAGCGTTCCGCCAACCCACCATGACACGGAAACCTTGTCGATGGAAATCGTGGAGTTGCCGTTGCGAAACAACTGACAGGTCGGTTCAATGGGTTTGCATGCTTTACCACTGTCCCTGCAAAATCAACCTGGCACTTTCCGTCGGTGCTCCGCAACCACCCAAAGGCTATCATCCGATCGCCAGTTGGATGGTCGCGCTGCAGCTAGGCGATGAACTGACCCTTCAACCCGCAGCCAACGACACCAGTACCTACCACCTTTCCTTCACCCAGCAGTGCCCGCGTCAGCTCATCATCGATTGGCCGATCGAAAAGGACCTGTGCGTCCGAGCCCATCGCCTGCTTGAACAGCACACCGGTCGGTTGCTCCCGGTTCAACTCACGCTGCGTAAAACCGTACCCTCCGGCGGGGGCCTGGGCGGCGGCTCCAGTGATGCAGCCTTCACCCTCATCGCCATCAATCAGCTTTTCAAACTGCAACTCGACACATCAACCCTTGTGAGCCTCGCCCTGCAACTGGGCAGTGACGTTCCCTTTTTCATCGCCGTCGCACAAGGTCAGCCCAGTTCCCTGGTCACCGGTCTGGGTGAAACGCTCGAACCTCTGCCCATGCAGCGAAGCTTGTCGATGGTGCTGATTTTCCCCGACTTCGGCACGCCCACCGGTCCGGTTTACCAAACCTTTGACCGCAG
>CAYRTH010000032.1:0-26154 GCA_964427135.1 uncultured Phycisphaeraceae bacterium
TTCATCGGCCCTCACCCGGCCTCGATGACTCGGCCACCCTCTCCCACGGGGAGAGGGGTTTTTCAAAACCCTCTATTGATGATGGAACAAGGTATCCTTAAACAGGCATGAATGCACCCTTGTCAACCTCAACCCCATCATCAACGCAGCCCTCGGCTGTCATCACCGCCCTGCAGCCGTCGGTTCAACATGCCAGGCGGGTGGTGGTGAAGGTGAACGACCGATCGGTGGCGACATTATCGATCAAGCTCGCAGAGCAGTTACAACTGAATGTGGGCATGAACTGGTCAGCCGAGTTGGCCGAACAGGTCAAGGCTGCGGCTGCGTTTGACAAGGCCCTGACCACCGCCAGTCGATGGGTCAATCGCCGACCACTGTCCAAGTCACGCATCATCGAACGAATGCAAAAACAAAATTGGTCGACGCAACTGCGGGAACAGGTGGTCACACGCCTGGAACAACTCGGACTGATCGACGATGCTGCCCTTGGCCGACAATGGCTAGACCAGTGGACACGCAAACAACCGGCTGGCTCGGCCCTCTGGCGACAAAAACTTTTGACGCAAGGGTTGCCCGAATCACTGATCGATGAACTACTGGCTGAACAAACATCGCAAACCGACCCGCTAACCCTGGCGCTGTCCCTGGCGGAAAAGAAAACGCGCACATGGCGCGGGTTGTCCGCGATCCAGCAAAAACGTCGTTTGTATGGTTTACTGGCCCGCCGAGGCTTTGATGAATCCATCATCATGCAGGTGATCGACAAACTCATTGCAGAGGATGATCTGCCCAGCGACTAGCAACCAGCACCACTCCCCCCCCCACTCAAGGCTGCTCACCAAGGCGCACCGTTCAACCGGGTTGATTCCAAGGTCGTAATCCATGAACCGCGTTTATAAAAAACCACCGCTTCGTTTGCAGACGACCACGCTCTGGGATTACCCCTCGCAAAGCTATGGTGACCAACTGCAAGGCAACCCAAACTATGCCGGGGTCACGCCCAGTTACATTATTTGGAACCTGCTCCAACGGTACACCAAGGCCAAAGATTTGGTCGTGGACCCCTGTGCCGGCAGTGGCACCACCCTCGACGTGGCACGTGACTTGAACCGTCGGGCGCTCGGTTATGACCTGCAACCGACGCGGAAGGATATTTTCCGTGTCGATGCCCGCAAGCTGCCCCCCGAACTGACCGGTAAGGTTGATTTTGTGTTTATCGATCCGCCCTATTCAACGCACATCAAATACAGCGATGACCCGCGTTGTCTGGGCAAACTCGATGCAGCCGAACCTGCGTACTATCAGGCAATGCAGCAAGTGTTTGACGAAATCAAACGAATACTCAAACCCGACCGACACATGGCTCTGTACGTCAGCGATTCGTATGCTCATCCGCGCAAGTTCTACCCCATTGGTATTGAGTTGTTCACGCTCCTGCGCCGGACATTCGAGCCGGTGGACATCATCACCGTCACCCGCCACAACAAAACGCTGGACATGGGCAACTATCACCTGGCTGCCGAGAAGGAAAACTTTTTTTTACGCGGGTTCAATTACCTGTTCATCATGCGCAAAAATGGTTGAGTGCGACCATTCTGGATGTTGCACCGCCGCCCTCGGCGGTGGATATACAAAGCGGCGGATGGCATCCGCCGTGTATCGATCCGAGCCGTCCGCCGATGACATCAGCGGCTTTACAACACCCAGCCGGGGGCGGCTGGGCTACAAACTTAACTTGATCACACCCACGCCTGAACTTCGTCGTCTGAGACGAAGATCAGGGTGTGTTTATACAGCATGAAGGTGAGTTCGCATCCTGAACTTCATCACAAGATCGTGATGAAGTTCAGGCGTGGAAGATTCAGGAATCACTCAAACACTTGACCACCCGACCACTTGACCACTCGACCACTTCTTTTCACTCGTCGGCTTTTTCGATGAGCCAATGTTCGAGTTCGATGGGCGTGGACCTACCGAAGATGGTGACCACGACGCGAACCTTGCCCTGATCGGGCAGAAGTTCATCGACGGTGCCTTCCATGTTTTCGAAGGGGCCTTCCTTGATTTTGATGTGATCGCCCTTCTTGAATTCCATCTTGACGGTGGGCGTGTCCTCGGCGGGCTTGCTGGCGGCGAGCATTTTTTCGATTTCCGGCAGGCTCATGGGCGAAGGCCGACCGGCGGTGCCGATGAAGTCCCCCACGCCGGTGGTTTCCTTGATGAGGAAGAAAATATCCTGCGGAATCCGCCCGTCGGCTTCGAGCTTCATTTCCACGAACACGTAGCCGGGGTAAAGTTTTTTGAGGGTGATCTTGGACTTGCCCGCCTTGATGGACTTGACCTTTTCGGTGGGCACGAGGATGCGGTTGACCAGGTGCGTGAAGCCTTCGATCTTGATTTTGCGCAAAAGGGTTTCGCGCACCGAGTCCTCCTTGTTGGAGGCGACACGGAGCACGAACCAGTTCATGCCGGGGGTGATCATCGGCTCATCGGCGCTGATCTGGTCCACACGTTCGGTGACTTGCTTTTCAGTATCGGCCATGGTCGGCCATCCTCGCAACAGGGGTAATTCAAAACCGGGGGTAGTTCAAAATCGGGCGATCACGGATTGAAAAACTGCTGGAAGATCGATTTGCCTTCCAGCACACGGATGTTGATGAACAGTTCGGAGAAGGCCATATCGACCGCCAGCAGAATGAATGCCATGAGGAACGTGCCGCAGATCACGACCCAGGTTGAACCGATGACTTCGCGTTTGGTCGGCCAGTTGACCTTGCGCATCTCAGCTTCAGTGGCGATCATGAATTCCACGACCTTGGGTTTGTTGAGTGCCCAGAAAATCACCCCACCAAACAGCAGAATCACACCCGCAGCCGTGCCCGATTGAATGTAGAGACGATTGCGATGGGCAAACGTCGGTATGCCGGCAAAGTTGACATTGTCCCCCACGACCGAAACACGCTCCACATCCCGCAACCGCAGCGCTGCCCCACGGTCCAGCGGCGGAAGCCCGGTGTCCACCAGCACGTTGGCGGCATCGAACTGCACTGCATCCAGCGCGTACGACCGACCCAAACTGTCGATCAGTCGAATCGAACGATTGTTGTCGGTGGTGATCAGTTGGGCTTCACGCAGGTTCTGTAACCCGGCGATTTCGTGCTGATTGGCCTTGCCCCAGGCTGCCAATCGGGTGACCAGTTCGGTCGAGCCGCGCTGACTGGTGCCCTTGCGACCGATGGTGTCCAGTTCGCTCCACAACCAGGCGACCCCGGCCAATACCAGCAGGCCAAAGCCCACCGCACTGAGCATTCGCACCCAGTAACCCTGACCGGGCTTGTAGATTCCAAACGACATAAGGTTCCCTTGCTGCCCCACTGACAAAGGCGGTGGGGCGACTGCGATGGTCCTGATCCGTCGAAGCACGCCGGGAGGGAGTCGAACCCCCAACCTGCCGCTTTGGAGACGGCTGCTCTGCCAATTGAGCTACCGGCGTAACATTGCAACCTCTGTTAGACCCTCTCTCCCTCCGGGAGAGGGCAGGGTGAGGGCGTTTTGACCGACCCAATCACCGCTCGCTTACGCTCGCGGCTCGTTTGATCCAACTTCAATCACCGCTCGCTCGAGTGCCTGTGGGCAGATGTTTTATTCTGCCCACAGATTTCATCCGCCTGTGGCACCAAGGCGTGCCACAGCCACCCGACGTTTGATTGATTACTTGCGCTTGATCTTGTGAATCGTATGCTTGCGCAGACGCGGTGAATACTTTTTCAAACCTTCCTTGAGTTTTTCCGTAATGCCCAACTTGGCGTTGATGCGCGTACGGTAGTTCAAGTCTCCGGTTTCGGAGCACTGAAGCCAGACCCACTCGGTTGCACTTGATTTTTTAGCCATCGGTCCATTCCTGCGTCAGCCCACCGGCCAACCAGCCCTCCGGGACGACCGCCGAGGGTGCATCCGGGAGGGCTGGCGGCTGGGGGAAACTATCTGAACAACTTGCCAAACGCCGCTTGCTCGATGACGCCAGCGATCCGATTCAACTCACCGGCACGAGCCAAACATCGTTGACACTTAACATCCAACCCACTTGGTCACTTCGGCCCTCACCCGGCTCGGTCGCTTTGGCGACCTCGCCACCCTCTCCCAGGGGGAGAGGGGGTTAAGCCGACACGGATCATTACGCCAAAATCTTGGTCACCACGCCAGCACCGACCGTTCGGCCACCTTCACGCACCGCAAAGCGGAGCTGTTCTTCCATGGCGACCGACTTGCCCAAGGTGACTTCCATCTGAATGTTGTCGCCAGGCATGCACATCTGCACACCGTCGGGCAGTTTGATGTCGCCGGTCACGTCGGTGGTACGGAAGAAAAACTGCGGCTTATAACCGGTGAAGAACGGCGAGTGACGACCGCCTTCTTCCTTGGTCAGCACGTACACCTCGGCACTGAACTTGGTGTGCGGGGTGATGCTGCCGGGCTTGGCCAGAACCTGACCACGCTGAAGGTCATCCTTTTCAACACCACGCAGCAGGCAACCGACGTTGTCGCCAGCCTGACCGAAGTCCAGGGTTTTGTTGAACATTTCCACGCCGGTGACAATGCTCTTTCTGCTGTTGCCCAGACCGACGATTTCAATTTCTTCGCCGACCTTCACCACACCGCGTTCGATACGACCCGTGCCCACGGTACCGCGACCCTTGATGCTGAACACGTCTTCCACGCTCATCAGGAAGGGCTTGTCGGTCAGACGCACCGGTTCGGGAACAAACGAATCAATGGCGTCCATCAGTTCCTGAATGCACTTGGTCTTTTCCGGGTCCTTGGGGTTGGTCAGAGCGCCCAAAGCCGAGCCGCGCACGATCGGCGTGGTGTCGCCGGGGAACTTGTACTTGTTGAGCAGGTCACGAATTTCCATTTCCACCAGGTCCAAAAGCTCGGCATCGTCCACCAGGTCCACCTTGTTGAGGAAGACCACGATGGAGGGCACGTTCACCTGACGCGCCAGAAGCACGTGTTCCTTGGTCTGGGGCATGGCACCGTCGGCAGCCGACACCACCAGAATCGCACCGTCCATCTGGGCGGCACCGGTGATCATGTTCTTCACATAGTCAGCGTGACCGGGGCAGTCCACGTGAGCGTAGTGACGCTTTTCACTTTCGTATTCCACGTGGCTGGTGGCAATGGTCAGAATTTTGGTCGGATCGCGTCGGCCTTCTTTTTCGGAAGCCTTGGCGACTTCGTCATAGGCCTTGAACGTGGCCAGACCCTTGGCGGCCTGCACAGCCGTGAGCGAGGCTGTGAGGGTGGTTTTGCCGTGATCGACGTGACCGATCGTGCCGACGTTGACGTGAGGTTTGGTACGCTTGAATACACCAATCGCCATCGGAATCTCTCCACTACGGGGGTAAGAAACCTATCGCCGGCATTCCAATGAACCGGCCGATGTTTACCGAATCATACACACCGCGGTACACACGCACCACGTCATGCCCTGCGAATCGGAAGAGACAACTATAACGTAAGCCTGCGACGACATCAACCCGGCTTATCGTGAAAATGAAGTGGCCGTGTGCACGAGTGTGGAACCAAGCCGGGAACGAGGCGGACACGCCGAGGGCCCGGGTATTTCATGAGTCCAAAGTCACAGGTCCAAAGACCAAGGTCAAATACACTCCGTGACTTTGGACTTTGGACTTTGGACATAAGGAATACCCGAGTCCTCAACCTATCGGTTTCGTCCTCGGCTTGGTGTTTTGCACTTGACCACTTGGCCACTTGGCCACTTGGCCACTTCTTCAACCCCATTTTGGGGAAAACCATAAAACAGGGGATTTTTTCACGTTGGGTCTTGCAATGTGCCGAAAAACAAGGGACAATCGACCCAGCCGTCGGGGAAACGGCGGTTTCGAACGTGTTTTTATCGTGTATCGCGTGTCACGGATGGACTAGCACCCCCAGCCAAGGAAAGGTTTTTACCATGGCAAAAACCAGCAAGGCTCCGACCAAGAGTGAAGTGTACAGCGAAATTTCCAAGGTCACCGGTTTGTCACGCAAGCAGGTGGCTTCGGTGTTCGAATCGCTGTCAGGCGTCGTTAAAAAATCGTTGAGCAAGAAAGGCCCCGGCATGTTCACGGTGCCCAGCCTGCTCAAAATTCGCGTCGTTCACAAGCCCGCCACGCCCGAACGCAAGGGCATTGATCCGTTCACCAAACAGGAACGCGTCTTCAAGGCCAAGCCGGCGCGCAATGTCGTGCGCATCCGCCCGCTCAAGGCCCTCAAAGACATGGTCAACTGATCAGCCGGAATCGATCTGTGGTTCGCGGTTCGACACTCCCCAGTTGAACCTTACATTCGATCCTCATTCGGTTCCATCGTGACAGCCCCAGAACCCTCGGCGAGCGCCGGGGGTTCTTCGTTTTCAGTCTCGTCAGACATCAACAGACGCGATAAATCGCGGCGCAAAAAACTTTTTGATCAGTCATACCAAGGTGGGGCAGGCGTCCCGCCTGCCAAGGGGTATCAGCCCATATCAAACAACACCCTGCATCATGATGATGAGCCTTCGGCTCATTGACAGGCGGGACGCCTGCCCCACCCATACATTGAGCTGTTAAATAGTATGAAAACAACTGCACATTTACCCAATCAATACACCATCCTGAACTTCACGCATGAAGAAAGCGTGTGTGATCCACACGCTTGTGAAGTTCAGGCGTGAAGAATGGTTCTATGATTCACTCGGCCACTCAGCCACTTCTCCGTCCCCTCTCCCTCCGGGAGAGGGTTAGGGTGAGGGCGTGTTTACTGAATCCCAGACGCGACAAGTCGCGGCGCTAACCAAATACAATCACTCGACCACTTCTACTTTCACCCTTCCCACGCTTCGCAGTGCCGATCCAGCAGGGGCACCAGGGCGCGGAGAATGTCGCGCAGCACACGGGCGGGGGAACCCACGGCATCGATGTCGGCCACCAGGTCCGTCGGGTAATGATCGAGCATCGGCTGAGTCTGTTGGTGATAGACCTCAAACCGCCGACGGATCACGGTTTCGTCGGCATCGTCAGGCCGATGTTGCAGCAAGGCTCGGCGTTTCATGCGCTGGATCATCACGTTTTCGTCCCCCGCCAGCAGATGCACGATTTTGAGTACCTTCACATGCGGGTCCATGGCCTGGGTCTGCTGCACGGTGCGCGGAATGCCATCGAGCAATAACAACTGTTGCGTGGGTTTGTACGAGCCGTCGGTGACTTTTTTATCGATGTACTGTTTCCACAAGCGCACGGTCAAATCATCGGGCACGAGCAAACCCTGGGTCGAGTAATGGCTGAACTCTTTGCCCAGGTCGCTTTGTTTGTCGAGCGAGCGGAACATGTCGCCGGAGGAGAAGTGATAGAACCCGGGGATTTTGCCGAGCATGGTGCCCTGCATACCTTTGCCGACGCCCGGGGCACCGAAAAGCAGAATCGTGTTGTAAGCCATGGGATGAAATTGTCCTTAGATAAAACGTGGTGGTGAATGCCCCGCATTGTGGAAAGTCGGAGCTTTGGGTCAGGCTGTCAAACCTTGGTTGTCGTCGATTGATTTTCGAGGATTTCGGGATCGATGCGCGCGAGCTTGGCAAGGTCGCTGTCGCTGCGCGGGGCGGGTTGGGGGCTGGTGTTGAGTTCGCTGCGCACCCAGTCCAGGCTGCCGGAGAACCATTCGTAAATGAACCCGACGATCACAATGAACAGGAACGGCAAACCCAGCACCAGGGCGACCGTCGGTATGTCACGATAGACCACCGCCCAGGGATAAAGCAGCGCCACTTCGACATCGAACACCAGGTAGAAGAGTGCCACGATGTAAAAGCGCAAATCGAACTGCACCCAGGCAGACCCCACGGCTGGTTCGCCGCACTCGTAAATCGATCGTTTGACAGGGTGCGCCAATTTGGGGCGAACGATCATGCTGAGTATCAAATTGAACAGCACAAAGAAAAGGCCGAAGCCGACGAAGATGGCGATGGCAACCAGAACGCTCACCGGGAGTCCCTGTGCGATAACGGTGCGTGAAACGAAAGTGTTGGCATGATAAGGCAACGACGCGTTGCGCTCAAACGGGAAAGTGGCCGAGTGGCCGAGTGGCCGAGTGGTCGAGTGGTCGAGTGGTCGAGTGGTCGAGTGGTCGAGTGAATGATACAAACATTCTTCACGCCTGAACTTGCTTGTCTGCAAGCAAGTTCAGGATGGTTTTGCCGAACCAGCATCGCACAGACGCGATAAATCGCGGCGCTAACACACAACCCACCGATTCACAATCGCATCGGCTCGTCTGAAGTGGGCCTGCCTTTCAACCGATATCAGCCTTAGATGCCACCGTGTCAGCAACGCTGGAACTCCGTTCAGGGGCACAAGCGATGTTGTGACCAGTGTGGGCGAAGGCACAATCCATGGGGTAGCACGTCGGTTGCTGCACCGTATTTAGTGGGGTTTTGATCATGGCCAAGGAACCCGCCAAAAAATCAGCGTCTTCCGGCAAGGGTGAACCAGCCCCGCCACCGGCTGCTGTCAAGCCCGGACGTAGTAATTTGAAGGTGGCGATCGCGGTGGTGGTGATATTGCTTCTTGAAGTTGGAACGGTGGTTGTGACGATGATGTTAACCGGAGGTCCGAAAAGTGTTGAAGGCCATTCAACCCTGACGGACCAGCAGGCGGAGCAGGCGCGTCCGGTGGAGCTGATGGTGATCAAGGATCAGTTCCCCAATCAGCGGACCGGGCGGGTGTACCTGTACGACACGGAAATATGGATTACCGTGCAGAAGCGCGAATCGGAACGGGTCAAAGCTCAGGTGCAGAATATGCAGGCAACGATTGCGACGGACCTGGCGGTGATCTTCCGACGAGCGGAACCAGCCCACCTGACTGAGCCGACCTTGGCGACGCTGAATCGGCAGATCAAGGCGGCGTTGGACGAGCGGGTGGGTCGTGATGCTGAGGGTCGGCCGATATTGCAGGAAGTGCTGATCAAAAAATGTACGCAGTTCCGAGCGGATGGGTAAGCATGGAGCAAACAAGACAATCATTCAACACAGAGGACACAAAGCTCACAGAGAAGAAAAGAACAAAGTGATGCGGTTGGAGGGTTAGACCTGATATGGGTAACGTACTGATCCACCGACAGACCTATTCATGAATGGATTGATGGTTTGACTGATTGTTTCTCTGCGGCCTCTGTGAACTCTGTGTTGAAAAATGTATTTTGATTCAGACCGAATTTTGTGAACGTAATACAGGCCCGGAATGGATTCGAGGGCGACTATGGCAGGCAAGCCAACTATCAAGAACGACCCTTCTACTGCGATGAACCCGCAGAACATTGCCGACCAGGCGCTGGCTGAAGCGCAGGCATCGCTGGACAGTTTGAAGAATGATGTGGCCCAGCCGATGAACCTGCCGGATTTGACCGGCGGCGATTTACCGACGGACGCGGTCAACAGCATTGAACTGTTGCACGATGTCGAACTGCATGTCACAGTGGAACTCGGACGCACGCAGATGCTGGTGGAAGATGTGCTGCGGTTAAGCGAAGGCAGCGTCGTCGAACTGGACAAACTGGCGGGCGACCCGGTGGATGTGTACGTCAACGGTCGATTGATTGCACGCGGTGAAGTGTTGGTGCTCAACGATAGTTTTTGTATCCGTATCAGCGAAATCGTGGCCGACCTGGAGGCACAGGTCGAACAGGCAGCCCACCAGCAATTGGCGCAGCATGGGTGAATTTGGAATTTCGGATTGCGAATTGCGGATTTCGGATGCAGAGACAGTTTCGAAACGATGCACAAGGAAAGAACGTCATACAGAGAATTCAACACAGAGGCCGCAGAGTGCACAGAGAGGCATTCATTCCAAGCAAAACGATTCGCGTACGGACGAATCAAAATCAAGCCCGCGAATGATTGCTTCAATTGCAGGACGATGGCACGCAACAGGCGAGTATGTCGAGTTGTGTTTTCCGTGTGATGGTTTTGGTTCGACTCTGTGAACTCTGTGCCCTCTGTGTTGAAAATCGGGTTGGTTGTTTTTGGAATCAGGGCAGCGCAGGAAGCCATGCCCGCACCGAATATGGATGTTCGGTGAATAGGCCAGGAAGGCCCAATGTCGCGGAAAAGCTCGCATCATCGCGCGTGTTTTGCGGTCAACCTGTCATGGGTGCTGCTTATGACCGGTGCTTTGTCATGGGCAGAGTCAACCGCACCTTCAACGCTATCAACAACACCCACATCATCGACTGCGTTAACCGATTGGGTGACGACATCGAACCATCACGAAGCTGCCGGGGCGTCGCGGGAGGCGGAACCTTTGCTTGATTTGGCGCAAAGGCTCAGCAAGTCGGTCATGAACTCGACGGACAATGCAACGACAGCGACGAATGCAACCCAATCGAGCACCACGGTTCAACCGACGAACACATCAAACGCAGTCGGGGCAAATCAAAAGCAACCGACGAAGGCTGCCTCGGCTGCAAGTGCACCACGCGAGAGTGGGCAGATGACCTCAGCCAATGATCGACTGCCGCTGGGGCCACGGGCAACGGGCACACGCAACAACCAGAACCAAGGCAACGCGGGCACAGTCACTGGCAGTGACACTTCCAACACCCAACCGGGGACGACACCGGGGGGCTTGCCGGGAGTACTTGGGTCGATGGGTTCGGTGGTGCAGACGGTGGCAGCCCTGGCACTGGTGCTTGGGTTGATCTTTTTGTTGCGCTGGCTGCTGGGGAAATGGTCGGGGCAAGGCGGTGTGGTGGGCTTATCGCGCAAAGGACAGGTGATTGAAGTATTGACTCGTACCACGATTTCACCCAAGTCGCATTTGCTGGTGCTGCGGGTGGGTCATCGGCTGCTGATTGTGAATGACTCAGCGCAGGGCATGAACACATTGGCGACGATCAGCGACCCGGATGAAATAGCCTCGGTGTTAGCGGCGGTGCATGGCGGAAAGCCGGGCAGTGTCACCGGCCAATTTCAAGAAATGCTCGAACATTTCAACGGCGAATATCAGGAACAATGGCATCCGACCGTGCCCAAAACGTTGGCAGACCTGGACGACCCGGGCAGCGATGAAAGTGAAATTATCACCGACCGCAGCAGGGATCAGGTCAACCATCTGCTGGCTCGTTTACGCCGCATGAACAGAGAGTCAAGCCGATCATGAAACGATCCGCGAAGACAACTTCATGGTGGGCAATCGCGCTGGCGCTGTGGTTGTGCGTGGTGGTGGTGTCACCGACCTGGGCACAAACCGGCGGGACAAACAACCCTTCCAACAGCGCAAGCACGTCAGCGGTCGGAAATGCACCGCTGGACATCACCAACCCGATTTCGATTTTGGATCACGCGGGACAGGTGCTACCCAGCGACCCAAGGGCATTGGCCGAAACATTGGCCAACCCCACGGCTGCGCTCAACAACCAGGCGACCCAAACGGGTACCTCGCGTACGGGGGCGCTTTCGACGAGTCTGTCGATTTTGATTTTGCTCACCGTGCTGACAGTGGCGCCGTCGCTGCTGATCATGTGCACGAGTTTCACGCGCATCGTGATTGTGCTTTCACTGTTGCGTCAGGCGATCGGCACACAGGCACTGCCGCCCAGTCAGATCATCGTCGGACTGGCGATGTTTTTGTCACTGCTGATCATGGCCCCGACCTTTGAGCGTGTGCATCGCGAGGCGATTGTGCCTTTGCAGAACAATGAAATTGACCAGATGACTGCATGGACCAAGGCCAAGGAACCCTTGCGGGATTTCATGTTCGCCCAGATCGAGCACTCGGGGAACTGGGAAGACGTGATGATGCTGCTGGAGTTCAGGGGCGTGAAACAACCCAGGGAGGAACTGACCCGCGGGGATGTGGACATGCTGACGCTCATCCCGGCGTTTGTATTGTCAGAGTTGAAGGTAGCGTTTTTGATGGGGTTTCGGTTGTATCTGCCGTTTTTGGTGATTGACATGGTGATTTCGAGCGTGCTGATCAGCATGGGGATGTTGATGCTGCCGCCGGTGCTGATCAGTTTGCCGTTCAAGTTGCTGCTGTTCGTGCTGGTGGACGGCTGGCACCTGGTGGTGGGCGGGTTGCTGCACAGTTTTGCGGTGTCGGCCCCGGTGATGGGATGACGCGATGATGACCATGCCACCGGTCATTGACCGGTGGCTAAGTGATGAGGCTTGAAGATGACACTGGATCAATCGGTCGATGTGGTACGGGAAACGTTGGCACTGATGCTGGTGATCAGTGCGCCGTTATTGATCGGCGGTTTGCTGATTGGCTTGATCATCAGTCTGTTCCAGGCGGTGACGCAGATTCAGGAACAGACGCTGTCGTTTGTGCCCAAAATCGTGGTGATGGTGATATTGGCGATCATTCTGGCGCCGTGGATGGGGCGACTGGTGATGGAGTTCGCCCAGCGGATGTTCGGGGCGATGAATTAGGGGCTAGTGGCTGGGAGCTAGTAGCTGGGGAGATAGGCAATTCATCGACTGTGGTGAAATCTGCCCAGCCCCTAGCACCAAGCACCTAGCTACACGCTGATATATCAGTTTATGAAACGAAGTCGATATGACGCCTGAACTTTCACTACTTCTGCCGCATCTGCCCGTATGGGTGCTGGTGTTCTTTCGGCTGACGGGGATGTTCATCATCGCGCCGATTTTCGGGAGCAGCTCGATACCGGGGCGGATCAAAATCATTTGGGCCTTGGTGCTTTCGTTGTGTGTGTACCCGGTGCTGGTGACCCAGCCGAGCACGTTGATGTTGTTTGCGCCGATGTTGACGGGGGAGGCGGGGCTTTCGTTGTGGACGCTCCCGGCAGTGGTTGCCTTGGAACTGGCGATCGGGGTGGTGATCGGCTTCGGGGCGTTGATACCGCTGGCGGGGATGCAACTGGCCGGTCAGATTGCCGATCAGCAGGTGGGCACGGGGCTGGCGGGGATTTTCAACCCGGAAATGGGCGAGGAATCGGTGGGCGTGATGAGCGAGTTTTACTTCATTTTTGCCATGCTGATTTTTCTGACACTCGATGGCCACCGCGCGATTGTGTCCACGTTGTTGCAAAGTTTTCAAAACATACCGCTGGGCGGTTTGGTGATCGATGGTGAACTGATGTCGCTGATCGTCGGGCTGTTGGCATCGATGATGGAGGTGGCATTACGGATCGCAGCGCCGCTGCTTTGCCTGGTGTTTCTGGAAACGGTGGCAATGGGGTTTTTGGCGCGGACGGTGCCACAGATGAATTTGCTGTCGATCGGGTTTCCGCTGCGCATCATGACGGGGATGGGCATTCTGATCGCAGCCCTGCCCAGCCACAGCGGGGTCATCAGCACGTACCTGCGGGAACAGATGCAAATGATCGCGGGGTTTGTGAACGGATGAGGTGAACCTATTCACCGCAGAGAACGCGGAGAACGCAGAGATAAAAAGACAAAAAACCATGAACTGAAAGCAACAAAGGTCAAGCCATGGCTGTTAAGTGCACTGATTGCATTGGTAAAGAAATGATTGATTTCTTTTTTTTCTTGCTTTGATGATTCTCTGCGTTCTCTGCGATCTCTGCGGTGAAGAAATAGTCCAAGATGAGTTGAAACATGGCTGAGCAGAACGGCGAAAGAACCGAACCGGCGACCGCGAGGCGCAAGGAAGAAGCCCGTCAGGAGGGCAATGTCGCGCGCAGTGCGGACCTGACGGCTGCGGCGATGCTGTTGGGTGGGGTGCTGATGCTTCAGTTCACGGGGATGCGATTTTTCAGCGGGCTAAAAGTTTCGATGGAGACGCTGCTCACCAATGCTTTGGCGCACAACCCGACACGCACGGATGATGTGATGGCGCTGTTGGCTTACTGCACCCGGATGGGTTTTGACGTGATGTTGCCGATGCTGCTTTCGCTGGGGGCGATCGGGCTGGTGGCGGCTGCGGGGCAGGTGGGTTTGCGGATTACGCCCAAGGTGCTTGAACCCAACTTCATGAAGCTGTCGCCGTTGCGCGGATTGAAAAACATGGTGGATTTTCGCGGGGTGGTGCGGCTCATCATGAGCATGAGCAAGGTGGGGATTGTGTTCGGGGTGGCGATGTGGTTTATATCCATGGATTTGCCGCGCATCACGGCGATGGCTGAGCTGCCGATGCTTCCGATGTTCGCCCTGGCGTGCACGATGGTGTATCAACTGGCGCTCAAACTGGCGGTGTTGCTGCTGCTTTTGGCGTTTTTGGATTACGCCTTTCAACGCTGGCAGCGCGAGCGCGACCTGCGCATGACCAAGCAGGAATTGAGGGAAGAGTTCAAGCGCATGGATGGTGACCCCTTGATCAAACAACGACGGACACGGGTGGCAAGGCAACTGGCGATGCAACGGATCGGGGCGGCTGTGCCCAAGTCGAATGTGATAGTCACAAACCCGACGCATTTTGCGATTGCGTTGCGTTACGAACCGGGGGAAATGAAGGCCCCGAAGGTGGTCGCCAAGGGGGCGGATTTTCTGGCGATGCATATTCGGCAACTGGCGGCCTTGCACGGCATACCGATTGTGGAACGCAAGGAACTGGCAAGGGCGCTGTATTCGGGCGTGGAGGTGAATCAGGAAGTGCCCCCACAGTTTTACAACGCGGTGGCGGAAGTATTGGCGTATGTGTTCCGATTGAGCGGACGGAAAATCGCGTGACATGATCGACAACAAGACGAGATTGGCCACGAAGACACGAAGAATAAAAAAAGAAGACAGAAAAACAGTGCAACGCCAAGACGCCAAGTGAAGCAGACGCCAAGATGAATGGATGAAATTTTATATGCAGGACTTCAGTATCGATCCATGATTTTGTAGATCATCCGTGTGAATTCATGGATGATCTTTGAATTGCTTGGCGACTTGGCGACTTGGCGTTAATGGTTTGGTTCAAAGTTTGAAACTTTGCGAACTGTGCGTGCTCTGCGGTAAAGAAGGATGGTCATGGCTGAAGCGAGTTTGAAAACCCCGGTGATGCCTGCGTGGATGACGCGAATTGCGCGGTTTCAGCCGATGTTCGTGCCCATGGCGGTGATCGGGCTGATCATGGTGATTGTGGTGCCGGTGCCGGCGATCGTGTTGGACCTGCTGATCACATTCAACCTGGCGATGGCGGCGATGATTCTGCTGACGACGATTTTCGTCGAACGGCCGTTGGATTTTTCCGTGTTCCCGTCACTGCTTCTGGCGACGACACTTTACCGGCTGGTGCTCAACGTGGCATCGACACGACTGATTTTGTCAGCGGATGCGGGCAGCGCAGAGGAGGCGACGGCCATCGCAGGGCACGTGATCGAAGCCTTTGCGCAGTTCGTGGCGGGTAATTCACTGGTGGTGGGTATCATCATTTTTGCGATTCTGGTGATCGTGCAGTTCGTGGTGATCACCAAAGGTTCGACGCGCATCAGCGAAGTGGCGGCAAGGTTTACGTTGGATGCGATGCCGGGCAAGCAGATGGCCATTGATGCGGATTTGAATGCGGGGATGATCAATGAAGCCGAGGCCCGCAAACGGCGCGATGCGATTGCGCAGGAAGCTGACTTTTACGGGGCGATGGATGGTGCAGCCAAGTTCGTACGCGGGGATGCGATTGCCGCGATCATCATCACGTTCGTCAACGTCATCGGCGGATTTGCGGTCGGTGCGTTTCAGCGCGGCTGGGGGATTGCCGAGTCGCTGGAAGTGTTCACCAAACTGACCATCGGCGATGGGTTGGTGAGTCAGCTGCCGGCGTTGGTGATTTCGATTGCCGCTGGTTTGATCGTGACGCGCACCAGTTCAAGGGCGGACCTGGGCACGGAAATCAGCAAGCAGTTGATGGGTCAATGGCGACCGCTGGCGATCACGGCGGGGTTTTTGGGGATGATGGCGTTCACCGGTTTGCCGGCGGTACCGATGCTGGCGCTGGCCAGTGTGTTCGGGGTGATGGCTTACTACGTGCGCGGTGGCGATCGGATCAAAAAGGTGCAGTCGGATCAGGATGCAGCTGCCAAGGCCAAGCCTGCGCCCCCGGCTGTGGAGCAGATGCTGGCTGTCGATGCGATGGAATTGGAAGTGGGCTATGGGCTGGTGAAACTGGTGGACACGACGCAGGGCGGCAGCCTGTTGGAACGCATCACGATGATTCGCCGACAACTGGCGGGGGAACTGGGGCTGGTGATGCCGCCGATTCGGATACGGGACAATATGCAGCTTGGGCCCAATGATTATCACCTGAAAATCAGGGGCAATGCGGTGGCGGGCGGGGTGATTTACCCGGGGCAGTTTTTAGCGATGGATAGCGGACTGGTCAGCCCGGATCATGCGCCGTTGGAAGGAACGCGCACCCGTGAGCCGGCGTTCGGGTTGGAGGCGGTATGGGTTGAAGCGGGTCAGAAGCAGCGGGCGGAGTCGCTCAATTACACGGTGGTGGACCCGACGAGTGTATTGGCGACGCACATCATTGAAGTGGTAAAAACCAACGCGTATGAATTGTTGTCACGGGAAGAGACCAACAACCTGATTGCGGAGTTGAAGAAACGAGCACCCAAGCTGGCGGAGGAAGTGTTGGGCGGGGAACGGCCGCTGGTGAAGCCGGGCGAATTGCAGAAGGTGTTGCAGAACTTGCTGCGTGAACGGGTGCCGATTCGGGATATGGAGACGATTGTGGAGACGCTGGGCGACTGGGCGGCGCGGACCAAAGATTTGGAAGTATTGACCGAGTATGTACGCAATGGGCTGAGGCGGACGATTTGTAATCAGTATGTGCAACAGCCGCCGCCGGATGCGGTGATGGATTCACCGGTGGTGTCGGGGGCGAGTGTGCCGATGGCGCCGAAGTTGTATTGCGTGAGTCTGGACCCGGCCTTGGAGGATCAAATATTGGGGTTCATTGATCGCTCGGCGGAGGGGACGAGTTTTACGATGCCGCCGGCGATGGGCAATCGGATTGTCAGCGCGGTGGTGAGTGAATTGCAACGGTTGGCGGCGGCGGGACATCACCCGGTGGTACTGGCTTCGCCGCAGGTGCGCGGTCAGGTCAGAAGGTTGTTGGAACCGCACATGCCCAACGTGGCGGTGCTGGGTTACAACGAAATCAGCAAGGGCGTGGAGGTGGAGTCGATGGGGCTGGTGTCGTTGAATATCGAAGGAGTAGTTGGACAAGGGCAGGGGCGAGGGCAACCGGCGGTGTCGGCGACGGAGTGATTTGGACGTGGTCAAGTGGCCGAGTGGTCAAGTACGATGAAAATTTCGAATTTAGCGGGCGGCCCCGCTGTTGGAGCCGTCGGATTTCGGATTTTACAAACACGCCCTCACCCTAACCCTCTCCCGGAGGGAGAGGGGACAGACATGCCCCCAATTTTTTTTGAACTTTCGTCAGGGATTTCGACGAACGGTATTGGACAAGGCTGCGAAAAATGTATGATGGTGACATGACTCATGGATGAGTCGTGCGGTTGATACGACATGGAGGTCGCATCTTGCCTTTACGGACGATCATTGCCAAAGACATGCCAAGCGCGCTGGCCAAGGTTCACAACGAACTGGGACAGGATGTGGTGATATTGCACACCCGCTTGGTCAAGCGCGGCGGGGTGTGGGGTATGTTCCAAAAACCGATGGTCGAAGTCACCGCAGCGGACAAGGCGATGGTGATCAAATACCGTAAGCAACGCGCTGCCGAAGTGGCCAAAACGCAACCCAGGGGTACCGGGTCATCGGCAACAGGCCACGCGACCGATGATGCTGCGACGACGCCCAAGCAACGGGAACGACAAGGCTCACCGGCTTGGGTTCAACTGGCGGAACCAAAAGCAGGTGAAGTCAGGGCCAAGGCAACAGCGACGACCGGGGCGACGTCGGGCACGGCTGGTGATTTGATTCGCAAAACCTATGCAGCGGCGATGGTCGAACTGCAAAAACAGCATGCGACGGCAGCGTCATCGACACCCACCCCGGCGATGGTTGGCAGTCAGGTGACCACACGTACCTCACCCATCAACCAGACCGTAGGCCTGTCATCGGCATCGACGCAGGCAACGGCGGCAACGGTGAAAGATCAGCAGGTCGGGGGGGGAGCGCAGGGGGTGAAGGCAACTGCAACGACGACGCAAACGCCGATGGTGTTGCCGATTGCCGCGGCGCAGGAGCAACTGACTGCGGAAATGCGCACCGTGCAGCGCATGGTCGGGCGCATGATGCGACGACGGCAGCTTGAAAAGAGTGGTGCCATCGGCGAGGGCATCGATCATCAAACGACGGGGCATCAGGCAGGCGATTTGCCCGACCCGCTTTTGGATCAATACCTGGCGATGATGAAGCAGGAAGTGGCGGAGGAAATCGCGGAAGAGATACTGGGCCAGGTGAGACAGAAACTGCCGGATGCCCAAGTGCATGATGCGGTGAAGGTGAAGGCTGCTGTGTTGGAAGCGATGGCGAAATTGATACCGGTGGACCCGCAACCAATGAGTTTCGCCAAGGCTTGTGACGGACGGATGCGGGTGATTGCACTGATTGGGCCGACGGGCGTGGGTAAAACGACCACGGTCGCCAAACTGGCGGCGAACTTGAAACTGCGTCAGAAAAAGAACATCGGGCTGGTGACGATTGATACGTATCGGATCGCTGCGGTGGAGCAGTTGCGGACATATGCACAGATCATTGGTGTGCCGTTAGAGGTGGCATCGTCGCCCAGTGATTTGGCGGACGCACTGGCAAGGTGTCGAGCGCGTGGGTGCGAAGTGGTGCTGATGGACACAGCAGGACGAAGCCAGCGGGACGACCCGAAATTGGAGCAATTGGCAATGATGCTGCGGGCGGCGCAACCTGATGAGGTGCATTTGGTGCTATCATCGACGTGTACGCAATCGGTGTTGGAGCAGGCGGTCGAACGATTTTCACGGTTGCGGACGGATCGGATTATTTTTACCAAGCTGGATGAAGCGGTGAGTTTCGGGGTGTTATTGAATGTGTCACGAAAGTTAAACAAGCGATTGAGCTTTGTGACGACGGGTCAGGAAGTACCACACGACATCGAACCCGGCCGAGCGCAGCGATTGGCGGCGCTGGTGCTGGGGGAGGGAGCGTAAGGTGCTTTTGGACCAGGCGCAAAGTTTGCGGAGATTGGTGATGGATAGTGGGGGCAGGCGCGCTCGATTTGTCGCGATCGCCAGCGGCAAAGGGGGAGTGGGCAAAAGCAACGTGGCGGTGAACCTGGCGGTCCGTCTCTCGGAGATGGGCAGGCGGGTAATATTGATTGATGCCGACCTGGGCACGGCTGACGCGGATGTGCTTTGCAATGTGTCGCCGAGTTTGAATTTGGCGCACGTCGTGGCGGGACGCAGTTTATTGCGGGACATATTGATCGAAGCCCCCGGTGGGTTTCGGCTGGCGCCGGGGTCGTCGGGCATTGCGAGCATGGCTGCACTTTCGGAATTTGAACGCGCGGGGCTGTTGCAACAGATTCATCAGTTGGACACACAGGCGGATGTGGTGTTGTTTGATATCGGCGCGGGCATCGGGCCTGCGGTGCTGGAGTTTCTGGCGGCAGCGGATCAGCAGTTGATCGTCACCACGGCTGAGCCGACGGCGATCACCGATGCGTATGCGATGATCAAAACACTGGTCCGGCATCGGGCGGATGTCGATGTACGTTTGCTGGTGAATATGGTGCGGGATGGGGGCGAAGGTCGGACGGTGTTTGAACGAATCGAAGCGGTGTGTCAGCGATTTTTGAAGTTGCGGATCAAGTATGCGGGGCACGTGTGCAATGATGCGCGGGTGGTGATGGCGGTGCGCAGACGAAGGCCCTATGTCATCGACAGCCCGCATTGTGAGGCGAGTTTGTGCATCGGCCAGTTGGCGCATCGAATGGAACGCCATGCGACGACCAAGCAGCGCGATGTGGGGCTGATGCGGCGGATGGCGATGTGGCTGGCGGGGTGAGGGAAGCGGATTTCGAATTGCGAATTTCGGATTTCGGATTGAGCGGGACAATCCGTTGTTGATGCCGTCGGATGTCATTTCGGATATTGAAAAATCAAGCCGGGAACGAATCGCGGCCCCCGGGGGCGATGAGGGCCTGGGTATTCAATAAAGTGGCCGAGTGGTCAAGTCAAGAAAAAAAATCGGAAGTTAGCGCCGCGATTTATCGCGTCGGTGCTGTTGACGCCGTGCCCTTCAGGGCCGGATGGTTGTGCCAATGATCGGGGGGTAAAGCCCTGGGCATCAGTTGTAGTGCGAAACACAAGGCAGATTCGCCGACGTGAAGTATGTAGCCCAGCGGCCCCCGGCTGGGTCAGGTAAAGCCGCCGATGGTATCAGCGGTTGGTGATGCGCGATCAAAGTCGAATGCAGACGGCGAATGCCATCCGCCGCTTTATAAAACCCTATCGCCGATGGCGGCGGTGCCACACCAATCGTAGCTAAACAATCCTGAACTTCAGGCGGACCTGAAGTTCAGGCGTGGCGGAAGCAGGTAATGTTGTCACTTGTCTGTTCATTCACCGGATTGCCACCAACCAGTTATCAACATTTCCACTTTTTCACAATTCGTGCGAATATGGGGATTCACATAGGGGTATCCAGGTGCTACAATGCAAATGTATCGGTAGTGAATTTATATGGTTCGTGTGAATGGAATTTGTCTTCGAGCAATGGAGTGCTCGCGATTCCCGCAAAGGTGATTGCATCCTGTTTCGCGCTCATGGCGTTTGCCTGTGCTGTCATTGTCGGCTGGTCGGTGCAGAACACCACCCAGACGATTTTGTGGCGGGCAATGCTGGCCATGTTCGTCTGCTGGCTGGTCGGCTACGCGGTCGGACTGGTGGCACAGCAGGTGGTGGATCGACGCATTGAAAATTACAAGGCAGCAAACCCGCTGAATAGCGATGCGATGCAGACCAACGGCTTGAATGTGATCATCGAAGATGACCAGGCGAACACGAGCACAGCGAATTCACCCGCAGTGACGAGCAACGCATCGGTTTCGAATGCAGCAGGGATCGGGGCGGGCATCGCAGGCAGAATATCGGCAACGCAGGCAGGGACGACGATATCGGGGATGACAGGATCGGGACCGGGGGCGGGGGAAGCGGCACAGCGTAGGGCTTCGTGATGGTTGTCACCGGTGCGGATGCACTGGTGGGTTGGATGATGGAACAAGCACCGCCTCATGGAAGAACCAAGGCGGAACGAGCCGGTCAAGGAGCTGACCATGGCCAGAAGCAGAGCACCGCAAAGACCAATCGCACCGCCGCCGCGCGATAACACGCCGATTGAGGAGATATGGAAGCGATACCGCAAGCAGCCGACGGACGACTTGCGCAATCGACTGATGGAAAATTATTTGCCGTTGGTGCGGTACAACGCCGAGCGCGTGCATACCAAGCTGCCTGATGAAGTGGATGTGGAAGACCTCATGTCGGCGGGGATTTTCGGGTTGATGGACGCCATCGATGCCTTCGACCTGAACCGTGGCGTGAAGTTTGAAACCTATTGTGCGCCGCGTATCCGTGGTGCGATTTTGGATGAATTGCGGTCGATGGACTGGGTGCCCCGACTGGTGCGTTCGCGTTCGAGCCAGGTGGATCATGCGCGCAAGGCTTTGGAAATGAACCTTGGCCGGGCGCCGACGGAAGAGGAAATCGCCAAGAAATTGCGTTTGAACAAGGACGAATACGGAAAGATTCGCAAGGACGCCGGGGCGGTCGGGGTGGTATCGCTGTCACGTAAATGGTTTGAGACCGATTCGAACAAGGACGTGCGCGAGATTGATGTGTTGGAGGACCCGCGTCAGGTCAACCCGCTGACGAATGTGCAGAAGACCGACCTCAAGGACATGATCACCAAAGGCCTGTCACGAGCGGAACGACTGATCGTGGTGTTGTACTACTACGAACAGATGACGATGAAGGAAATCGGCCTGACGCTGGATTTGTCCGAATCGCGCGTCAGCCAGATGCATAGTTCGATTTTGGCGCGACTCAAGGCTCAATTGCAACATCGCTCCAAGGAACTGGCGGCTGAGGCTGAGTGATTTTGGAAGTGGTCAAATGGTCGAGTGACCAAATAATGACGCCGAGGGCTTTAGCCCCGGATTGTTGCTGACATCGATTGATTGATCCGGCCCTGAAGGGCACGGCGTCATAAACAGTTGACCTCATGTCATTGCACCCTGCATTCGCGCGGGTGAAAAAACGCTAAAATCACGGGCTTGTTTTTTTACGTCGCCCGGATGGAGTGTTTTTCACCATGGCCGACATGCTCAGATTATTGCAGGACCGCTTCGCACAGGCGCTGACAAAGGCGTTCGGGCCGGAACATGCGCAGACCGACCCCTTGCTTCGACCGGCGGCCAATGCGCAGTTCGGCGATTACCAGGCGAACCTGGCGATGGGGCTTGCCAAAACATTGGGGACCAAGCCGCGCGATGTAGCGGTGAAAATCGTGGAGCATTTGCAGTGGGAAGATGTGTGTGAGGAAAAGCCGGGCGTGGCTGGGCCGGGGTTCATCAACCTGAAAATCAAGGCGTCGTTTCTGGCGCAGCAACTGGCGGGGTTGTTGGGTGATGAACGATTGGGCGTGGCGGAACCCAGGCAAACAATGAAGGTGGTGGTGGATTATTCGGGGCCGAACGTGGCCAAGGAAATGCACGTGGGTCACCTGCGTTCGACGGTGATCGGCGATGCGATCGCGCGGGTGCTGGAGTTTGTCGGGCATGAGGTGATTCGGCAAAACCATTTGGGCGATTGGGGGACGCAGTTTGGGATGTTGATCGAGTACATGATTGATGTCGGTGCGCAGACACGTTTAGAGGACACGTCGGCTGGGGGACTTGAGCTTGTTATTCCGCAAATACGCGACCTCAATACGTTCTATCAACAAGCCAAAGCAAAATTCGACAATGCCACGGATTTTGCTACTCGTGCGCGGAATCGAGTAGTGAAACTGCAGGGTGGTGATCAGCAGACAATTGATTTATGGCATGAATTAGTGGATATATCGAAAGCACATTTTGAGTTGGCCTACGAACAACTGAACATTCAACTGACCGATGCGGATATACGGGCGGAAAGTTTTTACAACGATCAATTGCCCGGGGTGGTGCGTGAATTGGAAGAAAAGGGTTTGGCCAAGGTCAGTGAGGGCGCGGTGTGTGTGTTTGTGCCGGGGTTTGTCAATGAAGAGGGTCAGCCCTTGCCGCTGATCGTGCGCAAAAGCGATGGCGGATACCTGTACGCCACGACCGATCTGGCGGCGCTGAAATATCGTGTCGAAAATTTGCAGGCTCAGCGGATTATTTATGTCACCGATGCCCGGCAAAAGCAGCACTTTGCCATGGTGTTCAAAACCGCCGAACTGGCCGGGTGGGTGAAACCGGGTGACGGCGCTGTATCGGCGCACCTATTCGCCGCCCGACTCGATCACGTCCCGTTTGGCACGGTGCTGGGCGAAGATGGCAAACCCTTCAAAACCCGCAGTGGCGACACGGTGAAACTGGCGGACCTGCTGGAGGAGGCCCACCAGCGGGCCTTGACGGTGGTGACGCAGAAAAACAGTGAATTGCCGGAAGGTGAACGCAACGACATTGCGCATGCGGTGGGCATCGGCGCGATCAAGTATACCGACTTGTGCAACGATCGGATCAAGGATTACGTGTTCAGTTGGGAGCGCATGCTTGCGTTCGATGGCAACACCGCGCCTTATCTGCAAAATGCGTATGTGCGGATACGTTCGATTTTTCGCAAAGCGGGTAAAGCCCAGGCATGGCCATGCCTGGGCTTTGAAAACACTGACAAACTGATCATCACCGAACCGGCGGAAAAAAACCTGACGCTCAAACTATTGCAATTCCCTGTTGCGGTCGCGGGCGTGGCTGAATCACTCGAACCGCATCGACTGTGCACATACCTTTACGAACTGGCCGCCACGTATCACCAGTTTTATGAAAAATGCCCGGTGCTCACCGCCCCCGATGACGCCACGCGCGATTCACGTATGGCGCTGTGTGCTGTGACCGCAAAAACCTTGCAAAAGGGACTGGAGTTGTTGGGGATTCAAGTCGTTGAACAGATGTGATGATTGAAAAGTGGTCGAGTGATCAAGTGGCGATGTGGTGATGTGGTGATGTGGTGATATCAAAATCATCCACGCCTGAACTTCACAAGCGCGTGGATCACACACGCTTTCCTCATGCGTGAAGTTCAGGATAGTTTTTCAAATGAGTGAATGAAGAATCCTGATCTTCATGGAAGACCATGAAGATCAGGCGTGAATATCACCATATCACTACTTCGCCACATCACAATATCACGACTACTTATCCCCCACGCGCATGTCGGGGGTGGGTTTGACCACGCGCCATGCCAGGCCGACTTTTTCCATCGCCAGAATGGTCAGGTAGGTGATGTCAAATTCCCACCATTTCAGGCCGTGGGCCGCGGAACGCTGGTGGGCGTGATGATTATTGTGCCAACCTTCGCCAAAAGACAGAATCGCCACCCACCAGGTATTGCGTGAGCCATCAGTGGTGTTGAAGTTGCGATAGCCCCAGGTGTGGGCTGCGGAGTTGACGAACCATGTGCCATGATAAACGATGACGGTGCGGACGCACATACCCCAAATGACCCACGACCAGCCGCCCAGCAGATAAAGCAGAACACCGAGGACCAGGGCGGGTAAAAGGTAATTACGGTCGAGCCAGGCCATGACCCGATCGCGGAGTAAATCCTTGGCTGCATCACGGGCGACATGACCATTGGGGTTGCGGGTCATGCACCAGAGCATATGTGCCCAGGTGAACCCGTGACGGGGCGTGTGCGGGTCGTGATCGGTGTCGCTTTCGGCATGATGCAGGCGATGCGTACCCACCCATTGCACGGGGCTGCCTTGCAGGGTGGTGCAGCCGATGGCGGTGAGCAGGTATTTGATCAATCGGGGCGTTTGGAATGAGCCATGGGTGAGCAGGCGATGGAAACCAAGGGTGACGCCCAGCCCACCACTGGCCCAGCAGAGCAGCACCATCACGGCGACCGCGGACCAGGAAAAGAAGGCGGGGTGAAACGCCAGCAGGGCAAAAACATGCATCGAACCGATGGCCATGACCACCGGCCAATCGACGTTGGACCACTGCATGCGACGACGAGGCGATTGGGTTGTCAAAGGTGTATATCCCTGATCAAAGGTTGGTCGGGTGATTCGTAAGGTAAGTGCTAATCATAGGCGCGATGTGGGGGTCAAGTGGTCAAGTGGTCAAGTGGTCAAGTGGTCAAGTGGTCAAGTGGTGATCTTAAGACCATTCACGCCTGAACTTGGTCCGCCAAGTTCAGGATGGTTTTTTGAAATGAGTGAATGAAGAATCCTGATCTTCATGCAAGACCATGAAGATCAGGCGTGGCGAAAACGGGCGTGGCGAAAAGCAGGCGTGGATTTGTGGATGATTTACACTACGCGCATGATTGATGTCGGACTCAAAGAGTGGGATGCGGTGTGTCAGCTCATGGGGCAGGGTCGCTGGCATGTGGTGCTGCGCAAGGGCGGCATTCATGAAATCGATGGCCCGGGGCGATTCGTACTCGAACACCCCCGGTTCGTATTGTTTCCCTCGTGGCTGCATCAGAAGCCGGAACTGTTGCGCGATGAACATCGAGCGCATGTGAAAATCATCGGCAGCGGGGTTGAGCCGGCGCAGTTAACCCTGACGCATATCGGGCTGGTGCCAGCTGGTTGCATTCGTCGGGTACAACAACGTGAGCAACTCGATTTACTGCGCGACCTGCATGGGTGGACCCAGGCGCAGGTCGATATGCGCTGGAACTACAAACCGGAAAACCCGATGTACGTGCTGGCTCTGCGGGTGTATCGATTGACGACGCCAAAAACCATCGCCAACACCCACGCCTACGGGGGATGTCGAAGCTGGGTGCCACTGTCGCCGACGGATGCGGTCGATGATACGCAAGCAATACCGGTGGTAAGCAATGAAGTGTTTGTGAAGGTGGTCCAGCGGTTGGAGGGGTTGAGTACTTGAATGTTTAGCGCAGACGCTTGGTGCGGGTGAACTGATGCAATACTCAAGCAATTCATACACCGCGGGTTGCCACCCGCGGCTAGACGGATCAATACACAGTCTTCATAGCCGC
>CAYRTH010000033.1:0-15294 GCA_964427135.1 uncultured Phycisphaeraceae bacterium
TCATGGTGTAGGTGTCAAAACAGAGGTTTGCGACGGAGCAGACCTGTCCCGTTTTTATATCTACCTTTCTCGCGCATCCCTCATGATGCAGAATCCTGAACTTCACGCCCCGATGAAATTCAGTTGTTCGATGGCGGCGGCCTGCGTTTCAAACGGGTCGGTGGCGTTGACACTGTGATGGGTTGCTAATTGGCCCGGCTGGTTCATCATCAACTGGCCGGGGGCGTAGCAGATGCGCAGCGTCGCTCGATGCGGGGCGGCATCACGGGTTAAATCACGGGTAATGTGTTCCATCGTTAATGAGGGCATGCGTGATTCCAGGCGAAACAGCGCTGCCTTGTTATTGGCGGTGGACCAGACGTTGAATCGGGAAAGGTGAATGCGGCGCAGTCCGCCGACGCCGTTTTCCCGGCCGGGGTCGCTGTTTTTGAAAATCGGGGTTCGGCAATATCTGAGTGCATCAGCATTGATCGCACAGACCTGACAACCGCCCTGTACATCCTCGACGGTGACATCTTCGATTTCATGATCGACGCTGGCCATGCGCACGAAACTGTGGCAGTCATCCGCCCGCAAACCGCGCACGCGAATGCGCCGAATCGGGCCACAGGGCGCACCGTTGCACTCGATGCGCCAGATGGCGTCGTCGGCATTGAGGGCGACCATGTCATCATTGGGCGTGGACAGGCCGTGGGCGTGAATGTCTTCGATCAAGCCGTCTTCGCAACAGCCGCTGACGTGGACACCGTCCTGATTGGGTCGGGTGCGGGTGTTTTCGATGCGCACACGAGCGACGTGAAACTGTTGGACCCAACCCAGACGAATGTAGTACGACTCGCTGTTGCGTACAGCCAGGTCGCGCAGCAGCAGGTTTTTGACATGACCAAAGTGCATGAGTACGCCGCTGTATTGTGTGGTGCGATCTTCGCCGCGTTTGTTGCCGGCCGAGTTGCCGTCCCACACGCCGCCGATGACCTGGATGTCGCTGTCGGGTGAGCCTGATGTCGGACCATTGGGGCCGAAGGAGCCGTGATTGGTGAGCAGAAAGTGTGATTGATCGGTGGCAGCACCGTCTGCGAGGATGATCTTGGCGTAAGGGTGGGCCTGCAATCGGGTGCCCGAAGGCAGACGCAGGGTTCCGCCGAGTTTGTAAACGCCAAAGGGCAAATACACCCGTCGATGTTGATCGACAAGGCGCTGCATTGCTGGTAAATCATCGGCATTGCCATCGCCGACGACGCTGTGTTCACGAACGTTGATAGGCGGATTGAGCCAAGTGGTTTCATGGTTCAAGGGTCACCATAGTCTCCAACGTCACCGTTGGTTCAGTAGGTTGATATCTCGTTTCGTTAACCCTGTTGCATCATTTGAGCTTTGGCCAGGGCCTGTGTTTGTCTGCGTTGGCGTAACAGTTTGATCAGCACAAAACAGGCGATGATCGCCACCAGTGTGGCCATGAGCATGAGTTGGCCCTGCTGTGTCCAATGACGCACCTTTTCAAGCTGCGCTCCGCCGAAGTAGGCCAGTAACACAATCACCGGCACACTGATCAATGCAGCGCCGCCATCGAAGACCAGCATTTTCCAAAAGGGCAAACGAAAATGACCGGCTGAAAAAAACACCGCCGAGCGAATGCCCGGTAAAAAACGGGCGACGAATAATGTTTTGCCCCCATGTTCATGAAACGCCTGGTGTGCAGCCGCCAGCCGTTTGGGGGTCAAAAACCATTGGAACGGCGGAACCTTGGTAATGTGAATGCCAAACCGTCGCCCCATGTAGTACATCGCCCAATCGCCCAGCAATACGCCCAGCAGCCCCAGTGGCAGCATCACCGACAGCGGAATCACCCCGCGATAACAAAGATACCCCAGCGCCAGCAGCGGGATGTCCTCCGGCAGCGGCAAACCAAATCCCCCGGCGATCATCAGCGCAAAAAACAGCACCGCCAGCAGCATGCCCCACTGGTCCACCAGCAACGGTAATTCATGCAGCAGCCATTCCATGAGTGTTCACGTCCATGAGCCTTCGCGCTTCCATCCAATCACCAAAGACTCGATTTTCAACACAGAGGTCACAGAGATCACAGAGTAGAATCTTGAATTTTGTCTTGGGAACGCTGTACTTTGGAGACTTGGAACAATGTCATGCCCCCTATAGTTTGATACAGGGATGATCCGAGTTGTGCGACAAATACCAGGGATTTGATCGAATTTCCGTATTGTTTGTCCATCTGCTTCTTTGTGTACTCTGTGTTGAATTCGTTTCTTAAATTCTAACCGGTTTGTGATTCCAGCCATGCAAGTGCCGCGAGCCGTGATTCTAACCGACCTTCCAATTGCAGATCGTAAGCCTTTTCCAATAATCGGCGAAATACCGGGCCGGGTTTGCGACCAAGGGCGATCAAATCGTCACCATTCACCCAAGGCTCCGGGGCCACGCCTGCTTTTATCAAGGCTTCGACTTCATCGCGGATAGTATGCCACCATGTCGCCATCACCGCAGGCTCATGCGTCATCGCCTGCACCAATCGCTTTGCCATCGGCCAACCGGGGGATGCCAGGGTGCGCTTTTTCATTGCAACCGTCTGCTCATGCCACGCCAGCGTCGTCGGCAACAGCTTCACCACATCACGCCAGGCTTGCTGATCATCGTTGGTCAGTACCAACGCCTTGCTCAATCGTCGTAAAGCCAGCGAACTTTGGGTTGTACACCATGATTCGATATCGCTACGTAATTGAGTCAATGTACGTTCGCCCGCTTTTTGCATGGGGGTATGCCGATCCATCACCCACGCCAATAGCCATGTCATCCAACCATCGTTTAGGTCATCGCGCCAGATTGAATCACGGTGATCAGCAACATTGCGCCTCAACTCGGCCATCGCTTGTATTGGTCTTAAATCCGACGACCGATGATCTTCATGCAACACCGGCCCGTCCAGGTGCAACTGTTCCATGAGTGTCACAGCCAGTTCCGGTCTTGGTCCTGTCAACATCCATCGAACTTCCTGTCCGACCCGTTCCCTGCTGATTTGGCCCAAATATCGGGCATGGGCTTTGATCGCAGCGGCGGTGCGTGATTCGACTTCAAATCCAAAGCGGGCCGCGAATCGTACCGCCCTCAACATGCGCAGATAATCTTCCGCAAACCGCTGTTCCGCCGGTCCGATGGCACGCAACACCCTGTCACGCAAATCCTTCAATCCGCCCACGTAATCCAGCACGATCAGCCGATGACCATCCGCCAGTGTCAGCCCTTGTTGCGCTTCCGCCTCATGCTCGGATGCCTGTGAATCATCCTCGGTCAGCGGGTCCGCAAGTAAACCGTTGATGGTGAAATCACGACGTTGCACATCGCTTCGGGCATCGGTGAACTCAACCCGATCAGGCCGCCGACCATCCTGGTAGCCCCATTCTTTGCGGAACGTCGCCACCTCGGTCGTCACTTTGCCCTGATGCACCAGTACCACCCCGAACGCTTCGCCGACCGCCTGCGTCCGCGTGAACAATTGCTGCACCACATCGGGCGGGGCGCTGGTGGCCACGTCATAATCTTTAGGCGTTAACCCCAGCACATGATCGCGCACACAGCCCCCGGCCAGCAGTGCCACATGCCCACGCTGCCGCAGGGTGCTGATGATTTTCACCGCTGCTGTGTAAGCCGGGGTCATCATCACTTACTTACCCAATAAACCGGTGGGGCAGGCGTCCCGCCTGCCAATGGGCGATCAATTCTCATCGAACATCCCGGTGCGTTGACATCAGCCTTGGGTGCATGGTCATGCCCGGGGCCTGCTCCACCCGATCCGTTATGCAACACTCATTTACCCAATAAACCACGATAACGCTCGATCTGAGCATCGTACCGGGCTGCGTCCTTCGGCGTGAATGCGGTCAATTCGGTTGAGTTGCACACAATCGAACGCAGGTGCGCCAGGTCGCGTACTTTTTTCGCGCCGATCGCCTGCGTCAGGGCGTTACCGATGGCCGTGGCCTCATACGGCCCGACGATGACCGGTCGTCCGATTGCATCCGCTGTCATCTGATTGAGCAGGGCATTTTTCCCACCGCCGCCGACGATGTGCAACACCTGCATTTTTTTGTTCAACACAGTTTCCAGTGATTCAAGGGTGACACGGTACGCCAGTGCCAAACTTTCCAGACACGCCCGCACCGTTTGCCCGGGGGTTTGCGGTTTGGGTTGACCGGTGCTTTGGGCGAACTTATTGATTTTCGCCAGCATATCGCCGGGGGTTTGAAACGGCACATGGGCCGGGTCCAGCAACGTGCGAAACGGTTCCGCCTCACCTGCCAGTTTGGTCAATTCAACATAATCAAACTCATGGCCCTGACGCGCCAAATCACGCCGTACTTCCTGCACCAGCCAAAGCCCTGCAATATTTTTCAAAAAGCGGATTTTGCCTCCGACGCCCCGTTCATTGGTAAAACCCTGATCTCGCGCCCCAGCCGTGAGCACCGGCCCATCGAGTTCCGCCCCCATCAGTGACCATGTGCCGCTGGACAAATACGCCCACTCACCGCTTTGCATCAGTTCACTGTTCACCGGCACCGCCGCCACCGCGCTGGCGGTGTCATGCCCACCGACCGCGGTGACATCCAGTCGATCCATGCCCAGTTCCACCGCCAATTCCTTGCGCAATTTACCGATGCGCGTCCCAGCGGGCACGATCTTCCCCAGCATTTTGCGCGGCAGGTTCAATTCCTTGAGCAGCCCTGTCGCCCACTTGCCCGTACTCGGATCAACCATTTGCGTCGTCGAGGCGATGGTCGCTTCGCTCACCGCTTTGCCCGTGAAAAAATAGTGCAGTAAATCCGGCGCGTTGAGCATGTGCCGGGCTTGTTTGAGCAGCTTGGGTTCTGCTTCCTTGAGGGCGACCATTTGAAACAGCGTGTTGAAAAATAAAAGTTGAATGCCGGTTTGAGCGTACAACCGGGGGCGACTGATTTTTCGTACCGCTTTTTTCATCCCTTCAAAATTCGCCGGGTTGCGGTAGGCATACGGCAGTCCAAGCAACGCCCCTGATTTACCGATGAGTCCGAAATCAACGCCCCAGGTGTCCACGCCCAGGCTGACCAGTTCGATGTCGTCGGCTTTGGCTTGACGCGATGCCTTTTGCAGCCCGTCGAGCAGGTTGGCAAACAGGCCGGTGATGTCCCAGTGCAACCCATCGGGCAGTTGCAGAATGCGATTGGGGAAGCGGTTGATTTCTTCCAGGGTGATTTTTTCATCGTGCAGAATCGCCAGCATCGTGCGACCCGATTCCGCCCCCAGATCAAACGCCACATAACCCTGCCTGGCCATGGTGAAACTCCTGTTTACCTCGCTACAGCGTAATCATTGTCATGGTGATTGAAAACACGTAATTCGCTTTTTGAATGTCAGAAAACCAAGACGTAGCCGGAGTGGAGACACCAAGACATTGCGCCAAGTTGCCAAGGGGCCAAGCCGCCAAGCAGAAGGAAGCCACATATGTTGTCGCAAAGATGTTGCTAGGCAGCGTTTGTGTTGTTAATCTGTGAGCAGACGGGGCAGGGCTTGTTTGGGTGAGCCTTGCATGATCGTACTTGCGTAATTCACTTGAAACCCACTTCAGAAAGGACTTGAATCATGGGCAAATTGCGTGAATGGCTCAACAATAACTCCGCCATTGTGACCGTCGCTGCGGTGCTGGTGCTGCTCATGGCTTTGGGCATCATCATCTACACGCAGGGAGCCGGCCGTCGCGGTCCGACGCAGTGGCAGGTGTACTACATGGACCTGGGTACCAATGAATTGTTTGCCGGCAAAAGCACGGATATTCCCCCCGTTGACGCCCCCTCAGGTGCCAACCAAGGCGTGCGTGCCCATGTTTACGGCTGTGGTGACTGCTCGGAAGCCAATCGCTTCATCGCCTATCTGGAACGCTACACGGAAAAGGCCAAGCAGATGCGTCTGAACCCGCCGCAGTACGACCCCAATCAGCCTGCTTCGCCGGAGGTTTACATGGACGAAATGACCGGCGTTGAAGTGGAAGTGCGCGCCCCCAAGGGTACGCAGTGGATGTCGCTCATGAGTGAACAAGGCATGCGTATCACCGAAATCATGCCCAATCGTTGCCCCGATGGCGTGATGATCATGCCCTGCCTGCCGGGGCAGTAAGTTTTACGCGGGTGTGCTTGCAGGTGTTGTTACACGCCAACAATGAAAGCCCAGGCATAGCCATGCCTGGGCTTTATTGATTTACATCACCGCCTTGATTCAATCATTTATTTCAATGCTTTTCCACCGCGCGTTGTTTGAGCAGTTCGATCATATTGCGGACCTCATCAGCCATGCGGGTGTTGGGGAACTCACGCATGATCTGCTCGCCGATGCGCTGGGCACTGGTCCAATCCTTGTCGTGCACCGCCAGCTTGAATTGCACACCCAGGTTTTCCCGTTTTTTGCCGACCACCGCTCGTGCCACCTCACGCAACCGCTGCGCTTCATCGCCCGACAGGTATGGGTCCAGTTCCTTGAGCAGGTCCATCGCTGCGTCCACCTCGTCACGCTGGGCAGCTTGCAAAAAGCGTGATTCCAAATCCTGCTTGTAGCGCGTCCGGGCTTCCTTGACCCGCTGCTCCAACTCGCCGGTACGCGGCGATTCGGGGTACAACCGTTTGACCTTCGCCGCTTCCTCCGCAGCCTGATTCCACTCGCGCCGTTGCAACAACATATCCAGTGCTGCCACCGCCTGATCGATCTTTGAGTCAATGTCAGCCTTGCGTGCGGCCAATATTTCCGTGCGGAACACTTCCGCTTCCTCGCGGTAGCCATATTCGTTGGCCATGTCCTGCACCAGCACCAAGGCCGCATCAAAATCGCCCCGTGAAATATCATGGCGAATCGCCTCGCGCAACGCATTGCGATCCTGCTCACGGTACGCAGTACGCTTGGCGGCATCACTGATCAGCAGTCGCTTGTTGATCGATTCCAGTAAATCAATGCTGCGCGGGTCCATCGAATTTTCACGCAGGGCAGCCACGATCGTGTACCCCGCCGCCGGCACACTCACGGCCAATACCCCAAGCCCCAGCAGCAAGAAATTGCCGGTCCGGCCGGCTTCCATCAAGCCCAATGCCAGCAGCAAAATGCCAGCCACCAGCAGGATGGCGTAGAGCACAATCAACCAGCCGTCACGCTTGGAGGGAGTCTCGGGCATGTTCTGTCCTCACGGGTCACGGGTTGGAAAGGGCACTCTTGAAAACGCAGACTACCTTGTGCTTGTATCCACTGTCAACGGCCTGCAAATGGGCGAAATACCTGAATTGCTTTTAACCTTCACATCTGTCCTCATTGTAGCGCACGCTTGCCCGTTGGTGAAGTGATTCATGAATCGCAACATGACAAAGGCATGCAGGTCGATTGAACGAGCCGCGACCGTCAGGGAGCGGTCTTCCCGTAGGAACCAGGCAGATAAATCACCGCTCCCTGACGGTCGCGGCTCGTTAAACCCATGCAAATGCCTTTGCCCTGTGAATCGCAAAGCATCCGTGTAAACCATGCGTTACGATGCACCCATGTCGTGGGAACAGGCCAAACCCTGGTTGCGACGTGGCGGTCTGCTGCTGGGCGTGGCACTGCTGGCTGCCGCGGTGGGTTATGCCTTGTGGGGCGTCAATCTCTCAGTTTTGCGTCAGGCTGATCCCTTCTGGTTGCTGTTGCTGGCCGTGGGGGTGTTCATCAATTTATTGCTCACCGGTTTGCTGTTCTGGGTAATCACGCTTTCCTTCGATGCCCAGCCCAAAGTCACGCTGACGAAAATGCTGCAACTGGTCAGTGCCAGCGCGCTGATTAATTACCTGCCCCTGGGTTGGCCCGGGCCGATGGCGCGGTCGGCTTACCTTAAAACCAAACACAACTTGCCCGTGCGTCAGTCGCTGCTGGTGCTCTTCATCGTGCTGGGTATGTCCGCCTTGTCAGCGTTGCTGGCACTGTTACTGGTGCTTGGTCGTGATCAGGTTTGGTTGCATCTATTCATGGGCGCACTGCTTTTGGCGTTGTGTGTCATCAACACTCCCGTGATGAAGTTTTTGCTTCGTCGTAGCATCGTCGTCGGCTGGTCATGGTGGCCGATCAAATGGGCGGACATGCTCATCAATGCCCTGCGTCTTTGGCTGGCGTTTCAAATCGTCGGATCACCCATTGCGTTCATTGATGCGCTGGCCTTGGCGGGCATTGACATGGTGATCAGCATGCTGGCCATCACGCCCAGCGGACTGGGGGTCAGTGAATGGGTCATCGGCCTGTGTTCGCAATGGTTGACCATCGCGCAAGGCCCCGTCGGGGTATTGGCCAAATTGGTGGACCGGGCTGTGAATGTACTGGTGACGGTGCTGGTGGGGTTGTTCTGCGCCCGGGGGTTATTTCCGAAAGATTTGACGCCGAGCCCTTCAGGGCCGGATGTTTTTACGACGCATAAAAAATGAAACGGTGTTCGCTACAAATAGCAGGCAATCATTTCACAACCTCACCCGCGTGCACCGACATAGGGGTTGTATTTGCGTTCGTTGCCGATGCTGGTGGGTGAACCATGGCCGGGCAGTACCGCCACCTCATCGGGCAACGATAGCAACTGGGTTTTGATGCTGTTGATGAGCGTCGGCCCGTTGGAAGTTGGAAAGTCATAACGCCCGATGCTGCGATTAAACAAGGTGTCACCGACCAGAGCGGTTTGCATGTCGGGTTGATAGAGGGTGATTCCGCCGGGGCTGTGTCCGGGCGTGTGACGAATTTCAAATTTCACGCCAGCCAGTTCAAGTATTTGGCTGTGCTGCATCAGTTCATCAGCCGGGGGGGCGATGACCGGTTCATCCATCATGACCGATAAATTGAGTTGCGGGTCGGTTAAAAAATCGCGTTCAGCTTCGTGAATCAAAATCGAAGCCTGCGGCCAGCGGGCACGCAGTTCGTGTAGCCCTGCAATGTGGTCCAAATGGGCATGCGTCAATATCACTTTCACCGGGTTCAATGCCGCATGTTGCACGAATTTCACCATCGGCCCAGGCTCGTATCCCGCATCGATGATCCAACAATCCTTGTTCGCACTCGACCGCGCATGAATGACATAACAATTGGTCATCCAAGGACCCAGGGCGAACGTTTTAATCAACAGGTCAGCGGGGTTGTGCATGTTTTATTAGCACCTAAAAGAATCGATTTTCAACACAGAGTACACGCAGGTCACAGAGCAGAATTGGGAGCTAGGTGCTGGGAAGAGCAAACAATAAAACATGTATTACCCAGCCCCCAGCCACTAGTCCCCAGCCACTTTGTAACTCTGCGTTGAGTCATTGTATTTGCTTTTGGTATTCCCCTGATTCACCTGCCCAAATCAAACGTCACATACACCGGGGCATGATCGGAACCCGAAAGCAGTTTTTCATCTGACAACACCTTCGCACCCCCGGGTGCGCGTAATCGATCCATGGCCGGGCTGACAAGGATGTAGTCAATCGGGCCTTCGCGTCGGAACGGCTCCTTCAAAAAGGTAATTCGATCGTCCGGTTTGACGTTACGATGGGCATCGAACAACACAATCTGCCCGTTAGTGCCAGGGTTAAGCAGGGCGTTGAGTGTGCTGCTGCCGGGCGTGTCGTTGAAGTCGCCGATCACCGTGATCAGGGCTTGTGGGTCCTGATTCAATACGTTTTCGACCTGTTGTCGGGCAAACGTCGCCTCCGCCGTGCGCCAGCGTTGTGATTTAGGGTCGCCTTCGCTGTCAAACTTGCTCTTGAAGTGCACCACCATCACATGCACCGGCTGATTGCCCGGCCCACGAATGACCACATGCGCCAAATCACGTGCCAATCGTTTGGCGCCCACGGTCATGTTGCCGCTGCTCACTTCAGGTAGCACTTCCTGAAATCGGTAACTCGTCAGCTTGTCAATCGGGTATCGACTGATGATCCCCAAATTCTGCCCACGATCACTGTTGGTTGGTTGTGCGGCCACATACTGATACCCCATGTCAGGCAGCAGCTCCGCCACGAACGCTCGTAATACCCCTTCATTTTCAACTTCACTGATACCCACCACATCCGCATTGACCGCGCGTAATGCCCGCGCCAAGGCCACCACTTCATCACGTGGCTTGGGGGCACGCCGTTCGTCACTGGTGTACGGATCATCAAACACATCCAGCAACCATTCGGTGTTGTACGCGGCTATGGTGAATTGATTGCTTTGTGCCTGTGTCGTCCGTGTCAATACCAATGCCAAAAGCATCAACATCAAACCCACGTATTCAAATCGACGGATGTTTTTCATTTGCAAATCCTTCATCAAGCCGAGTACGAATGAGTCCGCCGCGGCAGACCAATGAGGGATCGGGTAACTGTTCCAACGACCAACTGTTTATCAATCACTCACTACGATCAGAATACCCGGGTCCTCGCGGACTCGTCCCCGGCTTGGTTTGTACACTCGGCCACTCGGCCACTCGGCCACTTGGCCACTTCTTCAACCCGCCACATCTTCCAGCCATTCCAACCACAGCGCCAGCATCAGCAGGGCAAAGAGTCGATGCGTGTGATCAGCCTTGCCGAGTGTATGCGCATCGATCAGCGATTCCAACCCCTGGCGATCAAATTGAAGTGAATGCAATCGACCTTCGAGCACTGTTTCTCGCAAAGCCTTTTGCATCGACGTGCCAAACCACCTGCCAATTGGCAAGGCAAACCCGCGCTTATTTTGTTGCACAATGGATGCAGGCAGAAAACCTGTTGCCACCTCACGAAGCAAACCCTTGGGGCGACCCGAAGGCATCAGCACATGGGCCGGCAGGTGACCCGCCAAATCGCACACCGAGGTATCCAGCATGGGGCAGCGCACTTCCAGCGCCACCGCCATCGACGCCCGATCAACCTTGCGCAGCAGGTCATACGGCAAATAATGCGTCAAATCCCACCGCATCGCCGCATGCACCGCATCATGCTCCTCCAACCAGCCGGGCAGTGATTCGCCCTGTGATTGTGCAACCGATGGACACAACTGTGTCAGCATTTCAGGGTTGAAAATGCTGATGACACGCTGGTATTGCCCGGCCGGGTGACGGACACCTGCCGCATGAACCAATCGCAACAGTCGATTGCGTATCGACCTTGATTTGTGGGGTTTGGGTCTAACACACCATTGCAGAGGCACGCAATTCAGCCACCAGCGATGTCGTGACAGCAACGCCAAGGCGCGATACCGGTCGTATCCGCCGAACAGTTCATCGCCCCCGTCGCCCGACAGAGCCACTTTCACATGTTCACGGGTGGCTTTGCTGAGCCAGTAAGTCGGTAGCAGGGAACTGTCAGCCGTGGGTTCGCCCATGACCGCCATGAGCCTGCGCAAATCACCCATCACATCGCCCCCAGCCTGACCGCCCGCATCCACGCGCAGGGTTTGATGTTCGGTGTTCAGGTGCTTAGCCACCCGTTGAGCCTTTTCGCTTTCGTCGTAATCAAGGTCGGGCATGGCCACATTGAATGTGCGTAATCGACCACGGCCGGTTGCCACAAAACGCTTTTGCGCCAAAGCCGCGATCAATGACGAATCAATGCCCCCCGACAGAAAACAACCCAATGGCACATCCGCTTCCAGCCGTGTGTTCACCGCTTCGGTCAATACCTCAAGGGTTGCATCCACCGCCCCCAATCGGGTGCTGGTCCGCGATATCGGCGGAGGTCGCCAGTAACGGTCACTCTGCTCTTTGCCCTGTTCATTGATCGCCAGCCAGTGTGCAGCCGGTACTTCCGTCACCCCCGAAAGCAGCGACCGCTCCATCGTGTAACCCAGTTGCAGGTAACCGCCCAATGCCGTCGTATCGACGGTCACCGGGGCATCGCTTGGGGCACCCACCACCAGCGTCGCCGCCAGACTGGCGAACATCAATTCGCGTCCGCCCAGGCTGCTGTACCAGCGCACATACAACGGTTTTTTTCCGCATCGATCACGGCACAAAAACAGGCGTTTTCGACCATCGTCCCAAATCGCAAACGCGAACATGCCGTGCAGTCGTTTGGGCAGTTCATCGCCCCATTCACGATACCCGTGCAACAACACTTCCGTATCGCAATGATCGGACACAAACCGGTGGCCCAGGTTTACCAGGTGTGCCCGCAGGTCACGATGGTTGTAAATTTCACCGTTGAACACCAACGACAACTGCCCGTGCTGCCCATGTTCAGGCACATGCATCGGCTGCTCCCCGCCCAGTAAATCCAAAATCGACAGCCGTGTGTGCAACAGTGTGCATCGCCCCAGCATCGTCGCCCCTTCACCATCCGGCCCGCGATGACGCAGGTGTGCCAACACCTTTTTCAACCGTTCCGGTGGAATGGGTTGATCATCGAATCGCAAAATGCCGGCAAGTCCGCACATGGGGAAGCATAAGTTGGTCGATGGTCTGCAAGCGATCGTTCGCCCAATCAAGTCTTCATTTCGAATTTGGAATTTCGAATTTCGAAATCAGCATTTCATGTTACGGCGCATTGTTCTTGTATTGGCTTCAAATTCGAAATCCGAAATTCGACATTCGACATTCGAAATCGACCACGGGGTGGCCGATGGTTATCGGTTGCGTGCAATCGGTTGTTGTACCGGTGCCAGCCTCAAATGCAGTTCATCCAGTTGTTTCTGATCGACACCAGCCGGTGCCTGGGTCATCAGGTCGGCTCCGTTCTGGGTTTTGGGGAACGCGATCACGTCACGGATGTTGGTCGTGTTGCACAGGTGCATGACGATGCGGTCCAACCCCAGCGCCAGTCCGCCATGCGGCGGGGCGCCAAATCGCAACGCATCCAGCAAAAACCCAAACCGAGCCTTGGCGGTTTCATCATCAATGCCCAAAAGGTTGAACACCTTGTTCTGCACTTCCGAGCGGTGAATACGAATCGATCCTCCGCCGAGTTCCGACCCGTTGCAGATGATGTCGTAGGCTTGCGCGATGACGCTGCCGGGGTCGCTTTCCAGTTTGGCAAAATCTTCCTTGCGCGGGCTGGTGAAGGGATGGTGCAGGCTATCCCACCGTTTTTCGTCCTCGTTCCATTCGAACGCAGGGAAATCAACCACCCACAACCATTTCCAGGCCCCCGGCTGAATCATGCCCCGATCGCGCGCCAGTTTGCATCGCAGTTCGCCCAGCACCCGATGCACCACTTTCGTTTTGTCAGCGGCAAAACACAACAGGTCGCCATCAGCACCGCCGACATGGGCGATCAACTCAGCGGTGATCGGCGCCAAAAACTTGGCGATGCCGGTGTCCAATTTCAAACCACCGCTTCCGTCGGCGATGATTTTGGTGACCGCCAACCCTTTGGCACCAAACTGCTTGGCCCATTCGGGCAGGGCATCGGTTTCTTTGCGTGTCATCACTCCGCCACCCGGCACGCGAATGCACTTGACCATGCCCCCTGATGACAGCGCCGACTTGAACACGCCAAAATCCGTTTTACCCGCCAGGTCGGCGATGTTGATCAATTGCATGTCGAAGCGCAGGTCGGGCCGATCGCTGCCGTATTGGTCCATCGCCTGGGCATAGGTCATGCGCATGATCGGGTTGGGCAGTTCAATATCCAACACCGTCTTCCAAACCCGACGCAGGCAGCCCTCAACGACATTCATCACGTCCTGCTGTTCGACGAAGCTCATTTCCAAGTCGAGCTGGGTGAACTCAGCCTGCCTGTCGGCCCGTGGGTCTTCATCCCGGAAACAGCGCACGATTTGCACATAGCGTTCGCACCCGGCCACCATCAAAATTTGCTTGAACAACTGCGGGCTTTGCGGCAGCGCGTAAAACGCACCTTCCTGCAATCGGCTGGGCACTAAAAAGTCACGCGCCCCCTCCGGCGTTGATCGGCAAAGGTAAGGGGTTTCAATTTCCATGAACCCATGTTCATCGAAGTAGTCGCGCATGGTTTTGGCAACCCGATGCCGCACCCGCAAAATTTCCTGCATCCGCGTTTGCCGAAGGTCGATGAACCGGTAACGCAAACGGGTTTCTTCGTTGACGTTGGGGGCATCGTCGGGGGTGAATGGGGGGGTCGCCGCCTTGCTGAGTATTTCCAGTGAGCGGGCTTGTACCTCAATGTCACCGGTGGCCAGTTTGGGGTTGGCCATGCCCGCTTCACGGGCGCTGCACAAGCCGGTGACTGCGATCACATCTTCATTGCGTAATTTGTCCGCCAGGTCGTGTGCGTCTTTGTGCTCGGGGTGAAACACCACTTGGGTGATGCCGGTCTTGTCGCGCAGGTCGATGAAAATCACTCCGCCATGGTCACGGTAACTGTTGACCCAGCCCAGCAGGCTGACGGTTTGCTGAATTTGTTCTTTGCGCAGAGCGCCGCAGGTGTGTGTTCGTGGATACATCGTGGGAGCCTCGGTTAAAGACCGAAGATCATACCATCGACCTGCGGGGATGTGCTGAGCGAAAATCGTGCATGGATAATGTTCAAACCACAACAGTAGGGCAGGCGTCCCGCCTGTCGAATGGGCGGCAGCCCATATTCAATAAAACAATTTGAGCCTTCGGCTCAATGACAGGCGGGACGCCTGCCCTACCCGTGATTTGATTTGTGAAATAATTTCAAGCGTAATCACGATCAGCCACGCGGTACGATTCGCGTTCACCCCGGCCGCGCAGCGGGTAGTCTTTGCGCAACGGGTGAGCGGGGTATTCCTCCCACAACAAAATTCGGCGAAGGTCCGGGTGGTTGTCAAAGCGAATGCCAAACATGTCGAACACTTCGCGTTCGGTCCACTCGGCCCCGGGCCAAAGGTCCGTGACACTGGGCAGGTGCAAGGCCGGGTCGGGCGTGATGCCGGTGGTGTCCAATGACGGGTTCAAATAAACCTTCACAAACAGTCGGCGGTTATTGGGGTAACTCACCAGGTTGTAAACCACCGCAAACCGTCCGACCAGATCGCGCGGCCCGGGTGGTGCAGGGTAGTGCAGGTAATCGACGCCGATGACATCGGACAAAAAGTTGTATCGGCAACCCGCATCATCACGCAGAAAAGCCATGACATCGTGCAAGTTGACTTTCGGGACGACCAGCGTGGTCTGACCACGAAATTCGGTGGCGAAAAACTTAACGCCAGCGAAGGCGGCTTTGACCAGCGGCAGCGTCGGATGTTCTAGGTTGGGTGGGGTCATGGTTGGAGTTTCATAGATTGGCCGGACTTAACCCCCTCTCCCTCCGGGAGAGGGCAGGGGTGAGGGCGGAAGAGCGAGGTATCATTCGAATTTTATATGTTGTTGATTGTTCG
>CAYRTH010000033.1:15304-25102 GCA_964427135.1 uncultured Phycisphaeraceae bacterium
CTCACCCGGCCTCGTCCCCCAAGGGACTCGGCCACCCTCTCCCATGGGGAGAGGGAGTTCTCAGTTATCGCTCGCCCTTCATCGAACTTTTCAATTCCGCTTCGATGTACAGAATGCGTCCGCAACTGGGGCAGACAACTATCTGATCGCTGACCATCAGCGTATTCACGCGCTCGACGGGCAGGCCGATGTAGCATCCGCCGCAAGTGTATTCCTTATGTCGGCGACTTTCCTCGATGACCGCCGCCATGCCATCGCCATCATGTAACTGTGCCGACTTCTGAAATTGCTGTTTGGCTTCCAGGGGCAGTTCGTTGAGGGCGGTATCACGTTCAGCAGTCAGCGTATCGAGCCGGGTGCCGACTTCGTTGCGGCATTCTTCGACTTCCTTTTCCGCGCCCTGCACTATTTTTTGCTGATCGACGATTTTGGCATCGACATCTTTGATGTTTTTGTCCAGTTCGTCAGCCTTGGCCAATTCACCCAGGGCCTGATCCTCGACCTTGCTCTTGTCGGCCTTGAGGGTGTTGACCTCCACCAGCAAGGCTGAGTATTCCTTGTTGGTTTTCACGTTGTTCATCTGCTCGCGCAGTTTGGCGACACGATCGTCGGCCTCTTTGGTTTGCAATTCCAAAGTCATGGCCTTGGCACGCACGACCATGTGTTGTTGATGTAACTCGTCACGCTGACGGGAAAACTGGGCGAGTTTGGTTTTCTGAAGTTCCAACCGACGCAGAGCCGAATCCAACCGGGAACGCAGACCGCGGACCTGCTGATCCAGTAAGAACAACTCCCTGAGCTTGTCGGACAGCGACATGCGGGTCTCCTGTGGTGTCTTGCGAGCGCATTATCATAGCGAATTCGTCAGCCGTTGGCATATCTTTGGGTGAAGTGCGTTGAATCGGTAAACTATGGGTGCGATGCAAACACCCAAGCGACTATTTCTGGGTTGGGGTAAGCCGGGCTTAAAGTCGGTGGTGGATCACCTGTGGGATCGTTACGCGGAAAAAGAGGTTTGGGATTTAAGCAATGTCACGCTGGTGGTGCCCGCTGCCAGTGCGCGCAGGCGGTTGCTGGTGTTATTGGCTGAGCGTGGTGAAGGATGGGTGTTTACGCCGCCGCAGATCGTGACCCCGGGGGCATTGCCGGAGTTGTTGTACACGCCCGTTGCGCCGGTGGCTGATGCGATGACGGCTTTGTTTGCACGGGTGTATGCGTTGCAACAGGCGGAGGAGGCGGTGTTGCGGGAAGTGGTGTACACGCCGCCGGACAAGGATGATTGGCAGGGGTGGGTGAATTTGGCGGAAGAACTGGGGCAGTTGCATGAGTCACTGGCCGCCGAGGGTTTGACGGTTGCGCAGGTTGGGCCGAGGTTGGAAGAAGCGATCCCCGATTTTATGGAAGGGGCACGTTGGCAGGCGCTGGCGCAGTTGCAAGGTGATTATGAAGCGGTGTTGCAAGCGCAAGGATTGAATGATTTACAACTGGCGCGATTGCAGGCGGCAGAGCAAGGCAGTTGCAGCCTTGAAGGTGATTTGTATTTGGTGGCACTGACGGACCTGACACGGATGTTGCGCTTGATGCTCGCACCATTGACAAGGCAGGTACGGGTGCTGGTGCATGCGCCCGAAAGCCAGGCGGATGCGTTTGATGATTGGGGGGCGGTGAGCGTCAAGGCTTGGATGGATCGATTGGTCGAGGTGCAGCCGGGGCAGATTCATTGGGTGGATCGTCCCAGGGATCAGGCGAGCAAAGCCCTTGCGTTATTTCAGCAGGTTCGAAGGAAGCAGCCGGAGTTACTCGATAGTGTTGATGCGGTGACCATCGGATTGGGGGATGCCAAGCTGGCGACTCGTGTGAAGCGAACGTTTGAATGGGCGGGCATCGCGGCGCGACCGGCACAGGTGCAGTCGATGGCGCAGGCCAGGCCGGTGTTGTTTTTGCAGAGCATGGCTTCGTACCTGTCGGGGCGTAAGTGGGATGATTTAGCCAGCCTGCTGCGGCACCCGGATGTCGAAAGTTACTTGCGACGACAACTGGGTGATCAGACTGCGACGCGCGGCTCACGTCATTGGCAGACGTTGCTGGATGAATATTTGACGGAGCATTTGCAGGGACGGATCGCCGCCCAGTGGTTGGGGGATGCGAAGGTGAATAAGCCACTCAAACAGGTGGTGCAGGCGGTGGACGAGTTGATACCGAAAGCTGCGGAAGGTGAAAAGCCGTTGCCGCAGTGGGGCGGAGTTATGGGTGAATTGTTGAGGACTTTGTATGACGATGTGTCGTTGAATCGTGCAACCCCGGATGATGATGCGCTGTACCACGCGCTTTCGCATCTGGCGAATGTGTTGGAAAATATCACGGCTTTGAATGTGAACGCACCATCAACGCCGAGCATGAGACTGGCTGAGGCGATGCAGTTCGTGGTGGCACAGGTGAGCAGGTTGGAAATACCTTCACCGGTGGCGGTGGAGGGGGCGGTTGAACTATTGGGTTGGCTGGAACTGCCGCTGGATGATGCCCCGGTGCTCATATTGACCGGGGTGAATGAAGGGCTTGTACCCAGCAGTCGCAACCCCGATGCGTTTTTGCCGGATAAGGTGCGCAAGGTGCTGGGGTTGCTGGACAATCAGCGGCGGTACGCGCGCGATGCTGCCCACCTGACAGCGATGCTGCACAGTCGCAAAGTGATGCATTTGGTGGCAGGTCGGCGGGGGGATGAGGGCGACCCGTTGATACCCAGTCGGTTGTTGCTTGCTTGTCAGCCGACGGTACTGGCAGAGCGGGTGCTGGATTTTTATCAGGTGAAACATGATGAGGATCAGGCCCAGAGCGCACCGGGTTTGATGATGCCGGGGTCAAAGGTGGTGGCTGGGTCGGATCGGTTTACGGTGCCGTTGCCGGTGCCGCCAAGGGAACCGATCAATCAATTAAGGGTGACGGCGTTTCGTGATTATTTGATGTGTCCGTATCGGTTTTTTTTGAAGCATGTGCTCAAACTCAAGGCGATGGGTGAGGTTCGCCCGGAAATGGATGCGCTGCATTTTGGCACACTGGCGCATGAAGTGTTGGAGGCACTAGGGCGAAGCCCGGTGATCGAATCGAAGGACCATGATGAGGTGCGCCACTTTTTGTGGAAGGATTTGGAAAAGAGGGTGAGCAGGCGTTATGGCGACAAGCCTGCGCCGGCCATTGTGGTGCAGACGATTCAGTTGAAAGAAAGGTTGGCGGTGTTTGCGCGGTGGCAGGCGGAGCAGGTGAGTCAAGGTTGGCAGGTGATGGAGCAGGGGGTGGAGCGCGAGTTGAAGGGGACGGTGATGGTGGATGGTCAGCCGTTTGCGGTGACTGGGCGGATGGATCGGATGGATCGAAACAAAAAAACGGGGGAATATCGGTTGCTGGATTACAAGACCGGCGACAGCGGCATCAAGCCCAAACATACGCATCGGCAGCGCGGCAAGTGGGTGGATTTGCAGTTGCCGTTGTACCGGTTACTGGTGCAGGAAAAAAAGATTGAAAAGATCAACCTTGGGTACGTGCTTTTGCCCAAAAAGTTGCAGGAAATCGGACTGGCGGAGGCGGACTGGACGTTGGAAGAGTTGGAGGAGGCGATGGAGGTGGCGGTGGAGGTGATGCGGAAGGTGAGGGCGGGGGTGTTCTGGCCGCCGGGCGAACCGGTGGATGATGAATTGGCGGCCTTGTGTATGGATGAAGCACTGGATCGTACCCAGCGGATTGCGCACAGTGAGGTGATTGGACAGGGCGAGCATGAGGGGGAGCGATGACCGCACTTAAGCATGTCATTTTGCGAGCCTCAGCGGGCACGGGCAAAACCTTTGAGCTGTCGAACCGATTTATTGCGCTGTTATTTTTGGGCGTCAAACCTGAATCGATTTTGGCGACCACCTTCACGCGCAAGGCGGCGGGGGAGGTGCTCGATCGGGTGATGTTGCGACTTGCACGCGGCGCCAGTGATGAAGCACAGGCAGCACAATTGCAAAGTGAACTGGGGTTCAAGTACCTGAATGTTGATCGTGGGCGATGCCTGGCGGTGCTGACGCAGGTGTGTCGCTCGCTGCATCGGCTGTCGATTTCGACCATCGACAGTTTCATGGCGGCAGTGGCGGGTAGTTTTCATCATGAACTGGGCTTGCCCAATCACCCGACGATGGTCGGCGAAGATGACCCGAAGGTAGAGCGTCTGCGCATGGAAGCGATCGAGGCACTGCTGGCCGAGGACGAGCCGGATGTGCTGGTCGATTTACTCAGGCGATTGCATCACGATGCGGCACAACGTTCGGTGAGCAGGGCGCTGGATGCGATTGTCAGCGATTTGTATGAGGTGTACAGGCAAGCACCGCAGGCAGAGGTGTGGGACCGATTACCCGTGCCACCGGGGGCGATGGATGAGTCGAAACTTGCGCAGTTTATTGAGCGATTGCGCGAGTTGGGCGATGCGCTGCCCAAAAGCAAAGGCGGACAACCCAATAAAACCTGGGCGAAGGAATGGAGCAAACTCACCCATGCGGCCACGGTACGTCACTGGGACGCGGTGATGGCATCAAAATTGGTGCAGGCCGTGACGCAGGTTGAACCAAAATACGCAGGGGTTGATGTGTCGTCGGATTGGCTTGATGTCCTGGGACCGATTTACGACCACGCCAAGGCCAGTCAGTTGCAATATGTTGCCCGGCAGACACAGGCGACGCATGAATTGTTGCAGCGATTTGATGCGCATTACACACGGTTGCGATTACAGCAAAAGGTATTGTTGTTCGGGGATTTGCCGCAGGTATTGGCACGGGAGCTGCCGAGGGTCGAGTCGTTGCAGACCGAGTTGTACTATCGATTGGATGCCCGCGTCGAACATTTGTTACTGGATGAGTTTCAGGACACCAGTTTGGATCAGTGGCAGGTGCTCGAACCCTTGGCGCAGGAAGTGTGCAGCGTTGGTGATGGATCGCGTACCTTTTTTTGTGTGGGTGATTTGAAGCAGGCGATTTACGCCTGGCGCGGCGGGTGTGCGGAACTGTTTGACAAGGTCACAGCCGACCTGCACCTGCTGGATGTGCAGGCCAGTCTGACCAAAAGTTACCGATCATCGCAATGTGTGCTGAATGTGGTGAATCAGGTGTTCAGCGGCATCGGCGACAACGAGGCACTCAAGTCGATGGCCCCCCAGGCGCTGGTCTGGCAGGCGCGCTATGAGCGGCATGAAGCTGCCAGGGATTTACCCGGTTACGTCGAACTGGTCACTTCAACCGCAACACCGATCAAACACCAGGGAGATACGACGAGTGACGAGGTTGCCGATGGTCAGATTCACTCTGCGGAGGCTGATGACAGAGATGCACAAGCTGACGACGAAAGTGATGATGAGCAACACCAGACATCAAGTGCTGCGAAACGGGATGCGCATATTCAGTATGTCGCGGGGCGTGTACGTGCATTGCACGAGCGCTTGCGCGGGCAGAGCATCGGCATACTGGTGCGCGGCAACAAAATGATTCGTCCGCTTTTATTTGCATTGGGGGAACAAGGGGTACCAGCCAGTGGGGAGGGGGGCAACACACTCACCGATGACCCGGCTGTGAACGCAGTGCTTGCAGCGTTCACACTGGCGGATCACCCGGGCGACCAGGTGGCAGCCTTTCATGTGCGACATGCACCCCTTGGCAGGGTGGTCGGTTTGACCGGGCTTGACAAGCAGATGGTGGAGCGGGTGTCGGGTGAACTTCGACAACAGTTAATCACACAAGGTTATGCGGAAACGATCACAGCTTGGTCTAGGCAAATGGCGGCGCATTGCGGTGAGCGATCATTGCAACGATTGGCACAATTGGTTGAATTGGCGGATGCGTTTGAGCCGGAGGCGTCGCTTCGGCCCAGCAGGTTTGTCGAATTCGTGCAGCAAACCCCGGTGCAGGAACCATCGCCCTCGGCTGTGCGGGTGATGACGATTCACAAATCAAAAGGGCTGGAGTTTGATCAGGTGGTGCTGCCGGAGTTGCACGCGGAACTGGCACGCATGGTTGGCCAAAGTGTGTATGTGCTTCGACCAAGGCCTACCGAGCCGATCGCTGCGGTGTTTCGCGGGACCAATAAGCAGGTGCGTGCCCTGTCGCCATTGTTGGAAGAAGCCTACCAGCAGGAACAGGCCCGCAAGTTGCAGGACAACCTCTGCGCGTTGTACGTGGCGATGACACGTGCCCGGCATGGGTTGCTGATGATCGCCAAGCCCCGGGCATTGAACAAGAACGGAAAACTTTCAAGCAAGGGTTGGTCGAACGCCTGTTACGCTTCGGTGCTCAGGCAAGCCTTGAGTGTCACGGTGGAGGAAAAGCCCCAAGGCGAGCAGGTTTTATTTGCGCATGGGGATCGGTGTTGGTATGAGTCGGCGGAGGCACCGCAGGTTGATGTCCAACAGATTGCCTTGGTAGAAGGGCAACCGCCAGCGGAGCAAAAACCAAGTGAGCTAGAATCGACGGGCGACGATGCTCGCACTGATTTTCAAGCCACACCCTGGCAGCGAGGAACGAGGCGGCAAAAAGCGGTGACGGCTCCTTCGATGCTGGAAAATCAAGGGCGGATCAAGGCGGGCGATTTGTTCCGACCCCCGGCGGAAGATGGACGACGATTTGGAACTTTTATTCACGCCTGCCTGGAACAAATTGAATGGTTGGAAGAGGGTGAGGCTTTGCCCGATGATGATTTATTTTGGCAGGCAGCGACCAGGGCAATGCCCGGTACGGATCGGGTATGGTTGCGTGATTCGCTTGCGAAGCTGCGCCAAATGCTCAGACAACAGGCAGTGCGAAAGTTATTAGTACGACCGGTTGGCCTGCTGCAACTTTGGCGCGAACGCGCCTTTTTGGTGCCTGATGGTGATCGGCTGCTGGGCGGCAAGTTCGACCGTGTGGTCATTCATGAGTCGATCGACGCAGACAATCGAGTGGCGCGAACTGCGTTGCTGTTGGACTTCAAAACTGATTCATTGCAAGGCGGACCGCAGGCAATGGCACAGACCATCGAACGCTATAAACCGCAGATGCAGGCTTACCGCTGGGCGCTGCAGTCGATGTTGAAACTGGACGAAAAACATGTGCGTGTGCAACTGGTGTTTTTGTCCGTCGGCAGGGTGGTGGATTTGCAGTGAGTCCACTGAAATTCATACCCCTATGTTTTCGAACCTGACATTGATCTTCATAGCTGCGGGTGGAAACCTGCGGGCTGATGATAATCCGTTATCCGCACCGCCGATATCATCGGTGGCTTTGGTTAGCGCCGCGACTTGTCGCGTCGCTGGAGGTTGTTGGAAAGACCATCCTGAACTTCACACGGACGTGAAGTTCAGGCGTGAAGATTTGGTTGTATGATTCACTTGGCCACTTGGCCACTTGGCCACTTGGCCACTTGGCCACTTCTTCATGGAACGACATTGAGGTCCACCCAGCCGCAGATGCCCCGAGTCGCGGTGCGGATGAATTCCGTCAATTCCACGCACAAGGGGTCGTTGCCCACCTGTTGCATGAGATGCTCCACCGCATGATGATTGGTGTGACGCTGACGAAACAGAATATCGAACGCCTGTTTCAAATTTTCGATGTGATTGCGATAGCCCGCGCGGCGCAGGCCCACCAGGTTCAAACAACTCACCCGCCGCATGTCGATCACCATGCAGAACGGCGGGATGTCGCGCACCACCCCGATGGCCCCGGATAAAAACGCCAGTCGTCCGACCCGGCAATGTTGCTGCACCGCGGAGTTGCCCCCCAGCGTGACCATGTCGTACACCTGAACATGTCCGCCGACCATCGCACTGTTGACAAACGTCACATGATTGCCGATGACGCAATCGTGGGCCACATGACTGGCGGCCATGAACATATTGGCATTGCCGATGCGCGTGGGTTGCACACCGGTGGAGCGATGAATCGTCACGCCTTCACGAAAAATATTGTCATCGCCAACCACCAGCCCCGGCTGAAGCGGGTCCATCGCCTCGGGTCTGTATTTACGGTCTTGCGGTTCACCCCCCAGCACAGCGAAGGGATAAACGACATTGCGCTGCCCCAGCACCATCGAGCCGCTTAGATGTACCTGGGCAATCAGCCTCGTCCCCGCACCGATCACCACCGGCCCATCGATCACGCAGCCCGGGCCGATGATGACATCGTCCGCCAATTTTGCCTGCTTATCGACCAACGAAGAAGCGTGTATCTGCGCCACAGCGGGTGTCCCTGGTAAGTGAATGCAGTCGGGTATGATATGAGATTCCGTCCATGATGCCAGTAACCCCCCAACCCGACGTGCCCCCCGGCGACGCCCTCAGCCCCGTGATCATCGACCTGGGGCGACTGGCGTATTTGCCTGCGTATCAGGTGCAGTTGGAGCATCACCAGCGCGTGGTGGATCGCAACACTGGCCCGGTGTTGCTACTGGTCGAGCATGACCCGGTCATCACCGTCAGCAGACGGGCTACAGCGGCAAAAAATCTGATCGCACCACCAGCCTTGCTGCAACAACTGGGCATCGAAGTGCAACCGACCGATCGCGGCGGCGATGTCACCTATCACGGTCCGGGGCAACTGGTCGTGTACCCGATTTTGCGACTGACCGACCTGCACATGAACGTCGGCGCTTACATGCGATTTTTGGAAGAAGTGGTCATTCAGACCGTCGCAACCTTCGGCATCGTTGCGCGACGAGACAAGGCCAACACCGGCGTGTGGATCGATGGTGATTTCATCACGCCCGCCTCGCCACGACCCGTGAAATTGTGTGCCATGGGCATTCGCGTTCGTCGCAATGTCACGTTGCACGGCCTGGCACTCAACGTCACCACCGACCTGCAGCATTTTCAAACCATCGTGCCCTGCGGACTGGCCGGCCTGGGCGTCACCAGCCTCAGGCAATTACTGGGCCAGCGCACCCCCGATATGTCGCAGGTGAAAACCGCATTGACAACCGCCATGCTACGGTTGTACCACCAGCAACGCAGCTAATGCATGATGCACCGTGTTTGGTGAATCGATCAGAGGGCGCCAGGCTTCGATGAATGACTTGCCCGCCTCATCGAGGAGCGAGTATTTGCGGATGCAAGGACAGGGCTTGCTCGATCACGCAGTGGGGCTTACTCTCTTTGTAGTGGTATGTCCCTCGTGCATGGGCTTGACGGAAATAGACAGACAAGGGCGATCTTTTTAATCATGGGTGTGGGAATATGGATGCAACAAGGGACAAAGCTGTTCGTGAAATCGTGTTGAATGGCTTGTTTTAAGGGTAATTGCGGCCGTAGCTCAGTAGGATAGAGCAGCGGTTTCCTAAACCGCAGGTCGTGCGTTCGAATCGCACCGGTCGCATTGAAAACCTTGTCACCCCAGAGGCACAGAGGGCACAGACCCAAGGCATTGATTTGCATAGATCAAAGAACAGTTGATGCAATCAGCCGTTGATGATGTGTTAAAGCAGAAAGTCGGATCATTGAAAAGGAGTGTTTGCGTGGCGGAGAAATCACCCATCGGCATCGGCATGATCGGTTGCGGAACCGTCGGTTCGGGCGTGGTCAAATTGCTGTTGGAACAAAGCGACGTGTACGCCCAGCGCCTCGGCAGGCGTTTGGAACTGCGCAAGGTGCTGGTGCGGGAAAAAGATTTGCACTATCGCACGGAGCAGGTCCCCAAGGGCGCATTAACGACGGATGCGGAAGCGTTTTTTGCCACGCCCGACATGCCCATCATGATCGAGCTGGGCGGCGGTCGCGGGGCGATCAGTCAGTTTGTGCGTCGGGCTTTGGGG
>CAYRTH010000034.1:0-13613 GCA_964427135.1 uncultured Phycisphaeraceae bacterium
CCCGCTGGGCCATCAATATACGGCAATATCCATGCAAAACATCAATCGGGGTGACAGGATTCGAACCTGCGACTTCCTGCACCCAAAGCAGGCGCTCTAGCCAAGCTGAGCTACACCCCGTAGCCATCGATCATTGAGTTATACCAGCCACTACACCAACGCGATTGCTGCGACTTGTCGCCGCGGCGACCGCTCTAGCCAAGCTGAGCTACAACCCCGTGTAGCAGTGCCTGATTGTGGCGGGCAACAGCGCGAAAGTCAAAAAGCAATCCACAGGTTAATTACGAGTTGGGGCCAAGGTCCAAGGTTTAAGGAGTGAAGTGGCCGAGTGGCCGAGTGATTTTGCATTTTATGGTCAATCGACTGCCACCCACGGGTCTGAACATGGCGTGCCTGTAGGAAAGCGCCTTTTACTTGCCAACAGCCACCGATCGATACACTGTCTTTTCTTCGCACTTGACCACTTGACCACTGGGCCACTTCTTCGAATACCCAAGTCCTCGTCACTGCGTTCCTCGTCCTTGGCTTGGTATGCCACTTGGCCACTTGGCCACTTGGCCACTTCTTCCATATCGTATTGAAACTGGCTTTCCCGACCCGGTTGCCCTTACACTTGTTTATCATGACCAGCGCCAAACCCAACCTCACCCAACCCAACGCGTATCACCCCAAACTGCACGCCTTTGCCCTGTGGATGGTGGTGCTCACCTTCATACTCATCGCCTCCGGCGGCAACGTCACCAGTCATGGTGCTGGCCTGGCGGTGCCCGATTGGCCGACGACCTTTGAATACAACATGTTCACCTACCCGATTTATTTTTGGACCGGTGGTGTGTTTCACGAACATGTGCATCGTTTGAAGGGCACGCTCATCGGCCTGATGACCATCATCATGACCATTTGGCTATGGCGTTCACAAGCGCATCGCCCCTGGTTGCGCAAGGTCGGCATCTGGCTTTTGGTGCTGGTGCTCATTCAAGGCGGACTGGGCGGGTTTCGCGTGATTTTCGCCACGGGGGATTTCACCGGCGTGGGCGGCGATGTGAGTGCCCATCGCATCAACGAAACCCTGGCGACCACGCTGGCGATCATTCATGGCATCGTCGGCCAACTGTTTTTGTGTCTGACTGTGTTGTGTGCTGCGGCGACCAGTCATTGGTGGTCGGCTCGTGATCAATGGCTCATGCAACCCGCCACCGCAGCGCGCGACGAAACTTCATTGAAGGCAACATCACAAGCGATATCGCGGTCCATCGGCGTACCGACATCGGCCAAGGTGGTGGCCGTGGCATTTTTATTGGCGGTGATCGTGCAACTGGGCATGGGGGCGGCGGTGCGTCACACCAAATCAGCCCTGGCGGTGCCCGATTTTCCATTGAATTATGGCAGCATCGCGCCGCCGATCACACAGGCTGACCTTGATCACGCCATTGCGCATATGAGTGATCAATATTTCATCGATCATTACCAGACGGGCATGGTGCTGGATCATTACACGCTGGCGCAGGTGTGGGTGGCTTACGGCCATCGTGTGTGGGCGGGCATGGTGTTACTACTGGGCGTGATTTTGATCGTACAGGTGGGTCGGTTGTATGCCAGGCAACCACTGGTGAGAAGAGCGGTGCTGGGGTTGCTGGTGATGCTGGTGTTGCAGGTGCTTTTGGGGGCACTGGTGATCTGGTCGCTGCGGTTCCCGTATATTTCGACGATTCACCAGGCTGTCGGTGCAGCGATACTGGCGTTATCGTTTGTGATTTATCTGCGCATTTGTCGGATACCGCCGCAGTGGGTTTATACACCTGCAAGTTTTGTCGGCAGTACGCAACCCAAGGCAACGAATGTGCCTACTATGTCCGACACCAACGTGGCAACTTCATGAGTCAACTCAGTACCGACAACCTCGAAGTTTTGCAGAGCGATGCGGTGACACGCCGGAGCGCCTGGTCACAGGTGATCGGTGATATGGTGCAATTGGCCAAGCTGCGCATCACGCTGATGGTGGTGATCACCGCGTGGATCGGGCTTGAACTTGGCAGACGTTCGCTGGGCTTGTGGGAAATGCAAGCCACGCTGACGGTGATGACACTTCTGGGTACGGCTTTGTCATGCATGGGGGCGGGGGCATTGAATCAGGTGATGGAACGTGACACCGATGCCCGAATGGTGCGCACCCGGTTGCGTCCGATACCAGCGGGCCGAATCAGCATGATGATGGGTTCACTGACGGGGCTGATCTGGTCACTGCTGGGGGTGGTGATTTTATGGTTTGGCACCCATCCGCTTGCGGCTTTTGTGTCGTTGTTCACCATCATTAGTTATGTGCTGGTGTACACGCCGATGAAACAGGTGACGAGTTTATCGACGGTGATCGGGGCGGTGCCAGGGGCGCTTCCGCCGGTGATTGGTTACACGGCTGTGACAGGTAAGTTCGGACCTGAAGCCTGGGTGGTTTTTGCGATCATGTTCCTTTGGCAACTGCCGCATTTTCTGGCGATTGCATGGTTGTATCGTGATGATTATGCACGCGGTGGTTTTCCGATGTTGCCGGTGATTGATCCGAGCGGACGCAGTACGTTTCGGCAAATGTTGCTTGGTTGCGTGGCACTTTTGCCGGTGGGTTTGATGCCGACGATGCTGGGTTTTTCGGGTGGGTTGTATTTCACCGGGGCGCTGGTGGCCGGGCTGGTGTTTTTGGGGTTTGCCGTGGCCGTGGTCGCCAAGCCGACACGAACACATGCACGAGCATTATTTTTTGCGTCGCTGGTGTATTTGCCTGCGGTGCTGGCGCTGTTGGTGGTGGATCGGGGATGACCTGTAAGTAACCGATTCAGTGTCATTGTTTGGCGCAGACGCTTTGCGTAGGCGCTTGATGCCGTGCCCTTCAGGGCCGGATAGCTAAACAAACAATCCGGGGCTAAAGCCCTCGGCGTCAGTTGTTTTTAAATGAAAAACAATCAATCGCGCATTTACCCAATTGTTCAACCACTTCTAATGAACACCCACCCCGCCATTGATATCGCCGGACTCACGCATCACTACGAACCCGGCAGCAAACCCGCGCTTGATGACCTTTCACTGGGTATTCAACCGGGCATCATGTTCGGCATACTCGGCCCCAACGGCGGGGGTAAAACCACCCTGTTTCGCATACTCACCACCCTGCTGCGCCCCACCACCGCGCAGCATGTCCGCTTGCTGGGGCATGATGTGCTGACACAACCCCACGCAGCACGAGCACAACTGGGCGTGGTATTTCAATCACCCAGCCTCGACGGGCAGTTGACCGTGCGTGAAAACCTGCAACACCACGGCCACCTGTTCGGTCTGCGCGGACGCGAACTCGATCATCGCATCGACGAAAAACTGGCGCATTTTGGTTTGACGGATCGAACCGGTGACCTGGCAGGCAAACTCAGCGGCGGGCAACGGCGACGGGTTGAAATCGCCAAGGCCTTGCTGCCGGAACCACAATTGTTGCTGCTGGATGAACCCTCGACCGGGTTGGACCCAGCCGCTCGGCGTGACCTTTGGCAATTGCTGAGCCAATTGAATCATCAAACGGATGTGACGGTGGTGTTGACTACGCACTTCATGGAGGAAGCCGACCGCTGTGAACAACTGGCGATATTGCATGAAGGTAAACTCGTGCGCATCGGCAGCCCCGCCGCTTTGAAAAGCGACATCGGCGGTGATGTGGTCACGCTGACCCCTGCAAGCGCTGACGATGGCCTGAAGCTGTTGGATGACATCACGACACGCTTTGGACCTTGGTCGATTCAATCACAACCGAAGTTGATCGATGGGGTGATTCGACTCGAACATACCCATGGTGCCCAACTGGCGGCGACCATCACTTCAACCCTCACCGATCGCATCGCGGCATTGTCGGTCAGTCAGCCGACGTTGGAGGATGTGTTTTTACACGCGACAGGCCGAAAGTTTTACACGACTTAAACCTCAAAATGCAGCGTGGGTATTCAATCGAAGTCGTTTGGTGGGCACGGCATTGGCTCCTACCATCGTCCATGAACAGCACCCCCAAGCACACCAACGCCCTGATTCGCGAAACCAGCCCGTACCTGTTGCAACATGCGCATAACCCCGTGCAGTGGCACCCCTGGGGCCCTGAGGCATTCGCACAGGCGCGACGGGAGAACAAGCCGATTTTTTTGTCAGTGGGGTATGCGACCTGTTACTGGTGTCACGTGATGGAACGCCAGAGTTTTGAAAATGAAGCAACCGCAGCGGTGATGAATCAGCATTTTGTGAACATCAAGGTGGACCGTGAAGAACGCCCCGATGTTGATGATCTGTACATGACAGCGGTGCAGTTGATGACTGGTCACGGTGGTTGGCCGATGAACGTGTTTCTGACGCCGCCGGGCGCGGGGGGTGATGATGATACGGGGTTGAAACCGCTGTATGCGGGCACTTATTTTCCGCCGGAACCGGCCCATGGCATGCCCAGTTTTACGCAGGTGCTCCAAGCCATCGCCAAGGCGTGGGTGAACCAGCGCGAAGATGTGCTGGAACAGGCGGAAAAGGCGGCTCGTGCGGTGCGGGGGTTGGTTGCAGCAGCGGTGGTGGAGGAAGATTTATCATCAGGCGCGGTGCAGGAAGCGGCCAACGCGCTATTGGCCAATTACGATCATGAACATGGCGGCTTTGGCGGTGCGCCCAAATTCCCGCAACCCTGCAACCTGCTTTTTTTATTGCATGTAATACGCAATAACCCCAACGCCCAGCTTGCGGAAATGGTCGTGCATACGCTGGATCGCATGGCTCGCGGTGGTATGTATGACCAGGTGGCCGGGGGGTTTCATCGTTATTCGACCGATGAACGCTGGCTGGTGCCACATTTTGAAAAAATGTTGTATGACCAGGGACAGTTGCTGGAAGTTTATGCAAGGGCGCATGAACTGCTTCAAAGCGGAGTGATCGTGGTTGAAGGGGATGACCAGTGTTTTGCGGCTGTGCTGCGACAGACCTGTGACTACCTGATGCGTGAAATGACTGATGCAAGTGGTGCGCTGTGGTCGGCGCAGGACGCGGAAGTCGATGCCCGTGAAGGGGGCAGTTATTTATGGACCCCCGATGAAGTCAAAAAAGTTTTGGGTGACTCGACAGACACGTCGCGCGTGTTGCGGTTTTACGGGTTGGATGGCGAGGCGAATTTTCAGGACCCGCATCATCAGGATGTGCAGCCGGGTTGGGTGCTGCATCAGCCGATGAAGTTGACGGATTTTGCTCAACCTGAAGGGGTAAGGGTCGATGATTGGCGGGCGACGATGAATCATGCGAATACGCGGTTGCGGGAAGTACGTAGCAAACGGAAGCAGCCGATCACGGATGATAAGGTGCTCACCGGTTGGAACGCGCTGGTGATTCGAGGCCTGGCGTTGTCGGGCCAGGTATTGAAGGAGCCACGCTACATCAAGGCTGCGGAAAACGCCTGTGAAGCGGTGTTGCGACACCTGCGCGATGGTCAGGGTGATTTGCTGCGTTCGATGCGTGCCGGTCAGGCAAAGACCCCTGCGTTTTTGGAAGATTGGGCGGGCATGATCAGTGCGCTGACCCTGTTGCATCAGGTGACCGGTCATGAGCGCTGGCTGAGTGAAGCTGAGCAATTGATGGACCGAGGCAGGCGACTGTTTGCCAATGATCGGGGCGGTTGTTTTGACACCCTGGCTGGCCAAAGTGATTTATTTGTGCGTTTGCGTTCGACGTATGACGGGGCGATACCCTGTGGCAACAGCATGATGATTCACGCCATGCTTGATTTGCACCAGGCCACGGGCAAGGATCGTTACCTTTCGCTGGCGGCTGCGGACCTGCGTTTTTTCAGTGGGTTACTTACCAAGCGCGGGGCGAACATGATGCACATGCAGCATGCACTGCTGCGTTCGCTGGAGGCGGATTCAAAACGTTTTGTAACCACGACGGAATCGGACGCCACACAGGAGGCGGTGAAACCGGAAAAAGACGATCGACCGATTCGATTGCGTTGTGAGCCGGCGGAGGTGGATTTGTCCAGCGGAAGCGGTGAACTTTTGCTGCAGGTTGAACTGGCGGAAGGCCACCATTTGAATGCATTTGATGCGACGGACCAAGGTTTGATACCCACGGCTGTACTGTTGCTGGATGACGATGATTGGTCGATGCAGGTGGATTACCCCCCCGCTCAAGTAAAACAATATGCGCTGGCGGACCAGCCGCTGCGGGTGTACGAAGGAGCAATCACCATCAAGGTGAAATTGCAGCAGCGGTATATGAACACACCGCAACCCGAGTGGCCGAGGTTGAGGTTGCGAGTGCAGTTGTGTACGCAGACTGAATGTCTGCCGCCGGCGACGCTGCCCGTATCGGTGCGGTTTCGTGGTTAATATACGCCCATCATGATCGACACCCATTGTCATTTGACTTATGACGGTTTGTACGAACGTGCTGATGATGTGATTGCGCAGGCCAAGGCTGCGGGTGTACAGCAATTGGTGACGATTGCGACCTCGCCGGGCGAGGCGGGCAAGGTATTGCCACTGGCGGAAAAGCATGAGGGGGTGTACGCAGCCATCGGTGTGCATCCGCATTATGCAGCAAAGGTCAGCGACATCAACACCTTGGCTGACGAGCTGCGCGTTTTGCTGCAACATGAAAAGGTCGTGGCCATCGGCGAAATGGGGCTTGATTTGCACTACCCTGAACCGCCTTTGTCATTGCAACAACAGGTGTTTGAAGTGCAGTTGAAATTGATGAAGGATTTTGTGCACCTGCGCGGGGCGAAGTTGCCGGGGGTGATTCATAATCGGGAAGCCACCGATCACACTTTGTCGATGCTGCGTGGCTGCGGCATACCGGGGTATCGTTTCGTATTTCATTGTTTCACCGGCAGCAGTCACGAGCTTGATTTGATTTTGGATTTTGGCGCGATGGTGGGTTTTACGGGTATCACCACTTTCAAAAGCGCCAGGGCTTTGGCGGAATGTGCCAAACGTGTGCCGATGGATCGATTGCTGGTGGAAACCGATGCGCCGTACCTGACGCCCGAACCCCATCGCAAGGTGAAGGTGAATGAACCTCAATATGTGGTGCAGGTGGTTGAGTTCATCGCCGGATTACGCGGCATGACGACCGCTGAATTGGAACAGGTGACTGACGACAACGCGCGACAATTTTTCGGAATTTGAAAACAAAGACCAATACTCACCACAGAGACACAGAGGCACAGAGAAAAATGGTTGTCAGCTGGTAGCTGGGAAAATTGCCTTCGCCGTTGATTCTGCCCAGCACCCAGCCACAAGCCCCCGCCACCCAGCCACTTGATACAATCGCGGGATGGACGGTTCCCCCAAAATTGGTTTGTTTCCCGGTACCTTCGACCCGCTGACCAACGGCCATCTGGACGTGATCAAGCGCGGCCGATTTTTGTTTGATCAGCTGATCGTCGCCATCGGTCACAACCCCGCCAAAAGCGAACTGTTTCCGATGAACGAACGCGAAATGATCATGCGCCAGCTCACCAGCGACATGCCCAATGTGAAGGTGGAGTGCTATCAAGGATTGACGGTGGACTTTGCCAAACAGATCAGCGCCACCGCCATACTGCGCGGCTTGCGCAACGTCACCGACCTCAATTACGAATTTCAATTGGCACTGACCAACCGCGCGATTGCCGACATCGAAACCATTTTCATCATGACCGGTGAAGGGTACGCTTTCACCAGCAGCACCCTCATCAAACAGATCGCATCAGGGGGCAACATCGACAGTTTGCGCCGACTGTTGCCCTCCATCGTGATTGACAAACTCAAGGAACTCAAAGTACGACATGGGGGCAACATACCCTGGCCGCACACGGATGGTTTGAAAGACTAAGGGTCATTGTCGCGTAATGTGTTCGTATCAATAGAACAAGCAATACCCGAGCCCTGGTCGCCCGCCTTCGGCGAGGCTCCTCGTACTCGGCTTGAAAGAACTTTTTTCGACGGTTTATTATGGAGTGAATCATGGCTGTGAAATTGAACAAGTACAGTGCCCGCATCACCCAACCCAAAAGTCAGGGCGCTTCACAGGCAATGCTTTTTGCCACCGGCATGAACGACGCTGACATGAACAAGCCCCAGGTCGGCATCGTCGCCAACTGGCTGGAGGGCAACCCCTGCAACATGCACCTCAACGACCTGGGTGCGGAAGTCAAAAAAGGGGTGGTCGCAGCGGGCCTGGTCAGCATGCGATTCAATACCATCGGCGTGTCGGATGGCATCGCCATGGGCACCAATGGCATGAGTTTTTCATTACAGTCGCGCGACCTGATTGCCGACTCGATTGAAACCGTGTGCAGTGCGCAATGGTACGACGGCGTGATCGCGCTGCCTGGCTGTGACAAAAACATGCCCGGTTGCATCATCGCCATGGCTCGGCTGAATCGTCCGGGCATCATGATTTACGGGGGCACGATCAAGCCCGGTTACACCCATCTGAGCGGCAAAAAAGAACCGCGCGACATCGTGTCGGCGTTTCAGTGTTACGGGGAGTGGCTCACCAATCGCATCAGTGAAAAAGAACGGCAGGAAATTGTGCACAACGCCTGCCCCGGGGCCGGCGCGTGCGGAGGGATGTACACCGCCAACACCATGGCCAGCGCGATTGAAGCCATGGGCATGAGTCTGCCTTATTCATCATCGACCCCGGCTGAAGACCCGGGCAAACTGCGCGAGTGTCGCGCTGCCGGGGCCGCTTTGCGCAACCTGCTCAAACTCGATTTGAAACCGCGCGACATTATGACCCGCAAGGCTTTCGAAAACGCGATGGTCGTGGGCATGGCCCTGGGCGGTTCGACCAATTTGGTCTTGCATATGCTGGCCATGTCAAGGGCGGTCGGCTTACCGTTGTCGCTGGAAGATTTCAAAAAGGTCGCCAAGCGTGTGCCCTTGATCGCCGACTTGAAACCGTCGGGTAAGTTCGTCATGGAAGACCTGCACAAGGTCGGCGGTGTGCCGGCGTTCATGAAGTACCTGTTGGCCGAGGGGCTGCTGCATGGCGACTGCATCACTTGCACGGGCAAAACCGTGGCACAGAACTTGAAGAATGTGCCGGGCTTGAAAAAGGGGCAGCAGGTGATCATGCCGCTGGATAAGCCGATCAAAAAGACCGGGCATATTTCGATATTGCACGGCAACCTGGCGCCGCTGGGTGCGGTGGGCAAAATCACAGGTAAACAAGGGCTTTCGTTCACCGGGCCTGCGCGTGTGTATGACTGTGAAGAAGACATGCTCGCCGGGTTGGAAAAGGGTGAAATACAGCATGGCCAAGTGATCGTGATTCGCTACGAAGGCCCCAAGGGTGGACCGGGTATGCCTGAAATGCTCACGCCGACCAGTGCGCTGGCGGGTGCGGGGTTTATTGATTCGGTGGCACTGATTACTGACGGTCGATTTTCAGGAGGTAGCCACGGGTTCATCATCGGTCATGTATGCCCCGAAGCGCAGGAGGGCGGGCCGATCGCGCTGGTGAAAAATGGCGATGTGATCACCATTGATGATGAAAAGCACATCATCAAGGTCGATGTGTCGGAAAAGGAATTGGCTAAACGGCGCAAAGCGTGGAAGGCCCCGGCTTACAAGGCATCACGGGGTACGCTGGCTAAATACATACGTTTGGTCAAACCCGCGAGCGAGGGTTGTGTGACGGATGAGGCATAATTTCGTGGTGAGCAGTTCGAGCGACCCCCGCGGGTTGCCACCCGCGGCTATGAAGAACGGTGCTTGGTCCGCGTAGCCGCGGGTGGAAACCCGCGGTGCTTCAGAACGATAGTTTGTGATTCGAAGCACTGATGAGGTGATATGCAGGATTATCGAGTTGAATTAGACGCTTTCAGCGGGCCGATGGACTTGTTGCTGTTTCTGGTGAAACGCGACGAGGTGGACCTGCGCGACATACCCGTTGCAAGGCTCACCGAACAATACCTTGCGTACCTGAAACAACTCGAAGCGATTGATGTGAATTTGGCGGGTGAATTTCTAGTCATGGCAGCAACGCTTTTGGAACTCAAAAGTCAGTTGCTGTTGCCTGCGGTGCCGACACCCGAGGGCGAAGAACAAGCCAGCATCAACCTGGCGGAACTGGATCCGCGTCGTGAACTGGTGGCTGCGCTTCTGGCGTACAAACGGTTCAAGGATTCAGCCATGCTTTTGGAACGTCGGGCGGAGTCATGGGCCCAGCGTTACCCGCGCAACCCGGTACGCCCCAAAGTTATTGTGCCCGGGTTTGAGGATGATCGTGAGCAAGCCTTGTGGGACGCGGTTGAGGGTGAAGGTGGTTCGGGCGACGGCGAAGTTGATGCGGCATTGGAAGCCAGCACAGAACGCGAATTTGAAATCGATGATGCCAACGTGCTGGACCTGGCGGAAACATTTGCGCGGGTGATGGAATCGATCGGTCGCGCCCCCGCTGAGCACCAGGTGCTTTACGATGACACACCCATCGGCCTGCATGCCGATGACATATTGGATCGTCTGCAACGGGAAAGCACACTGACACTGCAAAATGTTTTCGAAGGTCGATCTCGCGGTGAACGCATCGGTTTGTTTTTAGCGCTGCTGGAACTGGTACGTCAGCGCAAGGTGCTGGTGCAGCAGGAAGACCTCAACCGCCCGATTCAATTGTCATTACGCCCGGCTGATGCTGCCGTCACTGCCGCCGACCAAACCATCGCTACCGATTCAATCGCAGATACAACCCCAGCCCCCACCGCCACCGACTACGAATGGCCGGATGAAGAATCAAAACGTATCGCCCAGCGTCGTGAAAAACTGCGCTTCAAATGGGCGGAAAAGAAAAAGGCACAGGGCGATCAGGTCACTACCGATGATCAAATAACTCAATCACTGAAAGATGACGATGCGCATGATGACGATGCGCATGATCATGAGGTATCCGACATTGATGCGTCCGACCATGACGCTGATGATGTGATTGCCACCGATGACACATTGGCTGATACGGATATCGAAGCGACTGATGATCCAACGAACCGATGATCGTCATTTCGCCCAGCCAGTACGACCGCGGATTGCCCTCCGCGGCTATACAGAGAAAACACACAGTTCTTCATAGCCGCAGGTGGCACACCCACGGCCCGTCATTCAAATAAAAAACATGGTCATTGCATCATGGCTGCCAGCACGCGAGGGTGCCAGTGGGCATGACAGGCGATGATGCCGCGATCGACCTGCAAGCCTCGACCTTGTGAAAAGTCGAGCGCTGCCCCGCTCATGTCGGTCACCCTGCCGCCAGCTTCTTCAACGACGATGCTGCCTGCTGCGTGATCCCAAATATTTTCCAAGCGCTGCGCATCGGGCGGAAATTTAAGGTAAATCGCCGCTCGACCCATGGCCACACAACCATACTTGGCCTGACTGTCCATCCGCAGCGGCGGCTGCGTAATGCCCAGTTGCATTGCCAACTGTGACGATAGCGTATGGTTCGAATGCACCGATTCCAATGATTCACAAAATCGCGCCCGATCACGACCATCAACATCATGCACCGCTGATGCACCGGGCAAACGCACCGACAACCCCTCATACGAATCACGTTCCCACAACGGCACCCGCTGTACCCCCTGCCCCCGCACTGCCACGAGCAACACCCCGCGAACTTCACTTTCATTTTTGACCACTTCACCGGCTGTTGATTCATCACCATCTTGCATCGGCAACCACGGGCAGGCCAGCGCCCCCACCACCACCTTTCCCCCTTCGATCAGCGCCAGCGCAATCGCATACTGATCACCGCGCAAAAAACCCTTGGTGCCATCGATCGGGTCGATGGTCCAATGTCGCTGATCGTAACGTGGCAACTCAGCAGCCCCCTGATCGATCCACCCCAGCACCTCTTTCTCCGAAAGCAACTGATTAAATTCACAACTCACGTGCTGCACCACCAACGCGCGAACCTGGGCATGATCATCGCGCCGCAATTCGCTGCTGCTTTCCTCCCCCACCACCGCATCGCCTGCAAACCGCTGCCCCAGCACCCGGCAGACAATCGCCTGTGACGCAAAATCCGCCACCGTCACCGGCGTGCGATCCTGCTTGGCGATGATGCCGGTGTTGCCGTGGTTGCGGTACCATGGTTGTTGTCCAATTTCGGACGGGTGATTTGTTCCGGGGCTGACCAATCGATCGCGCACCGCCTGACATGCTCGTGCCGCCAGTCGCACCGCATCAATCGCTGCCCGTCGTTCCTCATGCCAGGGTTTGATCATGACTCGTTTCTGAAAACCTGCGCCGACGCAAAGCGTCCGCGCTAAACATTCATACCACTTGACCACTCGACCACTTTGATTCCCATGTTATCATCCCGCAAACACCATGCCCGACGCTGCCCTCGTCAACTCCGCCGACTTTTCACTCACCCGCTTATGGGTGAAATCCTTATTGCTCGGGGCGGCTGCTTTCATTCTGTGCTACCCCTTCGACGGAACCTTGCATCATTATTTGCACACCGACCGATTGCCAGGCGATGTTCGCCGATCGCTGGAAACCCTGCAACAATTCGGCGACCTTTCGACCTTGATTCTCACCAGTCTGTTCATATGGTTACTCGACCCGACTCGACGTGCGCGGTTGTTGGATTTGTTCATCGCCGCCGCCGTGGTGGCCTTGCTTTGCAACCTTTTCAAAATGGGCCTTGGCCGACCGCGTCCGGTGTTGGCTGACCCATGGTCACTGGTGTTACCCTGGCAAACCTACCCCCTGCCGCAAACCATCGAGGGGGTGCAGCAACTGATCACCACCCATGCCTGGCAACTGGGTGAATCGGGTATTGCTCGTTTATGGTCGTTGCCATCGAGTCACACCGCCGCCGCGGTGACCTTGGCGGTGTTCCTGCATCGGTACTATCCCGCACTGCGCCCCCTGCTCATTGGCATGGTCGTGCTGGTCGGTATCGCCCGTGTGGTTTTAGGGGCACATTACCCCAGCGATGTCGTAGCCGGGGCCATGCTCGCCTACCCCACAGCCACCACCTTGATCACTTGTTTAACCCCATCGAAACTCATTCTCAAATCAAACTGACGAGTCAGGTCTTTTAACATCTCCAACCTTGGCAACCGTTCGCAATGATTCTTACAATACAGGGTTGTAAAACACCGATAAATAGTCAGGTGTACTCATACTAGGGTGATCGGCCTGTTGTGAACACCAAGGCCTGCGCTCCAGTACGAACATGGGTGATCGTACAACCTTGACGACCATCCGGTATTGATCTTTCATCAACCCCACCGAGCCTCCGCTCAGGGAGTCCAACGTGATCAGTCTCAGTAATCTGCTCTGCGACCAAACCGCTGGTAACGAAAAATTGCGTTATGGTCATGCCACCGCCAGCAACCAAACCCCCAAACCCGTCACCGTCTGGGCTGTCACCAAAGCCTGCAACCTCAAGTGCGTCCACTGTTACGCCTCCGCATCCGACAACCCCGCCCCCAATGAACTCACCCATGCCGAGGGCATCGCCCTGCTCGATGACCTCAAATCATTCGGCGTACCTGCTGTGTTATTTTCAGGCGGTGAACCCCTTGTTCGCCCCGACACGCCCGACCTGATTGCTCATGC
>CAYRTH010000034.1:13623-24641 GCA_964427135.1 uncultured Phycisphaeraceae bacterium
AAATCGGTCTGCCTGCCACGCTTTCCACCAACGGCCTGCTCATCGACGATGCCATGGCCGACAGGCTTGCCAACCTGGGCCTCAAATACGTCGGCATCAGCCTCGACGGTATGGCGGCCACCCACGACAAACTGCGCGGCCAACCTGGTGCTTTTGACCAAACCCTTGCCGCCATCGACCGTTGTAAACAGCGTGGCCTGAAAGTCGGTGTGCGTTTCACCGTACACGCCCTCAACCACACCGAACTCGACGGTTTGTTTGACCTGTGCCTGACTCACAAAGTGGATCGCCTGTGCCTGTATCACCTGGCGTACGCTGGTCGTGGGCAGGGTTTGGCACGGGTGGATTTATCAGGCCCGCAAACGCGCCTGGTGATGGAACGTTTGATCAACCGTACTCGTCAATGTCATCAATCAGGCCGACCGCTGGAGGTGCTCACGGTGGGTAACAGTGCCGACGCTGCGTTCGTATTGCTGTGGGTCGAGCGACACATGCCTGATCGACTCGAACATGTGCGTAAACGGCTCGAAGGTACAGCCGGCAACCAGTCGGGTAACTTCATTGCAGCCATCGACCCGCTGGGCCAGGTGCATTACGACCAGTTCAGTTGGCACTACCACTGTGGCAGCATCCGTGAGCAACCCTTCAGCACCATTTGGGGCAACCCGACTGATCAGCGTTTGAAAATACTGCGTGACCGCACGGAATACCTGCCGCAGCGCTGCCAATCGTGCCAATATTTGGGCGTGTGCAACGGCAATCTGCGCACCCGTGCTGAACAAGCCACCGGCGACTGGATGGGCATCGACCCAGCCTGTTACCTGCGCCCTGAAGAAATGCAGGCCCTGGCGCCCACCCCCGCCGAGCTGGTCGAATCATTTTCGTCCATGAACCTGCCGTTTACGGATTGATGGAAGTGGCCAAGTGGCCAAGTGGTCGAGTGGTCGAGTGGTCGAGTGCATTATCAAGCCAAGGACGAGGTCGCCGCCCCGCCGGGGGGGGCGACCGAGGACTTGGGTGTTTGATGGACAATCAATTCATCAACCGGCATGATGGTTTGTCCATTATCCATTATCCATTATCCTTAATCCATCATTCATCCGACCATCATCACACCCCCAAACACGAGTTCACCATGATTTGTGACACACTCACCCACGCCCACTGGTACGAAAAACTGCACCCCCGCTTTCCGCAAGCCTTCGACTACCTGCGTCAATTCGACAGCACCCCCGGTAAAGTCGCCGTGGGTCGCCATGAACTGCAAGGCTCCGACCTTTACGCCCTGGTGCAAACTTACGACACCAAACCCGCAGCCCAATTGCGCTTCGAAACCCATCGCAATTACATCGACATTCAATACATCGTCACCGGCGATGAAATCATTTATCACGCGCAAGCCAACCTGCTCACACCCATCCCCGAAGAACCCTACAACCCCCAGCGCGATATTCAGTTTTTCGCCCCCACCCACCTGACCACCCCAGCCCTGCTGGGTCAACCGATCCGCCTGTCGCCCGGTAGCTGGACCATTCTTTTCCCCCACGACGCCCATATGCCCACCGCCTGCGTTGACAAACCTTCGCCAGTGTACAAGGTCGTACTGAAAATCCGGGTGTGAACGCAGCCCGGCCTCGATATTCGAACCACTTCTGTAATCGAATTATGTTATGGTGCGTCCCTTCATTCCCTGAACCTTCCATCCAGCGGAGCCAATCATCATGCCCATCACAACATCCCTCTTTGACCTCACCGGTCAGGTCGCTCTGGTCACCGGCGGAGCCTCGGGCATCGGCAAAGCCATCGCCCTGGCGCTGGCGCAACATGGCGCCAAGGTAGCCGTGGGGTCACGTACACTCGATAAAGTCGAAGGTGCCGCAGCCGAACTCAATCAAGCTGTGGGCGGTGATGCCAATGACCTCAAGGTGGCCGGGGTGGCGCTGGACGTGACCAGCCCTGAAAGCGTCGATCGGGCCATGAAAAAATGCGTGGACATGCTCGGCGGTCTGCACATCCTCGTCAACTCCGCAGGCATCATGCTCCGCAAACCCACCTTCGAACTCAACGTCGATGATTTCAAAGGCATTTATGACACTCATGTGGCTGGCAGCCTGCGCTGCTGTCAGTCGGCTGGTCGCCTGTTCCGCGAGCAACACAAGGGCTGCATCATCAACCTCGCATCGATTTCCAGCTTTGTCGATCTGGTCGAAGTTACCAGCTACGCCTGCGCTAAAAATGCCGTGCTGGGCCTGACTCGCAGCCTGGCCAACGAATGGGCCAAATACGGCATACGCACCAACGCCATTGCCCCCGGCTTTGTGCCCACCGACATCAACCGCAAAATGATCGAAGGCACCGATCGCGGACGACGAATCCTTGAACACACCCCCATGGCACGCTTCGGCAGTGGTGCCGAAATCGCCGGCGCTGCGGTGTACCTGTCAGCCCCGGCTGGCAACTTCGTCAACGGTCACACCATCGTCGTCGATGGCGGCTACCTGGCCAGCGGTATCGGTGACAGCTTCGCCCCCTGGGCACAACCCAAGTGATGATTTCGATTTTCGAATTTTGAATTTGTTTAGCGCGGACGCTTTGCGTCGGCGTGTATGACGCTGTGCCCTTCATGGCCGGATGTTTCACTATGAAATACGGGGCTGAAGCCCTCGGCGTTAGTTGTCGTTTGAAAAACCATCCTGAACTTCACGCGGACGTGAAGTTCAGGCGTGATTGATTCAATAAATCACCAAACTTTAACGCATCATTCCTCCTCCAACGCTTTCAAATAATGCCGCATCAGTTCCGCTCGCGTCACCACACCAAGCACTTTTGTTGCTTCGTCGATCACCGGCAAACTCGTCACATCCTCCTTGTTGAACTTATCCATCACCTGTTCCAAATTGTCGCTCATTTTCACCGTCGGCAAATCATTGCGTGACAATTCACCGACAATCATTAACGGTATCGCTTCCTTCTGCATCAGGGCCAATCGTAAATCCGCACTGCGTACCACGCCCTGATACTGGTCCTTTTCATCCACCACAACGTACTCAGACCCGCCGATGTTGGCCGCCATGTCCAGCAGCCGTTGCGCCGGTTCACTGCTACGCATCACGGTCACCGGGCTGATCATTTCATCGCTGACCTGCAATCGTCGCAACACCGTCAGGTCCGACATCGCGCCCACGCGAATGCCCTGTTCGCGCAATGTCGTCGTGTAAATGCTGTCACGGTCCAGCAGCTTGGCGATGGTCGTCGAAAGCACAGCCACGAGCATCACCGGCAAAATCAGCTTGTAATCGTTGGTCAGTTCAAACACCAATAAAAACGCGGTCAGCGGACAATGTACCGCCCCGGCCAGCACCCCGGCCATGCCCACCAGCGCAAAGTTGGCCGGCATCACATCGCCAAAGCCCGGCACGTGTCGTACGGCGATACCAAACGCCCCGCCCAGCGTTGCACCGATGAACAAACTTGGCGCAAAAGTGCCGCCCGAACCGCCCGAACCAAGCGTCAAGCCTGTGCCGATGATTTTGCACACCATTGCCGCCAAAAGTACCAGCAACGTCACTTGTCGTACTTGATTCCCATCGCCATCAAACCCCAGGTAAGTGGACGGGTGAAACAGCCATTGAATCACCGGGTACCCGTTGGCGAAAAACACCGGCGGTTCATACCCCCCCACCCCTCGCCCAAACCCCAGCACGAACACGACGCCCATCATGCCCAGCAATAAACCACCGATTGCCGGTTTAGCAGCAGGGTGAAGTTTCAATCGCCGGAACCAGTGTTCAAACCCATGATAACTGCGCGCAAACGCCCAGCCGACCAGTCCGCACATGACGCCCAGTCCGATGAACGGAATGATTTTTTTGATCACAAATGGGTAAGCCGCCAGTTCCGCCGGCACGCTGAACATCGCCTGTTCAGGGTGAATGGCGCGTGACGTGGCGACACCGATGACCGCTGCGACCACCACCGGCAAAAACGTGCGCATCGAAAAATCTCGAAGTATCACTTCAAGCACAAAAATCACCCCCGCAATCGGCGCATTGAACAAAGCCGCCAACCCCGCTGCTGCGCCGCAACCAACCAGGGTATTGCGATGTTCCCTGCTCACTTCCAAATGACGTGCCACGAACGAACCGACCACGGAACCGATGTGTACGATCGGGCCTTCCTGCCCCGCCGACCCCCCCGAACCGATCGACAGCGAAGCCGTGATCATTTTGTAAATGGCGCTGCGTGCACGCAGGGTGCCGTTGCGCCGCGCCAGTGCCTCGATCACATCGGGGATGCCGTGCCCCGGCGGCGCCTTGACCATGTAATAAGTGATCAACCCCACCGCCAACCCGCCCAACGCCGGCAGCGGTATCAATACCAAAATCTTCCAGCCATCAAATTCGTGATTGGCGACTCGGCCAAAGAAAAAACCTTCCGACAGTCGTACCAGTGCATCAAATGCCACCGCCACCAGCGCCGCCAATGCCCCAATCAACCCCGCCACGATCACCAACGCCCAGCCCCCTGCCGCTGGTCCAGCCATGGCCTTTTCAATTTTGCTCCAAAGCTGTTTCATTGCACTCCGCGGGGGCACTGTGTCGTGAAGTCGATCACTGCTGTTTTCATGCACTGGGCGCTGTATTACTATCCCTGCCTGCGGGTTGATCCGTTGGTTTCACATCGGCACCCTCACTAGGTTTATCCACCGAACCATCGACCTGCAAGCCCTGACCCCAACCGATGCCGATGATCGCGCCGGCCATACCTGCGCCCGCAAAGTGCATGGGTAATGCCAGGGCCGGTCCGATGAGCCTGCCGCGATACCATGCTGAAAGCAACTGCTCTTCAAGCTGGTATTGCCACAACACATACCCATAAACCCCGGCTGAAACCAGCATCGGTGCCGCCAAAACGATCAGTGCATTTTTGTTTTGCGGAAACAATAACTGGGCTGCCAATCCGCCCAAAGCAAAAGCCAACAGCAATGAACCGATCACCTGACCGCTGTCACTGGTGCGAATCAGTACGTAACTGACCACCGCCCCCACCACCGCACACACCAACCCCGCCCCCCAAGCCTGCGCCCCGGGCAAACGCAATCGATGATCAACCCCAAAATGATCATTGGCAGCCAGGCTGGGCCACCTTTGTCGTAATAGGTTTCGCCCCCATTGCATCAACAGTGCCAGTACCACGATCAGCGCCGCCCACACCAGTGATTCGAAAATCAAGCCGCGATAGTCCGTCGGCTGTTGGGCGTAAAGCAACCACCCATCCATCGGTCCGCCCTGCGCCGAAAGCACCAGCCAACTCATCGCCACCACGAACAACCCCGACAGCAAATGGCCGCCCACACTGATCAGCGTGCTCATCACCATCACCGGCAAACCGATCAATAACAACATCATGGTGGCTGACGACGGCCCACCGAACGCAAACCATAATGAGTACCCGTTGCCGCCATCGAGGGACTGCAATAAATCGCCCGCACGGGTGTACCACCACCCACCCAAACCACATGCAGCCAGCAACATCAAACGTTGTCGTAAATTGGGGAACACAAGCTGCTCCAATCACCCAGCCGGGTACGAGGCGACACCACCGTGGGTGGTGGCGACGAGGCCACGGGTATATTTTGATTATCCTTGATTTGACCACTTCTTCGAATACCCGAGTCCTCGACCTATCGGTCTCGTCCTCGGCTTGTTTATAAATTCGAAATTCGCAATCCGCGATTCGAAATCACTCTTCCCCCAGCCACTCCGCCAACTGCGGGGCAAAGTAACTGATCACCAGGTCCGCCCCGGCCCGTCGTATCGCATAGGTCGTTTCCAGCACCGTGGGTTTAAGTTCCAACCAACCTTGCTGTGCTGCCGCCTGAAGCATCGCATATTCACCGCTCACCTGATACGCCGCCACGGGCACACTCACCGCATCACGCACCTGACGAACAATATCCAAATACGCTCCTGCGGGCTTGACCATCACCATATCCGCCCCCTGCGCGATGTCCGCTTCAACTTCACTGCGCCATTCCCTGCTGCGGCGATAATCCATTTGATACCCCCGCCGATCACCGAACTTCATGCCCCCTTCGCCCGCTTCACGGAACGGCCCATACAAACTCGATGCGTATTTCACACTGTAAGCCATGATGGCGACGTGCTGAAAACCCGCATCATCCAGCGCCCCGCGAATCACCTGCACCTGTCCATCCATCATGCCCGACGGGGCCAGCACATCCGCCCCGGCTTTGGCCTGCGCCACGGCTGCAAGTGCATACTGCCCCAGTGTCGCATCGTTATCGACATTCACCGAAACATGTTCGTGTTTTTTCAGACTTTCGCCTTCTGATAACACACCGCAATGACCATGTTCGGTGTATTCGCACAAACACAGGTCCGCATACATCACAACCTCCAACCCGGCACTGCGCACCTCAGCCAATAACCGATTGACCGGTGCTTCCTTGGCACGGGCGAAGCTGCCTTTTGCATCTTTCTTTGCCGAAGGTGTGACACCAAACAATAAAAATTGCGACACCCCTTTGCCAGCCAATTTACGAATCGTGCGCAGGGCGTCTTTCACCGGCAACTGCGACACTCCGGGCATCGAAGTCACCGGTTTTGCCTCGGTCGCATCGGTGACGAACAAGGGGTAAATCAAATCACCGACATCAAGGGTGACATCGGCCAAGGCGTTGCGCAACCCGGCCGAGCGTCGCAATCGTCTGAGTCGCTGCATGGGGTAATTGGATCCTTCCATACAAACAATCGTAACCGAACATCCATACCAAGGCATGTTAGGGACCGGGGTCGTTGATAATGTTCACGCACATTTATCGGGCCTCACTACGGGTTACTCGATGCACGATGACCCGAAGCGGCATCCACTGAGACTGAATAACCGCAGGGCACTGAACCCCTCTGCCGATTATGCCGACGATAACGTTGGTAGCAGTGTTGCTGCGCTTAAGGAAAAGTCGGATGACGCAGGCTTGTCACCAATTCAACCAGCGACCTTCCGGGTCGATGCGTGCCCGCAGCACCGGCAAGTTCACCGGGTTGGCGGCCATCGATTGCCGTCATTACCTGGGCACTGGGCCATGCAAGCATCAACGCAGTTGTGCCCAATGCCCGCACTATCAACCGATGGGGCCGAGGGTTTGTGTGCTCAAAAACGGGCCGCTGGATGAGTTATTGGCATCGTTGGTGGTACTGCCGGAGTTACGAAGGCGTTTCCGTGATGCGCACATCACCCTGGTCACCGGTTTGCAAGGCATCAGCCTGTTATCGGATCACCCCTGGTTGGACCGGGTACTGCCGATGGACGCGATGACAGCATTTCGGCTGGCGCAAGAACAGTTCGAACTGACCATCAACCTTGACATGGATGTGAACCTGTGCGCCTTACAAATGGCGATTTTTGCGCATCGCCGCTGGGGGATCGGGTTGTGCTCATCGGGGCTACCGATACCGCTGTCCAACGAGGCGGCAGTTCTGATGCCCTGGTTACTGACAGAATCGGATTTTCAAGACACGATCGCCCTGTCATACATGAAACGGACCTACCTGGCGCTGGGGTTGGACTGGCGGGGTGATCGGCTGATGTTGCCGGTGGACACCGAGCGCCGCGACCAAATGATGATGTGCTTGGCAGTGCAGGGTTTTGCACCCGGCAACCCGGCCGTGGCGCTGGATGCGAGTTTGTTGTCTGCCCTCACCGATGCTGATGAATCCGGCGATGCGCTGCTGACGGGTTTGATGGCGCTCATGTCACAACACCCGGACATGCAATGGTTGATGCTGGCACCGATGCAGGCAGACGCAACCTATTCACATCGATCATGGTCGCAGTTGATCGAAGCTTTGCAAACCAGTTCAAGGCTCAACAATCAAACACGGGTTTATCAGCCTCGACTTGAAGACGACCCGCGCGGCTACCTGGCGGCACTTGATTGCGCCAACCTGCTGTTTTGTGCTGGGGGATCGGCTGAGGCGGCGGCACTGGGTCTTGGTAAACGCTTTTTGTCGATTCACAAACCGCAACAAACCCCTTGTGTGGAAGCGGGTGAACAGGGCGCGATGCTCACCCTCATCGGCAATGCGGAAGAACGTGTGCAACACTGGCTGCAAGTCGGCAGTGCCATGACCGACGAAATGATTCAAAGCATAAAAGCCAGTTCGACTTCAACGTCAACACGGAGCCGGGCTGCATAAAACGCCCGTGATCACCATGCGCTGCATGATTCTGGCTCCGACATTGCCCTGGCCGCTGCACGGCGGTCGGCAAATTAACGCGCATCATCTGATGACGTGCATGCTGCAACAAGGGCATGAGGTTTTACTGGTGTTGCGTGATGACCCCAACCCGGCGCAAATGACAACATGGCCGCTTATTGGACGGGTGGGTGTAACAACTGTAAATGGCGGTGTATTTCGTAGGGTTATGCAGCATGGTGATGATCGATTTCGAATTTCGAATTTCGAATTTCGAAATGAAAAAACAGACAAGCCACAGACCCTCACAAACACATTCATCATGAACGCTGAGGGACGATGGAATCGATTTTTCGGCAACGACCCGGCCATCGCGGAAAAGGTGGCACGCATTGCCGATGAATATCAGCCCGAATATGTCGAGGGTTGCGGGCTCCAAACGCCTTTGTGGATGACCCGGTTACCCAGGCATATCAGTAAAGTTTGGTTGGCAGCCGATGAAAAATTATTGTTTCACGGGTCGATGCTCAAACAACCCGGTTCGCTCAAAAAACGACTGCAAACAATACGCGAAGCGGTGCAGTTGGCGTTGTATGAACGATTTTGCAGTCGCATCATCGATGCTGCGGTGCTGGTGGCCGACGACGATGCGGCGATGTTCCGCAAGGTGACAGGCATGAAGGATGTGATGGTCTGCCCCAACGGGGTCGATCATGTTTACTTTCACCCGGTCGATGACACCCCTGAAAAACAAACCGCAGTGTTTTGGGGTCGGTTGGACTTTGCCCCCAATGTTGAAGCAGTGCAATGGTTTGCCTGTGACATTTGGCCCAAAGTTTACGCGTTATACCCACAGGCAAAATGGCGCGTGATCGGTCGTGCGCCCGGTAGTGAAATACGGTCGCTGTTGGAGCGTACCCCCGGCTCACAACTCATCGCCGATGCAGCGGACATTCGCCCCCATGTGTGGTCGAGTTCGCTGGTGGTGCTGCCGGTGCGCAGCGGCAGCGGCATCAAAAACAAGCTGCTGGAAGCCGCCGCCATGGGCATGCCAATCGTGGCCAGCCCCAACACGGTACGCGGTTGCGTGGCAGACGACCCGCAACCCTGGCAACTGGCCACGACGGCAACGCAATGGGTAACCGCTGTGCATGAGTTGTGGACATCGCCAGACAAAGCTTCGCAATTGGGTCAGAGCGCCCGGCAATGGGTGCTTGCTCGCGACGGTTGGAAGGCTGGGGTCGATGTGCGAATGCAATGGCTTTGGCAGAGCGGACGGTACACAGGTTCGAATTCAAAACAGGGTGTGGGGTCCGGAAAAGGACTCGCGGCATGAAGCAATTTCTCATTTTTATCGTGACGATGTTGATCGTCTTCGATGTGGGAAAAGGATGGAGCACAGGTTTGAAACAGATGTTATTCATGATCGGCGTATTGGGAGCGAGCCTTTGGGCCTCGTTCTTTCACCCATTCTGGGGGCTGCTGCCGTATTACCTTTTTTCCATTCTTCAACCACAGTTTTTGTGGGAGTGGGCCTTGCCACCGGGCATTCGCTGGTCGATGTACGCCGCTGCGATTGCCCTGGTCGCAGTGATGCTGAACCTGCGCAAGGTGATGAACAGCGCGCGACTGAATACGGTCATTCCGTTGATACTGTTGTACGCAGGCTTAATCACCATCAGCTACCTGCTTGCCTATGACAGTCGCATCGCAGGTTATTGGTTTGATGTGACAGTCAAAACACTCATCATGGCACTGCTGGTGACGATACTCACCGACAACATCGATCGCTTGCGCTGGATGGTTTTGATGATCACCTTCGCGCTGGGCTATCTGGCCTGGCACTTTAACATTCTGTACATCACCGAACATCGCATGGACCTTTTGTTTTATGGGCTGGGTGCACTGGATAACAACGGTGTGGCGATGATCATGGCCATGGGCATTCCGCTCATGTATGCGGTGGGTATCTCGGTCAGGCCCTTATGGATGAAACTGGCCTGTGCTGGCCTGGGCGTACTGTTGGTGCACAGCATCATGCTGGCATACTCACGCGGGGCCATGCTCAGCGCCGCAGTGGTCGGCGCGTGGATTCTCTGGCGACATCGGCCACGGTATCAGGCTTTTATTCTTGCACCGGTGATCGTGCTGGTGGTGCTGATGATGGCCGGTCCTGCGGTGCGTGATCGATTTGCGTCGATCCACGATGAAAAGATGGACTCAAGCATTCAGGCACGACTGGACACCTGGGCTGGGGCGGTGCAGATGATCGCCGACCACCCGCTGGTGGGCATGGGGCTGCGCAACTCCAACATCTACAGCCACAATTACGGAGCCGATACGGTCGGTCGCACGATTCACAATTTGTATCTGCAAATCGCCGCCGACAGCGGCATCCCCGCTTTGATTGTGTACATGACCATCGCCGGTTTGTCGCTTTACTCGGCTGGTCGCAGTCGCAAGGCATTGCAGGACTGGAACCTTGAACAGGAAAACCCATCCGGCCATCGTCACACCCGACATGCCAACGACAAGCCGACGATCGACCCCGACAAAATGGAAGAAGCCCTGCACCAGAACCGCTGGCATGCCAACCTGATGATGGGGGTACAAGCCAGCTTGTTGATCTTTCTGGTGGATAGTTTCTTTTTCTCGAAAGAAGTGCTCGAAATCGCCTGGTTACTGATGGTGGTGGCCTGCATCAGTCCGCAACTGGCGGATGAACATTTACAACAGTTGGATGAGCAGTTCAACATTGTGCGTGAGCTGAAAATGACACCCAATAAGCCGATCATACAA
>CAYRTH010000035.1:0-2089 GCA_964427135.1 uncultured Phycisphaeraceae bacterium
CCGACCAGAGAAAAGTCGCGGTCCCAGCTTCAACATCTTTCATCAAACCCTCATCCAACACCCGCCACTGGTCGATAGTATGATGCCCCGTTGAACTGTCACCCGCATATGGAGGCTTTGGCATGAATCCGCGACGCGCCATGATCACCGGCATCACCGGACAAGACGGCTCGTACCTGGCTGAGTTCCTTTTGAAAAAAGGTTATGAGGTGCACGGCCTGATTCGCCGCAGCAGTTCCTTCAACACCGATCGCATCGAGCACCTGTACCGTGATCCGCATTCGCCCGATGCCAAACTGTTTTTACATTATGCCGACCTGACCGACGCCAATTGTCTCTCCCGGCTGCTGCGCACGGTCAAACCCACCGAGGTTTACAACCTTGGCGCTCAAAGCCATGTACGGGTGAGTTTCGACCAACCCGCTTACACCGCTGATGCCACCGGGTTTGGTGCCCTGAAAATTTTGGACGCGGTGCGTGAATACCAGGACCAGACCGGCTATCAGATTCGTTACTACCAAGCCTCCAGTTCCGAGCAATACGGTGGGATGCCCGGCACCGCACCGCAAAGTGAAACCACTCCCTTCCACCCCCGCTCGCCCTACGCTGTCGCCAAGTTGTACGCCCATTGGATCACCGTCAACTTTCGGGAATCGTATGGGATGCACAACTCCTGCGGTATTTTATTTAATCACGAAAGCCCCCGGCGCGGTGAAACCTTTGTCACCCGCAAAATCACCCGCGCGGTTGGTCGCATCAAAGTCGGCCTGCAGAAAAAACTTTACCTGGGGAACCTTGATTCCAAACGCGACTGGGGTTTTGCCGGCGACTACGTCGAAGCCATGTGGATGATGCTGCAACAGGACAAACCCGATGATTACGTGATTGCCACGGGTGAAACTTATTCGGTGCGCCAGTTCTGTGAAAAGGCGTTCGGTCAGGTTGGGTTGGACCACAAGGATTTTGTGGAAATCGACCCGCGTTATTTCCGACCGGCGGAAGTGGAAGTACTGCTGGGCGATCCGACCAAGGCGAAAAAATTGCTCGGTTGGCAGCCGCGCGTCAGTTTTGATGAACTGGTGAAAATGATGGTCGAGTCGGACCTGGATTTCGCGCAGCGTGAACGCACCCTGGTCGATGCCGGGCACAATGTGCCCATTCCCGCACGCGATCGGTGAGGGAGCGGCTGAGTTCGATTGATTGATTTCACGCCCGATCTTCATGGTCCAGTGCGACCAACGACGATCAATACATGACTCTTTCACGCCTGATCTTCATTGTCTTCAATGAAGATCAGGATTTTTTTATTGACATTTTGCAACAAAACCATCCTGAACTTCACGGCGACGTGAAGTTCAGGCGTGGTATCGGCGAATACTCATTCTTCATAGCCGCGGGTGGAAACCCGCGGTTCAGTATTTTGATCCGTTGATCACTTCACGGGTTGACTTGGTTCATACGCTGACCCAGTGCCACAAACTGATCATGCAGTTGTTCGTACACACGCTTGCGCCGGGGGTTGGGGCGATAGCGTTTGCCCGGCAGCCGAACATGATGGGCGATTGATTTGAATGAATCGGTCGGATGCACCGCCACCCAACCCATCATTGCAGCGCCGATGGCTGAGGCGTCGGCTGCTTCCAACGGGGCGATGGTGACACTCAGTATGTCGGCCATGATCTGACACCAAAGGGGTGACCTGGTGATGCCGCCGGTGAGTCGTAAAAGTTTGGGGCGCGATCGGTCGGAAGTGATCAGGTCCCACACATCGCGCACGCAGAAGGCCACCGCTTCCAAACCTGCACGAGCCATGTGTCCGCGCTGATGCGCCAGTGACAAGCCGACCCAACTTGCACGCAACTGCGGGTTCCAATGCGGGCATCGCTCGCCGGTGAAATAGGGCAGCAGCATCAACCCATCACAACCGGGGGCGATTTTTCCTGCTTCGATAAACAGTGCTTCATAGCCGCCATGGTGGGCAAACAAGCGGTCGTGAATCCATTGCAGGGTGAGTCCGCCGTTGTTGATCGCGCCGCCGGAAAGGTAATGCTTGTCATCCAACACGTAACACCAACTGCGTGCCAGCGGA
>CAYRTH010000035.1:2099-24460 GCA_964427135.1 uncultured Phycisphaeraceae bacterium
TCGAGTATTGGTTGCGTCGTGATGCGCCGCACCGCACCAGTCGTGCCCACCGTGACCACGATTTCGCCCCCCTCTACCGCCCCCGCTCCGACGTTGGCCATGGCCCCATCACTGCCCCCCGCCACCACCGGCAAACCCGTCGGTAAACCGACCAACTTGGCAACTTTTGCTGACAAGCCCCCCACCAATGTCGTCGGCCAAACCAGTTCGGGTAACTGCTTTTCACCGACTGACAATCGTTGCAAAACCTGCTCGTTCCATCGGCGGGTTTGCAAATCAAGCAGCCCCGTGGCGGAGGCAATCGACACATCAGTCACCCATCGACCGGTCAACTCATGCAATATCGCGTCTTTGATGCCGACCCACATCGGTTTTTGTCGCCACAGTTTTTTTTCATGACGTTGCAACCAGTGCAGCCGGGCTGGGTGATACATCGTCTGCACCGGGCAACCGGTTTGTTGATACAACGCCAATCCATGATCACTATCACGTAGTTGCTGCGCACTGGCGGCACTGCGTGCATCAGCCCAGGTCCAGGCACACATCAACGCTTGGTCGTATTCATCGACGGCCAATAAACTATGCATCGCACCACTGAGTGCCAACCCCGCCATGTTTCGATGACCCAACTGCTCGGCCAACTCACGCAAACAGCGCAGGCAGCCCCGCCAGACTTCGCCAAGGTCTTGCTCGGCGCGATCCGCTTGCGTTGCGTGCATCGGGTAGGTCGCCCCGGTCACCGCGACCAGGCGCAAACGGGCATCGACGGCCACGGCTTTGCAACCGGTCGTCCCTACATCCAGGCCGATCATGATGGGCTGTTGCTTCATGATGAATGAGCATGGTAACCGAGGTGGTATGTCGAATTTCGAATTTGAACAGAGGCCGGGAACCAGGTCGCCGCAGCGACCCAGGGCCTGGGTATGGTTTGGTGAATCGGTTGGTCGGTTGGTCGGTGGAAGAAGGGGTCAAGTCGCCAAGTGACAGAACCGTAATGGGTGGTTAGCGCCGCGACTTGTCGCATCTGGTGATTGCGTGTGCATCAAAAAAGAAAACCATTTGACAGCAGACGCAATGTCTGCCACGATAGCAGTTCGTCGCTGGAGAGGTGGCCGAGCGGCTGAAGGCGACGGTTTGCTAAACCGTTATACGGGGTATCACTCTGTATCGCGGGTTCGAATCCCGCCCTCTCCGTTCTCCCGTTGCGCCCGTGGCATGGTGTCGCAAAGGGCGTTTTTTTTCGGGTAAGGCTTCACATTTTTGCCCCCGCCCCCGCATGTTTTGCGACCATTTCCAGACCCCCGCCTGTCGTGCCGAGTCGCATCTGGTATCGTCTTTTAGCGTTGCGGTTGGGCGTGATCGCTTATGATTCATTCATAAAAAAATCCGTTGCTAAAGCCCTGGGCGTCAATTATTCAACTGTGATGCAAAAGCACCGGGCGTCAATCTTTGAAGTGTCAACCCAAAGACACAGCAACAACGGGATATGGGTATGGCGGGGATGATTCAACCTGAACGTCAGACTTTTCAAACACCGCACACCCTGGTGCCGGAGTTGGCGATGGTCGGCTGGTCACGCTTTCCACGTGCCACCCCCGGTCACCTGAGTGCGCATACCCATGCTGACAGTTACGAACTCTGTCTGATCGTGCAGGGAACCGTCGATTGGTGGGCGGGCGATGAAGTGTGGGAAGTCGGCCCGGGGCAGATGTACATCACCTTTCCAGGTGAAACCCATGGCGGCATCGGCACCATCATGAACCCCTGCACCCTTTACTGGGCACAACTGCGCAGCAACAAAGCCGGTACGTTACCCGGTTTGAATCGCAGACAGACGCTGGAATTGCAAAAAGGGTTGTCGGCTTTGCATCCGCGTCGGTTCAACGCTGCGCCAGGCGTGCAAACTATTTTTGCACAACTGCTCGATGAACACGTCAGCCCATCGCCATTGTCACCGATGCTGGTTCGCTCACTGTTGCATCAACTGCTGGTGCTGACGATGCGTTCGCATCAGGCTCAGCAACGAGAAGATGTGCAACGTCGCAACCGATATTCCCCCAAGGTGGCACGGTCCCTGGAATTGATCGACGCGGACAAGGATTGCCGCTTAAAGGTGGAGGCACTGGCGCAAACCGTGGGGTTGTCCACGACACGGTATCGGCTGCACTTTCATCGTGAAGTGGGCATGTCGCCGCGTGAGTATTTGCTGCGAAAAAAGTTGCTTGCCGCTAAGGCCTTATTGCGACAGGGCCAAAGCGTGACACGGGTGGCGATGCGGCTTGGGTTTGCCTCCAGTCAGCATCTGGCAACGCGTTTCCGCCATGATTGCGGCATGACCCCCCGGCAGTATGTGCAATCGTGGCAGACGGAAGCAAAGTTGAAGGATTGATTCAAGTTGCCGGTTGGTCAGCCGATCTTTATAATGATGGCCCAAGTGGATATTGGGGGTGTAGCTCAGTTGGGAGAGCGCTTCCATGGCATGGAAGAGGTCAGGGGTTCAACTCCCCTCACCTCCACTTGAACAAAAGCCCCGATTCGTCGGGGTTTTTTCATGCGCCAAAACGAGGTTGAATGGCACAAGATCGATGACGCAATACTGTGCGGTTGAGGCTACATTTACCTGTCACCCTTGTGCATGGTTGTGTGGCGAGGCGACCGGCTGTATACAGTGGCGATTGCACCCATGATTTTCAAACCGTTACGACAACTAGACCAGCTTGCGACAGGGCTGATTGTTGCATTGTGGTGGTCGGCCCTGTGCGTGGTGGCGGTGGTGCATCGTGATCGACCAATCTGGTATGACGAATCATGGGTGGTCGATTTCGCCATGCAACCGACATTGGGCGACACCTTGCGCACCACCCTGGAGCAGCAACAACCCGCTGCGGTGGGTTACATGGCCCTGATGCACCTGATCGAACCCTGGGCGGTGCAACCCTGGCGGTATCGTTTGGCATCGATACTTGCGGGAGCAGTCGTGTTGCTGCTGGCGGGTCGATTGGCGGCTGATTGGGTTGGACGCAATCGTTCGATGGGGTTTGCCGCAGCAGGCTTGCTGCTTGTCAGTCCGTTGTTGCAACGTTACACCATCGAAATCAAACAGTACATGATCGAGGTGGCGCTGACTCTGAGTTTAATCATCGCAGCCTCGAGTTGGATACAGACGAAAAATCAACGGGTAGCGATGCTGTGGGTGTTGTTGTCGATGGCCGCAATGCTGCTGACGTTTGCGGGCTGGTTTGCCGTGGCGGGCACGGGGCTGTTGCTGTTGTTTTATCTGGCATGGCAGCGACGGCAACGTGAATGGATCGCGCTACTGGCCAGTATTGGCTTCATAGGCTCGCTGGGATTGATCGTTTACCTGACGTACACCCGACATCTGGCGAACGCAGACCATTTGCATGATTATTGGCAAACGGAATATCTGCCTCGTGATCTGACCTTGTTGTCAACGGCTTACCGCATGGGTAATCAGTTGCTGGCGGAAGCCTGGTACACCTATCCGAGCCTGGCGTTGATGAAAGATGCCTGGTTACCCGTGGCGATCGTGGGTTGGGGATTATGGTTCAAACGTGAACGCACCTCGGCGCTGGCGGCGGCCATGGTGGTGGTGATGACTCTGATCGCCAACCTGCTGGGCAAGTGGCCGTTAGGAATGCGCGTGAATCTGCCGATGGTGGTGATTGGTTTGTTGTGCCAACTCGCACTGCCGCTGGGCCTATGGGGGCTTTGGCGGGATCGAGTCGAGCAACGTGTGAAAAAATCAACGATTGGATCGGATGCTGGCCTGCCTGGCAGTGACGCCTCGATGGAAAGTACAAAAACGCTGTCGGTGCCCTGGCACGATATACGCCGGCAATCGATGGCGGTGATGATCGCATTGATCGGTACTGTGCTGGTATCACTTGAAACACGACAGCACGATTTTCGCGTAGCGGATATTCATGGTCTGCTCAAGGCCATCGGGCAGCAGGTCGGCCCGGATGATTTGCTGTTGTACGATTCGATCATCGAAGTGAACCGGCGTATGCAAGGACGCACTTTCGTTAATGCGTTGCTCGCCGAAGGATGGCCGCGCGTGATACAGGTGACCCCCGAACTGCATGAGGCCGTGACGCGGACACACAGCCAAAGTGGTGGACAGGTGTACGTTGCCAGCGGGCATTTGAATCCGCCCATGTTGGAAAAGCACCTGCTCATCGCGCCGCAACTGGCAGAACAAGCGTCGTTGACCCTTGTCTGGCAAGGGCAGTTGGTCGGTTTGATGCGATTGGAACGGACCTTACCCGATCGCTTGCCATGAAAAAATCATGGTGACTGAAAGTGGTGCGGTCGGGCATGTCATGGTGTTGCATCATCACCGTGCCGATGACCCCGGCACCTTTTAGTATGCTGTTGTGACCCATGAAGGAACCCATCATGCCTTTATCGTTGCGCTGTGCGTCGGTAACCCATCCGCAAGCCCTGGCGGTGTTGCTGCCGATGCGTAGTACGCCGCTGTCGGTCGGGGCACTCTTGAAAAAACTCGATGAACCGACCCGAACTGCGATCACCGTTTTTTTGAAACGCAAAGAGTTCACCGGAGAACGCGGCACGATCAGCACGCTTTACCCCGACAAGGGCTGTGACCGGGTGTGGGTGGTGGGCCTGGGTGAGGTTGCCAAACTCGATGCGGGAACCTGGCTGTTGGCCGGGGCGAAGTTGGCACAGGCGGCCTTGAACGCGGGGATCAGTTCATTGGCGATTCGTTTGCCCGACGATTTAACCCATACGGTTCAAACGCAATTCACTGCCGAGCAAATAGGTCGGCTGATCGGTGATGGCCTGGGGCTGGGTCGGTTTGAGTTCAAACAGTTCAAGGGTGCCGCAGGCAAAAATAGTTCGAGCGATCAAACCAAATCATCGACTCAAGCTAAGGCGATGCAACCGGGCAGCCCGGTGGTGTTGACCGTCGATATGGACAAGCCCTTTGTGGAAGGGTTGACGCGTGCCCTGACGATCGTGCCTTCGGTGGACCTGGCGCGCAGACTCGCCGCCACGCCGCCCAACATCGCCAACCCACAATTTCTGGCGCAACAGGTGCGCAGCATGGCCCGCAAGGTCGGTTTGTCATGTCGCATCCTCGATGCAAAAGCTTTACGAAAACTGGGCATGAACGCACTACTGGCGGTCGGTGGTGCGGGTTCAACGCCGCCTTGTCTGATCGTGTTGGAATGGAAAGGCACTGACTCAACCAGGGGCCAAAAGGCAAGCAACAAGCCGGTGCTGCTGGTGGGTAAAGCGGTGACCTTTGACACCGGGGGTTACTCACTCAAGCCAGCGGAGAGCATGCCGGCGATGAAATATGACAAGTGCGGGGGCATGGTGGTGCTGGGGGTGATGCACGCCTTGGCGCAGCTCAAATACCCGGGTCATGTGGTGGGATTGGTGCCCTGTGCGGAGAATATGGTCGGCCCGACAGCCTACCGCCCTGCCGACATACTGCGGGCTTGCAACGGCGTGACCATTGAAGTGACCAACACCGATGCCGAGGGTCGATTGATACTGGCCGACGCCCTGGCGTGGGGTTGCAAAACCTATCAGCCGAGGGTGGCGGTGGACCTGGCGACGCTCACCGGGGGCGTGGTGGTCGGGTTGGGCACGCATGTGGCGGGCATGTTCACCACCCACGATTCATTGCGTGATCGATTGCAACAGGCTGGGGCAGCGTCGGGGGAACGCCTTTGGCCGCTGCCGTTGTGGGAAGAGTATCGCCAGCAGATCAAGGGCACGCATGGCGACATTGTCAACGCTGCGGGACGCGAAGGTTCGCCTTGCACGGGGGCAGCGTTTATATCGTATTTTGTGAGTGCGGACGGAACCGGCGATGCGATGAGCAATCCGCCGACGGATGGTTGGGCACATTTGGACATTGCCGGGGTGTCCGACTTTGCTCGCGCCGGCAACCTGTACCCGCCCGGCCCAACCGGTTTTGGTGTGCGTTTGCTGTTGCGCTGGCTGGAAGAAAAGGTGAAGTAATGTCGGCACCATGATCGTACTTTTCAGAATCACGCCTGAGCTTCGTCGCCGCGACGAAGCTCAGGATGGTTTTCATCAAGCTCACCCTCATCAGAAGGCAATCCTGAACTTCACAAGCGTGTGTGATTCACACGCTTGTGAAGTTCAGGCGTGACAGATGCAATGGCCATTACATCACCACGCTTCAAATCGACCAATTCGCCATATCGCCATATCGCCATATCATGTAGTCATCCATGTTATGGGCTTGGTGACTTATGCACCCATCACCTACCCCCGTCGTTTTGCAGGCATCATCAGGGCAGATCACCCGGTTGCTTTCACTGGATGTGTTTCGCGGGCTGGTGATCTGGCTGATGCTGGTGGTCAACAATTTGGGTGACGCCAAGGTCGTGCCGCACTGGTTCAAACACCCCAATTTTTTACCCAACAGCTTCGCCAGCGATTGGATGAGCTGGTGGAATGGTTTGAGTCAAACGCAGGGTTGGTATGCACTGATCGAGCATTTTGGGCGAATGCCGCTGCTGACGCATTGCACGCTGGCGGATTTCATCATGCCCTGGTTTTTGTTCATCATGGGCGTGGCAATTCCCTTTTCACAGGCGGCCTCAGCACGGCGAGGGCACAGCACTTTTTTTGAATGGCGGCACATCGTGCAACGGTCGATGATGCTGGTGGTGCTGGGGTGGGTCGTGTGGGACATTTCATTGCCGATTTTGTACTACCACCACAGCAGCGATGCGCAGGCGAAGTTGCGTTTTGTGCTGGGCATGAATGTGCTGCAACTGCTGGGCGTGGCGTATCTGGTAGCGCGGGTTATTTGTTTGCTGCCGATGCGGGGGCGGTTGGCGGTGGCGGCGTTGTTATTGGTGGGTCACTGGGCACTGATTCGGTTTTATCCGATACCGGGCGTTGAACCGGGGACACTTACGGGCAAGCACAACGCGCTGACGACGATTTACAACAGTTGGACGATCGGGGGTTACAAGGTGTGGGGTGCCTGGCCGCCGGTGGAATGGGTGGGCGATGGGTATGTACGGTTTTCGCTGCGGGGGATGCTGAGCGTGCCGCCCACCGCTGCGACAATTGTGCTGGGCACCTGGCTGGGCACGTTGTTAATGAATGCGTCGATCAGCAAAACGGTGCGCTTGCGAAAAATGGTGATATTCGGCGCAATGCTGACGGTGGCAGGCCTGGTGTGGGCTTTTGATCAGGGTTTTAATAAGCCGGTGTGGACGAGCAGTTATTTGCTTTACACGGCTGGTGTCGCAACGCTGGTGATTGCCCTGCTGCACGGGTGGGTGGACGATGGGCGGAAGGTCGGCGGGTGGAATCGACCGCTGGTGGTGTTTGGTTACAACGCGATCGGGGTTTATTTTGCGTCGCTCATGATCAAAATTTGGGTGTTCAACATGCCCAAGGTGACAATTGACGACGGCAAAAGCATGTTTTTCACCCACTGGCTGGTGGCACAGTTTCAGGCTTATTGGGGCGCAGCGACGGGGTCGTGGGCGTTTACGATCGGGTTTGTGTTGCTGTTATGGGGGCTTGCGGAACTGGCGTATCGCAAACGCTGGCAGTGGAAATTGTAGGAAATTTCGAATTTCGAATTTTGAATTTCGAATATACCAAACCGAGGACGAAGCCGACCCCCGGGGGAGGCTGAGGACTCGGGTATTCTGAATTGATTGAACTTGACTTGTGGTAACCGGCAAACCATCCTGAGCTTCGCCCGACGGCGAAGCTCAGGCGTGAAGACAAAGATCATTACTCGACCACTTTCGTCGAATACCCAAGTCCTCGTCACTGCGTTCCTCGTCCTTGGCTTGGTTTCCGTCACTCGACCACTCGACCACCTCTTTACGCAGACATGGTTTGACCATGTTCGTGCCGACCGGTATCTTTCCGCGATGATGTTGGCCACCCAACCCACCTCGGCACAGGCCCTGGCAGCCTTTTTGTTTTATGCCTGCGCCACGCTCACGGTGCTCTCGGCCTGGGCGATTGTCTGGAGTCAGAACATCGTGCGCATGGCGGTGTACCTGCTGCTGACCCTGGCGGGGGTGGCAGGGCTTTATTTTTTGTTGGACGCGGAATTTTTAGCGGCGGTGCAACTGATTGTGTATGCCGGGGGCACGCTGATTTTGATTGTGTTCGGGGTGATGCTGACCGCCCGCAACCCGCGTGCGGGCATGACCATTTCATGGGGCGAACGATTGCTTGCCCTGGCCATGGCGGTGCTCATTGCAGCGGTGTTGCTGGTGTCCACGTTTTTCACCCCGGTGATTGTGCAATCGACCAGTCGATCGCTGGGGGATGAGTTGGTTTTATCGCCGGGTTCGCCGGGTTACAGTTCGGTGCAGGCGATTGGTTACAGTTTGTTATCGACGTACCTGGTGCCCTTTGAGGTGGCTGCGGTGTTGCTGCTGGTGGTGATGATTGCAGCGGCATTTTTAGCTCGTCGGCGGGAACGGTGAATGATTGATGAACCTATTGATGCCGATCAACCTCACGCATTTTTTGATACTGTCGGCCTTGGTTGCCGCGGCTGGGGTGGCCACGCTGCTGACCAAACGTAACGCCATCGGCATACTGATCGGGGTCGAACTGGTGCTCAACGCGGCGGCGATCAACCTGGTGGCCATGGCCCGGTTTCACCCGTGGGACCCGGCTGGCCAACCCGCCATCGACGGAACGATGTTTGCGGTGTTCATCATCGTGCTGGCAGCAGCCGAGGCCGCGGTGGCCCTGGCGATTTTTTTGAATTATTACCACCAGTTCAATACCGTGGATGTGGAGCAGGCCAACGAATTACAGGGGTAATGTTCATGTTTAGCGGCGACCCTCTGGGTCGCGCTTTCATGCTGTGATGCAGGTAGCGATAAGTTACGCCCTCACCCGGCTCGATTGCCAAGGCAATCTCGCCACCCTCTCCCGGAGGGAGAGGGGGTACGAACCCAATGAATAACGCTCAACAAACAATTCTTTTTTTGCTGGTGACTGCGACGCTGATTCCCTTGGCGTCGAGCATCGTTTTGCTTTTCATCGGTCAGCGTCTGCTGGGCAAGGTGTCGGGGTTTACAGCCACGGGTTTGATGGGCTTGAGTTTCGCCTGTTCGGTGTACGCTCTGGTGCTTTGGCTGAGTCAGTCGGTGAGTACGATTGTTTGGAAGGTGCCTTGGATACCGCTGCCGGGGTTGGAGGCACAATGGTTGTACCTGGGGGCATTGGTGGACCCGCTGACCGTGGCGATGATGACCATGGTGACGGGTATTTCGTTACTCGTGCATTTGTATTCGACCGGTTACATGGCCGACGACCCGCGCTACCCGCGCTTTTTCGCCTACCTGTCGCTGTTCACGTTTTCGATGCTGGGCATCGTGATGAGTCATTCGCTGGTGATGATTTTTATTTTCTGGGAACTGGTGGGGCTGACCAGTTACCTGCTCATCGGTTTCTGGTTTGAGAAAAAAGGGCCGCAATTGGCCTGTCGCAAAGCGTTTGTGATGAACCGCGTCGGCGACATGGGTTTTTTGATCGGCTTTGGCATCATGTTTTATCAACTGGGCGGCAAGGTGTTTTTGCCTGCTTGTGAAGGCATCATCGCCAGCGACGGCAGCAAAGTACTTTCGATGCTCGGCGGACTGCTCAATGAAACCCAAGCCGGGGGTTTGGGGCTGTCGATTGTCGATCCGCCGATGTGGCTGACCATCGCGGGCATTGGTTTATTTTTCGGTGCCATTGGTAAAAGTGCGCAGTTCCCGCTGCATACCTGGCTGCCCGATGCGATGGAAGGGCCGACGCCCGTGTCGAGTATTGTGCACTCGGCCACGATGGTCGCGGCTGGTGTATATCTGACCGGTCGGCTGTATCCGATACTCACACCCTCGGCTCACCTGTTCATCGCCATCATTGGTTTGATCACGCTCATCATCGCCGCCCTCATGGCCCTGGTGATGACCGACATCAAGCGCGTATTGGCCTACTCAACGCTTTCACAACTGGGGTACATGACGCTGGGTTTGGGTGCGGGGGCGTATGCGTATGCGCTTTATCACCTGATCACCCATGCGTTTTTCAAATGCTGTTTGTTTCAGTGTGCCGGGTCGGTGATTCACGGGGCGCATCATCAGCAGGACATGCGTTACTACGGGGGGTTGTGGCGCAAAATGCCGGTGACAGCCGTGTGCTTTGCGGTTTGCGTTTTGGCCATTGCCGGGGCGTCGGCTCCGTTTACCAACCTGGGCGTGAGCGGGTTTTATTCCAAAGACGGCATACTGGCGGGCACGTACAACTTCGGAACCGCGCTGGCGGAACAAGGCTGGTGGGCTGGGCCGATGTTTTACTGGGGGCCGACGCTGGTGGCTTACCTGACGGTGTTTTACATGGGGCGTAGTTTTGCGCTCACGTTTTTGGGCACGCCGCGGGATGCGCATTTGTATGAACATGCCCATGAAGCCCCCTGGCAGATGCTCGTGCCACAGGTGGTGTTGGCGGTGATGGCCGTGGTGAGCGTGCCGGGCATTTTGCCGTTGTGGTTGGACATGTCGGCCGACTCGCTGCCAGCGACGATGATCACCTGGGTGCAACCCTCGGGTGAGGAAAACATGGCCCATGCGTTTCACTGGGTACACGCCAGCTTGCTGCATGGGTTTGGTTGGATCATTTCATTATCAATCGCAGTGGCGCTGTTTGGTCATCACATGGGTCGCAACATCGTGGCGCAAGTGGTGGCCTTTCCGCTGATCAAGCCGGTGCATACGTGGATTGGCAACAAGTTTTACTTTGACGAGTTGTACGATCAGTTTGTCGTCGGGTTGGGCAAGTTCATTGCATTGGTGTTGGGGGCGATTGATCGGTACCTGGTCGATGGCGTGGTGAACCTGGTCGGTCACACAGGCAGGCTGGGGGCGTGGGTGATCGGTCGATTTGATGACAAGGTGATTGACGGGACCGTGAGCAGTGCGGCGGACATGGCCTGGACCGGGGGCCAACTGCTGCGAACCACGCAGATGGGCCGAGTGAGGGTGTACGTGCTGCTTTCGATGGTGTCGCTGACGGTGGTGGCGCTGTTTGTGGTGGTGACGTTGATGGTGAAAGGGTGAATGAAATCAATGTTTTTACAAGCCGAGTACGAGACGATGCGCAGCAGCGTCGAGGGCTCGGGTATTGGTTTGATTCGAAGTCGGAGGGGTGAATTCAGATTGAATGGAAGGACAGGGATCAGACAGAATACCCGGGTCCTCGCGGACTCGTCCCCGGCTTGATTTTTGAGGATACATCAATGAGTGCGTTATTAAACTGGATGATCTGGCTGCCGATGGTTGGGGCGGCGATTTGTCTGATCGTGCCCGATCAGCGATCCGCCAAGTGGGTGGCACTGGTCACATCGATCGTGGTGTTTGTTTTCAACCTGGTGCTCACCGCAGCTTACGCCAACCTGGGTTGGTCGGGGGTGCAGTTTGAAACAGCGATACCCTGGATCAGCGCCCTCAATGTTGAATACCGTGTCGCGGTCGATGGTTTGTCACTGCCGTTGCTTTTGCTGACCACGGGGTTGTCGATTCTGGTGGTGGCGGCCAGCTGGTCAATCAGCAAAGCGGTGAACGCATTCATGGCTCTGTACCTGGTGCTGCTCACGGGCATGATGGGTGTGTTTTGTGCGACGGACCTGTTTTTGTTTTATGTGTTCTTTGAAATCAGTTTGCTGCCGATGTATTTTTTGATCGGCGTGTGGGGCGGGCCGCGCAAGGAATATGCGGCCATCAAATTTTTTCTTTACACACTGGCCGGTTCAATCTGTCTGCTGATTGTGATGCTGGGGTTTTATTTGCTCACCCCGCAAATACCGGGTGCCAGTGGCAATGTATGGACGCTCATCGCGGCGGACCCCTCGGCCATGACGTTGCAGTCGGATGCGGTACGCCAGTTTTTTGGCAATGACGGGCCGTATCACACCTTCGGGCAGTGGGCATTTTGGCTGACATTCATTGCGTTTTTGATCAAGTTGCCTGGCGTGCCGTTCCATACGTGGTTGCCCGATGCACACGTCGAAGCCCCGACGCCGATTTCGATGATATTGGCCGGGGTGCTATTGAAAATGGGCGGCTACGCCCTGATGCGCATCACCTACCCCATATTCCCCGATGCAGCTCAGTATTTTTGGATGTGCGTCGGCGGGCTGGGGGTGCTGGCCATCATTTATGGTGCGTTCTGTGCCATGGCCCAGACCGACTGGAAAAAACTCGTGGCCTATTCATCGGTGTCGCACATGGGTTATGTCACCCTCGGTTTGGCGGTGCTCACACGCACGGGCTGGGACGGGGCTTATTTTCAAATGATCGGTCACGGCATCACCAGCGCGATGATGTTCTTCCTCGTGGGCGTGGTGTATGAACGGGCACACCACCGTGACCTCGAACGTTTCGGGGGTTTGTGGCTCAAGTGGCCGGGGTTCGGGGGCTGGTCCCTGGTGGGCTTTTTCGCAGCAGTCGGTTTGCCGGGCATGTGCGGGTTCATTGGTGAGGTGATGGTGCTGCTGGGCACATTCGAAGCGGCGGGCAACCCGATACTCATCGGGGGTGCAGGCACGGCTGATGCTGCGAGCGTGGCCTGGTGGGCGTATGCCTTCGGTGGTTTGGCCGCCTTCGCGGTGGTGCTCACGGCTGGTTACATTTTGTGGATGTTCCAACGGGTGTACATGGGTCATGCCAAGCCGGATTACGAGCATTATCAGCCGGTGGTGGCAAGGGAATATTTCATCATGAGCACCCTGGGCGCTGCCGCCATCGTGCTGGGCATCGTGCCGGTGCTGGTGTTCATGATGACCCGACCGACGTTCGATCAACTGGTGAAAATTCTCGGTTTGAGTTGATTCCTTGTTTAGCGCCGACGCTTGCGTCGGCTTAATGAATGAGTATTTCGATGACGCCGACGCTGCCAAGTTTTGAAGCCTTGCGACTGGTCATGCCCGAAATCGTTTTGACGATCGGCATGTGTCTGGTCATTCTCGTACCGCTGGTGCGTCGTGAAAGCCGGGCACTGGTGGTCGGTTCGTCATTGCTCACCCTGTTTGCCGCGCTGTTGGCGACCGTGGCAACGCTGCCTCATGCCGGGGCGATCGTGTTTTCAGGCATGTTGACCATCGACCCATTCGCCCAGTTTTTCAAAATACTGCTGCTGTTGTTTGCGATATTGATCGTGGCGCAATGGTCGCTATTGAGTCGTGACAAAACCCATGTGCACGATGTGCCCGATTATCACTGTCTGCTGTTGGGGGCGGTGCTGGGCATGTCGCTGTTGGGTAGCGCCACCAACCTGCTGATGATTTTTCTGGCGATGGAGGCAGCCTCGTACCCCAGTTACGCCCTGGCGGGTTTTCGTAAAGGGCTGCGCAAATCAACCGAAGCGTCGCTCAAATATGTCGTGTTCGGCGCTTCATCATCGGCGGTGATGGTTTACGGCATGTCCCTGATTTACGCCTGCACCGGCAGCTTTGACCTGGCCGCCTTGGCGCAAGCCTCAGTGACCGTCATGTCGCCCATGCTGGCGATTGGGTTGTTGGCGATGTTCGTGGGCGTGGCCTTCAAATTGTCAGCCGTGCCGCTGCATTTTTGGTGCCCCGATGTGTTTGAAGGTTCACCGATCGAAGTGACGACGTTTTTGTCGGTGGCTTCCAAAGGCGCAGCGGTGTGCCTCTTGGTACGCATCACGCAGACGGTGGGTGAAGCAACCTTCGCACTGGGGGCCGACCCGCTGGTCGGTTTGGCAACCGGCTTGGCACTGTTGGGTGCGGTGACAGCCACGTGGGGCAACCTGGTGGCCTATCACCAGACCAATATCAAACGGCTTTTGGCGTACAGTTCGATCGCCCACGCCGGTTACATGATCATGGCGGCAGCGCTGCTGGTGATCGCGCAACCAGGCCCCGCTTCCCGCGCCATCATCGGTGCCATTCTGTTTTACCTAGTCGTCTATTTGTTCATGAACCTGGGCGCATTCACCGTGGCAACAGTGTTGTCAGCACAACTCACCCGTGCGTCAAAAGTTTCCGACAACGATGAATCATATGGTGAAAATATCAATCACTATGCCGGGCTGATTCAGCGTGCCCCACTGCCGACGATACTCATGGCTGTGTTTCTGCTCTCGCTCTTTGGCATGCCCGGACTCGGCGGCTTCATGGGCAAAATTTACCTGGCCGTGGGCATGCTCGAAGCCGGGGCATGGGCGGGGTACATACTGATCGCGGTGCTTTTGATCAACACGCTTTTATCGTTGTATTTTTACTTGAAGCCGGTGTACCTGATGGTGTTCAAGCAGTTACCTGAAGTTGATGCGCCAAAGTTAACCACCGATATTGCAGCCCTGCGACCGATTTACGTCAGCGGCCTGGCGGGGTTGGTGTTGGCGGTGTGTCTGATCGGCGTGTTATGGACGGGTATTCTGCCGGGCATGATGGGGGAACTGACGCACGAACACGCCACGATACTGACCTCACGCAGCACCGCGGTGCAGTTGTCGGTGAATCCGTGACTTGTCAACACAGAGGTCACAAAGTACACAGAGAAAAGAGCAGGAATCGCTTGCCATGAAGATTCGAATGCCAACTGTGCTCACCTATAGCCGACAATATGTGTCAATCCAAGCATCGACTCAGTGATTTTCTCTGTGATCTCTGTGCCCTCTGTGTTGAATGGCTTTGTTTGAATCGATCAGCACTGAAATACCCCATTGCGTCAGTTGCCCCGCCAAGGGATAATAAATCAAGAAGGTCGCACACCACCCCCATCCAGCCCAGTCGGCTGGAACCAAACCCACCAGGGAAGGGCTGAATCATGAATCGCAGGATGCTTCGTGTCATCGTCGCGTTCGCCGCTGCCAGCGCACTCGTCGGTTGTGAAAGCAACAAGACGGAGGCCGACAACAACCAGGTGCCCGCTTCCAGCGAGCGCATCAGTTCCGTGCCGCCTGCCCCCGAACCTTACATTCCGCCCCCGTCGTACAACCCGCCGGGCCCCGCCTCGGAACCCATCATCAACGTGCAGCCGACCCCAGCGCCTCGTTCAGGGGCAACAGTCATCGCACCGGGAGCCAAAACCTACACCGTCCAAAAAGGCGACACCCTTACCAGCATCGCCCGCAAGGTGTACGGCAACCCAGCCAGATTCAAGGACATCGCTGCCGCCAACGGCATCAGTGACCCCAACAAAATCAAAGCCGGCCAGGTGCTGACCCTGCCCTGATCGTCATCGTCGGCTCCCTGATGCTGACTCGATATCAAACGACCGGGCCCGACAGGTCATGGCAAACTCATGTGTATGGATTTAACGAGCCGCGACCGTGAGGGAGCGGTCTTCCCGTAGAGTCGATGCTCGTAAAACACCGCTCCCTCACGGTCGCGGCTCGTCCATGCGTTTTCCCTGACCGATAGGTTCGGTCGTTTTTTTCTTTGATCTTTTGCGAATCACCCAGACTTCCCACTCAACTTACCTTGACAATTTTCCGATACTTTTTTACAGTCGATGCAGGCAAATGGAGATGACGCGATGAGCAAGAGGGAATCCAGGCTGGTCATTCATCAGGATGGCGAGATCACGCGCATCTCTTTTTTGGATCGCAACATTCTCGACGAATCCAGCATCCAGCAGATCGGTGAAGAGATCGGCCAACTCATCGACAACGCCGGCTACCCCAAAGTCCTGCTGGATTTTTCCAATGTCGAGCACCTGTCCTCCGCCGCGCTGGGCACGCTGATCACCATCAACAACAAGGTTCGGCAGAAGGGCGGGCAACTGCGCCTGTCGAACATCGATCCGCAGGTATACGAAGTCTTTGTCATCACCAAACTCAACAAGCTCTTTCAGATTCACAATGAAGCCGTCTCGGCTGTGAAGAGCTTCAAATAACCCGCAACATACGGGCAGGCAATGGCGTTGCTTAGATGCGCTTTGCCGCACGATGCGGGGAGGGGTTTGCGGTCTGCATGGGTCAGCCCCATTCACACAACATCGTCATCCCCAGTCAGCTCAACCGCATCACCGGTGTGATCGAAGCCATTATTGCTGACATGATGCTGCATGGCTACACCGAAAAGGCCCAGTTCGCCGTACGCCTGGCGCTCGAGGAAGCCATATCCAACGCCATTCGTCACGGGAACCGGCACGACCCGGACAAAACCGTCGGCATCGATTACCAGGTCGATCCGCAAAAACTGGTCATCACCATCTGCGACCAAGGCCCCGGCTTTCATCCCGAAGATGTGCCCGACCCCACGATTGAAGAAAACCTCACCCGACCCTGTGGCCGAGGCGTGATGCTCATGAAAGCCTACATGGACGAAGTGAGCTTTAATGAGCAGGGCAACGCCGTGACGATGCTGCGTCATCGTGACAGCAAACTGTCGTAACATTTTTGAAGTGGTCAAGTGGTCAAGTAAAAAACCCAAGCCGAGGACGAGGCCGACAGGCCGAGGACTCGGGTATTCGATAACAATTCATAGCCGCGGGTGGCAACCCGCGGTATGCTGCCCCCATGTTCAAGCGTTCCGCCCGTACACAAACAGATACCCGCAACCTACTGCAAATCACCCTGATAAGTGAACATGCAGCAGTCACGACCTCCATGCAGCGCTGGCTGAAACAACGGTTGCATCAATTGGCGTCCCTGGCCGGGGTGAACAAGGGTGAACTCAACATATTGATCGTGAACGATGCCGCGATGCGTCGCTGGCATTATCGTCACATGAAAAAACGCAGCACCACCGATGTACTTTCGTTTGATCTGCGCAGCAGTGGCGACCAGCCGCTTTGTGCCGACCTGGTGGTGTGTTACGACGTGGCCCTGCGACAGGCCGAAAAACGCAGGCACGCAGCACGCCTTGAACTTTTGCTTTACTGCCTGCATGGGTTGCTGCACATGCTTGGTTACGACGATCTGACACCCACTGAGCACCAGCGCATGCACCAACGCGAAGATGAGTTGTTGCAACAAGCCGGTCTGCCCGCGGTGTATCACTTAACCACGCAATGACTCAACCACGCCTGAACTTGGCGTCCGCGACAAGTTCAGGATTGAATTTCATCCATACAAACAGGCGCCGACGCCAAGCAACAAGGGCCGCGCTATACATTTTTATCCGTCGTTGTATTCGCTTCCATTTCCGGGCGCAGGTGAATGTCGCCTTTGAGCAAAAAGCCCGCGCCCGAGAGCGAATACACCAGTTGGTACAACCGGGCCACCATCAGCATCACAATCACCTGATTGGCGCCGGCCAAGGGCGGATGTGCCAGTAATTTCAGTGCAACGAACTCGGCGGTGCCCACGCCCTGCGGTGATATCGGAATACTCATCACCAGAAAAATCATCGGCACCACGGCCAGTAATGTCGTCAGAGAAGTTTCCATGCCCAGCGCCCAGCCAGCCAATGAAGCCGACACCGCGATGAGTAGATGCACCGGCAAACTCAGCAATATCGAAAATGCCACGATGCCCTTGTGCTCGGAATAGGCTGCCGCTGCCGCGTCGATTCTCGCCAATAAACTGTCTTTGGGTAACAGCTTGGTCAGCAGCCAATCCAGCCCCGTGGCCTGGCGCAGGTGACGTGAAAAATAAAGGGCTGACACAATCACCACCGCCCCAGCTACCGCCCACACAAACCAGGTCACCTTGCGCACACTCGGATCATGTTGAATGAACAGCCCCGCAATGCCCGCCAGCAGAAACAGCCCAAGCAGGCCGACGATACGGTCGATCACCACGGTCATCACGGCATCGGCGCGACGGTCGCTGTTCTTGGCAGCGTAATAGGCTTTGATGACATCGCCGCCGGTGGACCCGGGCATGCAATAGTTGAAAAAGCAGCCGACCATGCAGAGTCGAAAAGTGTGAAACGGCTGCACGACCAGGCCGCGGGCTTTGAGCAGCATCCACCAGCGAAAAGCGGTGATCGGGTAAATCGGCGCGATGAGTATCCAGCCGATGAGCAGCAGCGACAGGTCGGCATGACGCAAAGTAGTGATGATGCCCGGTCGTAGTTTGAAGCGATGACCGGGTTCCGCGAGCATGTCAGGGGTGATGGTCAATCGTCCGCCCAGTTGCGCCAAGGGCGGCCCCATCGATACCACCAACGGCTGGGTCACCGCACGCGGATCAAAGTCGCCGGATATCACCGTCAAGGCGCGGGCCTTGTCGAGTGTGACGCTTTGGCCATCGTCGGTCTGGTATTGGCCGGGCGCCAGCTCGACATGATCCACCCAGTCGATAACCCACACAATGTAGGCCAGACCCAGCATGGCGATGGTGATGCGTAATAAAAGTGACAGGGTTTTATTCATGCCCGCTGGTCGCTCCAAGATCGTGGAACGTATGGTAGCGGAAACAAGTGGTTCGGTGGCAAATGTTGAGGGGTGTATGTGGTTTTGACGCCGTGCCCTTTAGGGCCGGATTCATGAATCAATACAACTTGAATGATCCGGAGCTAAAGCCCTCGGCGTCATGCGTGATGTTGGCAAGTGCGATTCATGCACTCATTGTGCACACATGATAACTTCTTCAAATCGGCGTCTTCCAACCCATCGCCCGCAAAGCACACCAGCCGGTCCAACCTTCGTAAATTTGAAATGCTCCGCCCGCCAGTGTGCCCACGCCCACGCCGATCAACCCCCAATACGGCTCAACGCCCCACCACCCCAGCCCCAACAACACCAACCCCACCAGCGTGCATAACAGCCCGCTGATCAGTCGCACCGCTTTGCCCTTGCTGTCGATGTTGCATTGCATGGCCAATGATAGTCAGGTCGCCAATCACTGGCGATGATCACTGACTCATCGACCCATCGGCGTGATGATCGCGGAACTGATCCCCAAACGCTGTCGGGCGGACAAGGCACTGGCGTAGGTCGAAAATTGGCCGACCTGCACCAAATACAACCGTCGTCCATCGCCCCCACCCCCTGTGCTGGCGGTGACGATGCGTGGCTGATCGAGCCAGGCGCTATGCGTTCGTTGGGCCAATTGTTGTGCCTGTTTCTGCGCATTACTCAGGTTGCTATATGCCCCGGTTTGCAGGGTAAAGCCGGTGAACGACAGTTGCTGATTGCACTGTTCCTTGAAAGCCGGGTCGTTGCTCAAGGCTCGTGCCTGCGTGAACGATGCCCGTGCCTGATTCCATAAACCTTGTCTTTGTTGTGCCAGCCCTGCGTAAAAGTAAGCATTGGCGCGGTCTTGTCCCGTGAGTTTGTCAGCTGCCAGTCGCAATGTCGATTCCGCTGCCTGGGTTCGGCCCTGTTGCAGATACACCAGTCCCAAACCAGCCTTGGCGTCGGCAGCCAATGCTTTGTTTTCACTGCGGGCAGCGTAACTCAGGTAATACTCAGCCTGCTGAGGTTGGCCCAGTTGATAAGCCGACATACCCGCCATGTAAGCCGCTTCCAGTGCCAGCTTTTCACCTCCTGTCGCTGCAAGTTGTTTGGCCAGGGCATACGACTGTTCGTGATTCCCCGCGTGATAGGCTTGATACACCGGTTGCAGATCAACAGGGGAAGTGGGGGTACTGGTCGAAGCGCAGCCAAAGGTGTGCAACAACGTCAATGCGAGAAGAATGCAAAGGTGGTGCGTTGAACAATTAGGTCTGACCGTTTTCATGAACAATCCCTTGATAATGCAAAACTACTTGAGTCTAGCAAAGTCAATACGAATTCAGTACACAGGTTGACCTGATCGCATACAAAGCACCGCGGGTTGCCACCCGCGGCTATGAAGAGTTTCTGTAGCGTTCTGTCTAGCCGCGGGTGGCAACCCGCGGTAATCGCGCAGAGAACATCTTATTATCAAAAGTGCATGATGATTGTGAAGTCACAAAAGCACAAGCACCTACAAGCATCGCATCAAGATGTGCCATCCATGGTGTTAAAAACCTTGATCTGATCGTGATTACAATCAAAGCATGACCAAGCCCCTGATCGGCATCACGGTGGACAATCGTCGCAGCGACCATGGCTTGTACGAGTCACCCATGACCTATAGCCGGGTGGTGATGCAGGCTGGAGGCCTGCCCGTGATGCTGGCACAGCAACCCGAACTGGTGCCCGAATACCTCCAACAATGCGATGGTTTTTTATTCACCGGCGGCGATGACCCGTGCATGGAATTACTGGCTCGCCCCACCCACCCGCAAGCCATCGTCATGGCACGCACTCGGCAAACCTTCGAATGGGCCTTGCTGCAAGCCCTCGAAAACCAACCCGAAAAACCCGTGCTGGGCGTCTGTCTGGGCATGCAAATGCTGGCCCTGTTCCACGGCGGCACCCTGCACCAACATTTACCCGACCTGTTGGGCGAAACCCCCGCACAACTTCATCGTGGCAAAAATCAGCACACCATCAAACTTGAAACCTCGGTATTACAAAATCAATCAACCCTTTCACCCGCCCATCGTGAATTGTTGCAAGCCATGAGCGCGCATGAGCTGCGGGTGGTTTCATCGCATCATCAAGCGGTGGCTCAAGTGGGTCATGGGCCGATGGTCGTCGTCGCACGAGCCGATGATAATGTCGTTGAAATGGTGATGTCCCTGTCACGTCGATTTTATGTCGGTGTGCAGTGGCACCCGGAACTGGGCGGCAATGAACCCTGTAATCAGGGACTATTCAGGGCTTTGGTGCGGGCTTGCTTGTCGGCGATGTCGATGCCGTCGTCGGCGTAAACCAGGTGTAAACCAACACCAACCCGACACCCATCATCAGTGCCGCATCAGCGAGGTTGAAAATCCAAGGCCAAAGTCCCCAATCGGGGAACAGCCAGAGCATGTCACGGACGCAGCCGTAAACGACCCGATCGTACAGGTTGCCCAGCGCTCCGCCCATGATGAGCGCCAACGCCAGGTGCAACACTTTTTGGTGCGATTCGGTGCGGGTGAAAAACAGGGGGATCGCCACCACTGCAGCCAGACTTACGACGATGAAAAACCATCGTCCGCCCGCCCCCAGACCGAATACCGCCCCCAGGTTGGTCATCAGGTGCAGCGACAGCAGTTTGGGCACCAGTTCAATCGGCACATGGGCATGGTCGCGCCAAAAACCAACCGGGTCACGCAGGGTTTGCTCCGTGATGACCACCGGCGCGCCCGCCACATTGGCAAAAGCCCAATATTTCAAAAGCAGGTCAGCGGCAAGCACGACCAGCATCGTGACGATGAAAAGCAGCACAGCCGGTCGATGCGACCAGGCCAACCGGGGCGATGATCTGTTTGCTTTGGCTGTGGTAGTACCGGGCTGCATCGCATTTGACTTCATGTGGCACCGCCGCCCTCGGCGGTGTGATTATTTGTAGCACCGCCGCCCTCGGCGGTGTGATCATGACAGCACACACGACCCAGCCGGGGGCGGCTGGGCTACAAAACTTTTGCTTCAAACCCAAGCCCTGGGCGTCGGGCCTCAAAACACCTTTTCACCACGGCGTTCACGATCACGTGCCACTTCAATGCAATACTTGGCCCAGGGTTTGACATCCAGGCGCGGTTTGCCGATGGGTTTGCCGGTTTCGACGCACACGCCGAAGTAGCCCTTTTTGATGCGCATGATGGCTTCGACGATTTCCTGCAATAGTTTGCGTTCGCTTTCGACCAGGCTGAGGTTGAATTCCTGGTCGTAGTTTTCGGTGCCGATGTCGGCCATGTGCAGCGGCATGTTGGACAGATTGCCGCCCTGATTGCTTTTCTGATCGCGCTGGATTGAATCGACATCGCCCAGTATTTCCGCGCGCTTTTCCAAAAGCAGTTCCAGGTAGTGATCCAAATCTTTTTTGCTCAGGCCCGATTTGCATTTGACCAAATCCGCCTCCGTCAGCACCACCGTCACGTGGTCGTGCTCGGCGGCCTTTTGCATCTGGGCTTTCTGCGCACTGTAAAGCGTTCCGCCCGACACCGGTCGGGGCACACGCACCGGCTGTGCCGATCGGGGGAGCTTGGTCACGGTTTTTTTGACCGTGCCCGAAGCCTTGGCCGGCACATTTTTGGGCTTGATGGTGATGCCGACTTTGCCGGATTTGGATTTGACCTTGGGCGCAGGTTTCACCACTGCGGCACGGGCGGGTGTTTTCGCAGCAGTTTTTTTCTTACCGGTCGATTGGGTGGTCGTTTTCTTGGCCACTGCGGTTGCCTCATGTTGCCAGGAGCGGCCCAAGAGTCCCAAAGGCCGCGATGAATGAAGTCCGCACAGGTCGCTCGCATCAACCCGAGGCGGAGACGGGTACAGAACATCCAGTATAAGTTCAACCCGGCGGACTTTCAAACCTACGCATAAATCACCCCGCCGGTTCAATCCGTGCAACCGCATTCTCTTCAC
>CAYRTH010000036.1:0-24418 GCA_964427135.1 uncultured Phycisphaeraceae bacterium
TCAGCGTGCCTCATGGATCACCCCCGTGCCCGGCGGCGTCGGCCCGATGACCATCGCCACGTTGATTGATCAAACCGCCACGGCTGCAGCGCGACAGCTCAACATCGTTGCCGAAAACCAATGATTTTTTTCACCACAGAGGCACAGAGACACAGAGAAATAAACAGCAATTGAGTTGATGACTGCCCGTTAACTGTTAATTGAATCAATTTCGAAAAACATCGTCCGTTTTGAGTTCGAGTGATTCAATCCAATTCATTGGTTTTCTCGGTGCCTCTGTGTCTCTGTGGTAAATTTGCTTATTCAATTTGAGACCGATCATGACCCAATTCAACGCTCCTGCTTACGACCTTGAACGACCCAGCGGCCAGTGCGTTTTCACTGGTCGCGTGCTGCAACCCGGCGAAGCATACATCGCTGCCCTGGTGGAATTGACTGCGGAGCAAATTGCGCAATTAAAAGAAGCTGCCAGCAGGGGCAAGACTGGTAACAGCAGCAGCGCCGCCGCGGGTTTGGGCTTGAAACGACTGGACATTTCGATCGAGGCCTGGTCGGAGGGTCAGCGACCGGAGCGACTGTTTAGTCATTGGAAATCGACGGTGGCTCAGCCGAATCAGAAGCGGAATATGTTTGTCGATGATGCGGCATTGCTGAGTTTATTTCGGCGGTTGGGCGAACCGGACCAGGGGCCAAGGGCAGCGTTTCGATTTGTGCTGGGCATGATTTTGATGCGCAAAAAGCTGCTCAAATATCAGGCTACGGAAAGCCGATCCGGGGCTGATGGGCAACTTCAGGAATGGTGGCTGCTGCAACCCAAGGGTGAAGAGACGCGTTTGGAAATGCTCAACCCGCACATGGACGATGCGAAGATTGAGGAAGTGCGTGAACAGTTGTCGGAGGTACTGGCGGGAGAATTATGATGAATTTCGGATTTTGGATTTCGGATTTCGAAAAGAACGAGGGGCAATTTACCGACCCATACCCGAGCCCTCGGTCGCTTGCGCGACCTCGTACTCGGCTTGAAAATCCGAAATTCGAAATTCAAAATTCGAAATCATGGTGGCTTGTTCTATCAACAACCAGCGTGTTGTTGCTGCTCAACCTGTTGTTAAGTGCCTGCACCCCGGCGCCAGTGATTCGGCCCTCGGCTCCGCCGGTGCGTTACCTGGAGTTGGCGACGGCCTACAACCGCAACGTGGCGATGATGGATCAGTTGTGGGCACGGGCGGACATCGAAATGCGCTGGCAGCAGAACGGTAAGCGGCAGCGTGAAACCGGTGAAGGTCATTTGATGTTGATGCCGCCGGATAAGGTGGCCCTGTCGTTGGGCAAGTTGGGGCAAACCCTTTTTTGGGCGGGTTGCGATGCCCATGAATACTGGCTTTTTGATTTGCGCGATGAGGGGGTGGTGCATGTCGGTCGTCATGCAAACTTCGACCCAAGGCGTATCGATGTGCTGCCAATCCCCGTACGACCGCTGGACGTGACCAAGTTGCTCGGGCTGGTGTATCTGCCCCTGAGCAGCGCGGAACGGGACACGGTATTGGTGGGTGTTGACGGGTCGGACTGGGTGATCGATTTACCGCAACAACAATTGAGTCTGTCGATCGACCCTGCCACGTTCACCGCGCGGTCGGTGCGGTTGATGGATAAAGCGGGCAACATCGTGGTGGCATCGGAATTGCGCGAACCGGTGCGTGTTGAAATACAAAACTTACCACCCGCAAAATCGCCTCGTTTGCCGAGTGTGATGACGATACGTGTGCCGAGGTTGACGAGTGATTCCAAGACCGATGACCCCGGCCAACTGACCCTTCAACTCAAAGGCTTGACCGACGGGCGGGATGACGATCGCATTCGACCCCGGCAGTTCGACCTGGCAGCGCTTTACCGGGCGCACAAGCCCAAGCACATCGTTGACTTGGATCATGGCGTTCGCTGAAAATTTGTTTTATTGCCACCCATGCATGGGGGGATGCAACGTCTTTGAACTGAGCACGTAATTTTACTGATGTAATAATAACGAATTGTTGACCGATTCATCGACAACATCTCACGATCCCCACATATTCACTGTTTATCATTTCGCTTGAAGGTCGGGGAGTCGATTAACAGTTTCAACGGAGGTGAAAGTCATGCGCTACACCGCAGCATGTGTGGTTATTGCTTTGGCTGGAGTTTCGCCGACGATGGCGGAAGAGTTCAGCATGGTGATTCTGCCGGATACGCAAGGGTATTCGTTTGCCACCGCCAGCAACCCCAATGGTCTGAGGTTGTTTGAATCGCAGACCAACTGGATTGTCGCCAATCAGGCCAATCGAAACATCAAGTTTGTCAGCCATGTGGGCGACATTGTGGACAGCGGCAGCAGCAGTGCCCAGTGGGACGCAGCCGTTAGCGCAATGAACCTGCTCAATGGGGTGGTGCCTTACTCGGTGCTGCCGGGCAATCATGATTACAACAGCTCCGGCAACAAAAGCACTGTCGATGCCCTTAGCAATTACCGCACACGTTTCGGTCCGACCCGTTTTGCCCCCTATCAATGGAACCGAACCGACCCCCTTGGCCCCACGCAATTTTTCGGCGCATTCATGCCGACCACCTGGAACGGCGTGACCAGTGACATCAACGTCGGCAACAGTTATTCATACTTCGAAGCCGGGGGTCGCACCTTTTTACACCTGGCGCTGGAATGGTAGCCGGATTGGACGGGCATCGGCGCTCAACTGACCAATCGTGGGGTGCTCAATTGGGCCAATTCGGTGATAGCAGCCAACCCTGGATTGCCGACGATCATTACGACGCACGAAGACCTGCGTGATGCCGACCCCGGTCAGGGCAACGGCGGAACCACCACCTTTGGTCAGCACACCTGGAACAATCTGATTCGTCAAAACGATCAGATTTTCATGGTGATTTCCGGTCACAATCACTTCGGCCCCAATCAGGTCGTCAACGGCGATGGTGAATGGCGGCGGGTGGATATCAATAACGAGGGCAATCCGGTGTTGCGCGTGATGACCACGTTTCAGGATTGGCCCAACTTCGGCGATGGCTACCTGCGCCTTTTGACCATCGACACGGAAACAGCGATCAACAACATTCGTTTTCAGACCTATTCACCCTTCCGCGATTTGTATCTGATCGATTTCATTGGACCCACTGCCAGCCAGTTCAGTTATGACTTGGATTTCAACCAGCGTTTTGGTGTGATCCCTGAACCAGCGTCGCTGGCGTTGTTGGTGTTGGGTTTGACCACCATGTTTTACCGTCGTCGATGATCGGCTGACCTGAGCGATGACAGTTTTATGCGATGAATGTTGAGTCGGCAAAGAAAAACAACCTGTAGCAAGTGAGGGAAACATGCATACACGTTTATCGATACTGACGGGCGCTGCTGTGCCGATGGTCTTTTTCGTGGGTCTGACGGATGCTGCGATTTTTCGTTCCGCAGAACCGTTTGTTGGTGTGACGCATCACCAGTATATTCAGGCGGTCAGCGACACCGATGTGACCACACGTTTCATCCGTGAAATCGTGGTCAATACGCTGGAAATCGACCTGAGCGCGGTGGGTGTGAGTGTGCTGATGCAGCCGGGTAATACGATCAGCATTCCGACCCCGCAATCGGCATTGGATCAAAACCCCGGCATACCGACGACGCTGGTGCCTGAATATCAACGCAAAACCACCCGTGGGTTTGTCAATCAGGTGGGGGCACAGATGGGCGTGAACCTGGATTTTTACTCGATCGCCATTCCCGGCACGGGCAACCCTGAAATCAACTTTCCAGTCGGACCCAACGGTGAACTTTTTGCCAATGGCGTTTATGCGGGGGTGAGTAATGGGGTGGTGGCTTCGCCGAATAATAGTTTCGAGCCGATTTTCAATGTATCGCAGAATAATATTGCCAGCATTCTGACTGCCGCCGGCCCCAACACCACCACCACACTCGAAGGCGTTGCCCTTTATAACGCGCAGGGTGGCAATCAGCGATTGCTGCAAGGTGGTAACAATGTGACCCCCATCGACGCCAGCTACACCGTCACCGTCAACCCGCACACGGCCCTGGGCGTGTCGCAGGATGGCAAACGCATTTTTCTGATGACCGTCGATGGTCGGCAAAACGATTATTCCGAAGGCATGCGCACCGATGAAATGGCGGACCTGTTGCGTCATTACGGGGCGTGGGACGCGATCAACGTGGACGGCGGCGGCTCCACCACCATGGTCATGGATGACAGCAACGATAGTTTGCAAAACGCCCGGGTGATCAACAGCCCTTCCGACAATTCATCAGGGCAAACGGTCGGCTCAGAACGCTTGGTGGCTAACAGCATGGCGGTGTTCGCCCAACACAACCCCAACTATGTGCCACTGCCCGTGGTGCCCCGTCCCCCAGCCCCGGCTGCCAACGCCATTTTACATGTGCAGACCGTGTTCGACAGCTTTGAAGACCCCGATTTCAACAACCGTTTTGGTCACTTTCCTGCGGGTACTTCGCCCTATGGTTTGGGAACGCTGGGTTCGGGTTCCAATCGTGGGGTGTCAGCTTCATCAACGGCCAGCATCGATGACACGACCGCCCACACCGGTGATCATTCGATCAAAGTGAACATCGTATCCAGCGGCACCGGTACCAATGGCTTTAAGTTACGCATGGTTTCAGGCGGGGCTGCGGCACGGAACAACATCATCGATGACCAGACACTCAAGCCGATTGTGCCCCCGGCCACGGATAACATCACCAATGATGACCTGGCCATGGGCCCCAGTGGGTTCATTGGTTATTACGTGAAGTTGGACGCAGGCAGCCCCAACCTGTTTGCATCGATATTGCTCGATGACGGCACCCGCACATCCAACGGCTTGGAACGCGCCATTTTTCAACAGGTAATTGCAGACGGACAGTGGCATTTGTATCAGTGGAACCTGGCCGACGCTGATCAGTGGTTCAACTTCGCCAGCGGCAACGGTACGATCAACGGCCCCAATGCCTTCATCGATGCCCTGTATTTCAGTTCCGCAGCCAGCACGTCCACCGGCCCATTCTGGTCGGGTACGTTCTGGGTGGACAATGTGGTTTACAACCCCGATGGCCCGATCATCGAAAGCGCCCTGACGCAATCGCTGGCCAGTGTGCTGGCCGGTGACTTCAGTTCGTCGCTGGCTTTGGGGGAATATCAGGCCAACAACGTGGTTCCCGAACCGACGACGTTGTTGCTGGCCATCGGCGGCGGGCTGATGCTGCTGACCCGCCGACGTGCGGGCTGATGCAGGTGGTCAGGTGTGTTACTTGAAGGCTTCATTTTGGATTGTACATGCCATCATGAACAAGCCCCCGGTCATTGACCGGGAGCTAAATGTTGATGGATGTTGCATGAAGAAACATCACGCCGGCTGATTTTCCCGCAGCACACGCAGGCTCACCGGCAATTCAAAGTGCATGTCTTCATCGACCACGTTGTGGTGTTCGACCGTGGCCTGATATTTGTTTTGCAGGTCGCGGATGATTTCCTGTACCAAATCTTCCGGTGCCGAGGCACCGGCTGTGAGCACGACCGTGTTGATGTTGGCAAACCAGGCATGGTTGATTTCGCTGATGTCGTCCACCAGGTACGCCTTGATGCCGCGGTTTTGGGCGATTTCCGTCAACCGCACCGAATTGGAACTGTTTTTCGAACCCACCACCAAAATCATGTCCGCATCGTCCACCAGGGCGGACACCGCCTGTTGGCGATTGGTGGTCGCGTAACAAATGTCGGAACTGGGCGGTTCCTTGATGTTGGGGTAACGCTTTTTGATGGCTTCGATGATCACCCCGGCATCATCACAACTCAGCGTCGTCTGGGTGAGGTACACCAGTTTGTCATGATCAGTAAAGGGCAGACGATTCACGTCTTCCGGCGATTCGACGATGGTGATGGCATCGGGTGCTTCGCCGACGGTGCCGACGACTTCATCGTGGCCGGCGTGGCCGATGAGCAGAATGCGGTAACCCTGCCTGGCGTAACGGATGGCTTCCATGTGCACCTTGGTGACCAGCGGGCAGGTGGCGTCGATCATGGTGCATTGACGATCACGGGCGCGACGACGCACTTGCGGGCTGACCCCATGGGCGCTGAAAATCACCGTGCCCTTGGCCGGTACCTCGTCAATGTGGTCCACAAAAATGACCCCTTGGCGCACGAAGCGTTCGACAACGTGGCGGTTATGCACGATTTCGTGATAAACGAACAAAGGTTGGCCGACGATTTTCAGGGCTTCTTCGACGCACTGAATCGCCATGTTGACACCGGCACAGAACCCGCGGGGATTGGCAAGCAGAATGCGCATGGTTGCTCCGTATTGAGTGATTCGGAATAGGGAAGTATAGCCCTAATTCAGTGCTGGATAATGGATGATGGATGATGAATAAAGCGGCGGATGGTATCCGCCGGGTTCATGAATGTGGCACCGCCGCCCTCGGCGGTGTGGCCGACCGGGTGGCTGTGGGCAGGCGTCATCGACTACCTATAGTGATTTGTCTGTGGTACGCGGACGTACCACAGGCACCCGCAGTTTTATTCCCCAGCCGGAGAATGAAGCAACCACCGATACCATCGGCGGCTTTGTCAACCCAGCCGGGGGCGGCTGGGCTACATGGTTAAATCTGGTAATACCAGTTGCCCAGTTCGTCGGCCATATCAAGGCCGGTGGTGTCGATGGAAGCGCCCACGAGGGTGCGGGCGCGGTTGAGGGCGTTTTTCATGCTGGTGAAAATGCCCGTGGCTGCGGGAAAAACATTGTGGGGGCCCAGCGTGGTGAGCAGTCCGTAATTTTGCATGCGCTGCATCAGGTCCGGGCGGATGCCGCAGAGTAAAACATGTCGGTCGCTGCTTTGCATCATGCGGGCAAACTGTTCGAGTTCGTGCAATATCGTGGCATCGATGCTGTGGGCGCGTTTGAGGCGCAATACGATCACCCTGGCACCACTTTGCGCCACCGAGGTGAGTCGTTCGCGCAGTTCATCAGCCACGCCGAAAAACAGGTTGCCTTCGACTTGCAGGACGACGACGGACTTGTTGCCCTGGGCGTCGATTAAGGGCCGTTCGACGATGGCACCACTGTCTTGCGTGACCATTTCCGCGATGTGTACGGTGCTGGTGCGGCGAAGGTAGGCAGCGATATTGAGCAGCACCCCCACGAAAATGGCGAACTCCAGCGGAATGACCAAACAGCAGATCAGCGTCACCATGCAAACCATGAAGTCGGACCGGCTGGACCTGGCGATGCGCTGAATATGTTTCCAGTCGATCAGGCCGTAGGCGATGATGAAAAGAATCGCTGCCAGACACGATAGCGGAATGTGCCGGGCGTAGTCCGCCAGTAACAGAAAAATCGCAGCCACGAGCAGACTGCAATAAACACCGGCAAAGCGCGTGCGTGCCCCGGCCTGATAATTGAACGCGGTACGCGACAGGCTGCCCGAACCGGGAATGCACTGAAAAAAACTGGAAGTGAAATTGGCGGCACCCTGAGCCAGAAATTCACGGTCCGGCTGAATGTTTTCACCCGTATGCACCGCCACCGCCTTGGCGATCGAATATGCTTCCAATACCCCGACCAAAGAAATGGCCACTGCTGCGGTGATGAGCGTACGAACTTGCGGGCTTGCTAAATCAGGCATGGCAAAACCGGGCAAGCCGCTGACGATCTGACCCACCACCGGTAAATGCTCTGCATTCCAACCCATCAGTGCCACGACCAGCGCGCTGAGTATCACCGCGATCAACGGCCCAGGGATGAACTTGGAAATACGCCGTCCGATCAGTACCAGCGCCATCGTGCCGATGCCGATCAAAATGGCGTTGAGGTTGGCATCGTTTATTTTCAAATAAACCTTTTCAAGGGCAGGTAATAATTCACCGGGTAACGTACTGCGCACCTCGGCGGTACGCACGCCCAGAAAATGCGGGATTTGTTGCACAGCAATCAAAATGCCCGCGCCAGCGGTGAAACCCACAATCACTTCATGACTGATGTAACGTACCAACGCCCCGATTTTCATCAGGTAACAACCGATTTGAATCGTGCCCACCAGAAAGGTCAGCAAAATGGCAAAAGGCACACGTTCTTCAGCCGACAGCGCCATGGTTCCGATGGCTGAACCAATGAGCAGACTCATGGCATTGACCGGGCCGGTGGAAAGATGACTGCTGCTGGTGAAAAAGGCGGCGATCAAGCCCTGCACAATGGCGGCATACAACCCGTACACCGGCGGCACCTTGGCGATCATGGCGTAAGCCATGCTTTGAGGTAACGCCACCATGGCCACGCTGGCGCCGGCAATCAGATCGGCGCGAAACAGGCGCTTGTCGTAACGCTGTAAATCGTGGAGCAACGGGGCCACCAGTTCCGCCGGCTTGGTCAACATGTGAGGCATAGGGCACCGATCATAGCGACACCCCCGATCACGACGGAAGTGATCGTCATTTACTTCATTCTTTTGTTCGCATATTGTTTGGTATGGCCCGCAAGCGTTACGACAATCGCAAAGCAGTACCCCAGGTGGGCGAATATGCCGATGCGCCGTTGTCATTGAAACCTTCGGCTGATGGGCGTTTTGCAGGCAAAGGTCGCGGCGCGGGACTCAACCCAGGCAATCGATTTGAAACCGTGCGTCTGCATGTGCTGGGCGAATACCTGGACCATCGAGCCGACGATGTTGACGATCAGCCCCCGGCTCAGTTGCCCACACAAGTGCTCCCCGATCACGCGAAAACGATCATCAATGAGGTGCAAAGCGAACTGGTCGGCTTCGATTGGACCCTCAACCCCTATCGTGGCTGTGCCCACGGTTGCATTTATTGTTACGCCCGGGCTTACCATGAATATTTGGGTTACTCCTGCGGCATCGACTTCGAAACCAAAATCATGGCCAAGTACGACGCAGCCAACATGCTGCGACGTGAACTGGCCAACCCGCGCTGGCAGGCCCAAACCATTGTCATGTCCGGCATCACCGATTGCTGGCAACCCCTCGATGCAGAATTACAGATCAGTCGGCAATGTTTGGCGGTATTGGCCCAGTGTCGGCAACCGGTGTCGATCATTACCAAAAACAAATTACTGTTGCGCGACCTTGATCACCTGATCGAACTGCATCGTCACCAATGCCTGGCGGTGACCGTGACGATCACCACGCTGGACAATCGTTTTGCATCGTTGTCGGAGCCGCGAGCCAGTTCGCCGCGTGATCGGTTGGAACTGGTCAGGGCATTGAGCAAAGCGGGTTTGCCGGTGAATGTAAATATTGCACCGGTGATACCGGGGCTGACCGATCATGAGCTGCCGGCCATACTCAAGGCGGTGGTCGAGGCGGGGGCGGTGCGTGCCGGTTACATGTTGATGCGCCTGCCCTGGCAGTTGAAGGAGCTGTACGAAGATTGGTTACGCAGACATTTTCCGCAACGGGCCGAACATGCGCTGAACCTTTTACGGGAGGTGTACGGCGGGAAATTGTACGATGCCGACGCAGCCTGGCGGGCACGGGGCAAAGGCCGGGTGTCAGAGCAGATTGGTCAGGTATTCAAGGTCTTTGCGCGAAAATATGGGCTGGACAAACCCATGCCCCATTTGAATCACAGTGCATTTCGTCGGCCAACGTTGGACGGCCAGGGATTGTTGTTTGAGTAGGGGAATGCAAAAGGTTTTATGACGCCGTGCCCTTTAGGGCCGGATGGCTATGTGTGAATGATCCGGGGCTAAAGCCCTCGGCGTCAGTTGTAGTAGTCGTTTGAAAAACAGATGATTACACAATCAACCATTCTTCATTCCCGTTGGTCCGACGTTTCGCTGATGGTCACCGTCTGGCTCTGGTCCAGGCTGGTCGGGTCGATGCCGCGTTCGATGGCGGCGACTTTCTGCAACCGTCTGGCGTGACGACCGCCATCAAATTCGGTGCGCAACCAGTTCTGCACAATGCGGTCCATGATTCGCAAACCCAGCATGTCGCCCGACAGGCAGAGCACGTTCGCATCGTTATGACGACGTGACACCTCAGCCCCGATTTCATCATGACAAAGGGCCGCACGCACCCCATCGACCTTGTTGGCGGCAATGCTCATGCCGATGCCCGTGCCGCAGATCAGTATGCCGCTCTGGGCCTGTCCCTCCACCACGGCTTTGGCCACCGGATACGCCACATCCGGGTAGTCACAACTTCGCCCGGTACAATCCGTGAAAAGCACCACATCATGGCCCAGACGGGTGAGCATTTGTGACAGGTGCGTTCGTGCATCAACTCCGCGATGGTCGGCTCCCAGTGCGATTTTCATGGGATTAACTCCTTGAAGCGGGCGATGATCGCCCAACGAATCTGCCGGGCACAACGCTGGTACTCGGTGAGCGATGACCCGATCGGGTCGATGATATCACCTGCTTCATCAAGGCACATCACGCGCTGCGCCAGCGACGGCATCATCGCCTGTACCGATTTTTGGTGACTCTGCGTCATGCAATACACACGGTCGGCTTCACGCAACAACTCCGTTGAAAGCAGCCGACTGCGATGTCTGTGTAAATCAAGCCCTTCTTTCTGCATGGCCCCCACCGCTTCGTCACTGGCCGGTGACCCCTGGTTGGCAAACACACCCGCCGAGGTGATGCGCCAACCCGCCGGTTCCAATTCAGTCATCGTCAAACCGAGTTGCTCGGATAACACCTGTTGCCCGATCACCTGGGCCATGGGCGAGCGACAGGTGTTGCCGGTGCACACAAAAAGAATCGTACTGCGGGTCATGCGTCGAATACTCCGCTCTTCAACCACCCCTTGTGGGTATTTTGGTACTTACACACATGATAGCGCCGCTGACGATGAAAGATAAAACGATGAAAGTGAGGGCAATTTGCGTAATTACAAGGGCAGTCGCGGTGCCAGTTCCGTCCCCTCTCCCTCCGGGAGAGGGTGAGGGTGAGGGCGTCCGTGAATGTCATCGCCACGTTAGTCAGCCACTTTGAAGACACGCCCTCACCCGGCCTCGCAGGCTCGGCCACCCTCTCCCGGAGGGAGAGGGGGAGGGCAACAGCCGATGACATCGTCGGTTTTAATGAGGCATCGAAAACTCTTTGCACAACTCAACCACATCACGACGTACCCGTTCAGCCACGGGTTTTTCACCCTTACCCACGAGCACGCGGTCGATCATGTCCGCCACATCGCGCATCTGGTCTTCACGCATGCCACGGGTGGTCAGGGCAGGGGTGCCCAGACGGATGCCGCTGGTCTGTTTGGGCGGGCGGGGGTCTTGCGGGATGCCGTTTTTGTTGCAGATGATGCCAGCGTTTTCCAACCATTGGGCCGCATCCGCCCCGGTGAGGTCAGTCGAACGCGGACGCAGGTCCACCAGCATTAAATGATTGTCCGTGCCACCGGAAACCAACCGGTAGCCTTTTTCCGCCAGTGCCTCGGCCAGGGCCTTGGCGTTTTTTACCACCTGTTTGGCGTAATTTTTGAATTCGGGTTTCAAATCTTCGCCGAAGCAAACAGCCTTGGCGGCGATGATGTGCATGAGCGGGCCGCCCTGCATGCCGGGGAACACCGCCTTGTCGATTTTTTTGGCCAATTCGCCGTCGTTGGTCATGATCATGCCACCACGCGGGCCGCGCAGGGTTTTGTGGGTGGTGGTGGCGACCACATGGCAATGCGGGAAGGGCGAAGGGTGCACCCCGGCTGCGACCAGGCCGGCGATGTGGGCGATGTCAGCCATGAGCAGGGCGCCGCACTGGTCGGCAATGCTTCGGAACCGGGCAAAATCGATCACGCGGGGGTAAGCCGAGTACCCGCAGAGAATCATCTTGGGTTTGTGCTCAAGGCAGAGTTTTTCGGCAGAGTCGTAATCGATTTGTTCGAAGCGAGGATTGGTCTGGTCGTACACCAACGGGTAGTGAATGGGTTTGAAGTACTTGCCGGAGAAGTTGAGTTTCATGCCGTGGGACAGGTGCCCGCCGTCGGAGAGCACCAGGGAGGCAAAGGTGTCACCTTGTTCGAGCAATGCCAGAAAGACTGCGGCATTGGCCTGGGCGCCCGAATGGGGTTGAACGTTGACGAATTGGCAGCCGAACAGTTGCTTGGCGCGGTCGATGGCCAGGTTTTCAATCTGATCGTAAAACCCGCAGGCCTGGTAGTAACGTGCGCCGGGGTACCCCTCGGCATATTTGTTGGTCAGACACGAGCCGGCTGCCGCCATGACCGCCGGGGACACATGGTTTTCACTGGCGATCAGTTCGAGGGTGTGTTCCTGTCGTTCCTGCTCGGATTGAATCAGGTGCCAGAGCTGCGGGTCGGCTGTGGCAAGCGGGTTGATGCCTGCGGCGAGCGTATCGGTGGCAATGGTCATGGGGTAGGTTCTCCAGCCTCGGTCGTGAAAAGCGCATGGTAACGGTGATCGGTCGGACAGGCAATGATACGCCCAAATACGATTGTTGGATCGTATTTGTCGAACTTTAAGCCAACTTGGCGGCAAGCGGATATAAACAGGGATATTGGGGAAACGGAATATGGCGAATTTACATCATGCCTGGCTCATGGAACTGACCAGTCTGCCCACGGCAGCGGGGTGCGAGGCAGCAGTGGTGCGATGGATTGAGCAATGGGCAGCGCAACGGCCGGCGCTGGTGATGCAGAAGGATCAACATGGCAATATCACGCTGCGGAAACGACGCGTTGGAAAAGGCAAACCGATTTACATCACGGCACACCTGGATCACCCGGCCTTTGTCGTGACGGATGTGAAAAACAATCGACGCATCACGGCGGAGTTTCGCGGCGGGGTGAATAATGAATATTTTGCCGGAGCGAAAGTGGTTTGGCATGGTGATGAGGGACAACACATCAAGGGCGTGGTGAAAACGTTGGAGGTACACAAGCGAGCTGATGGTTCGATGCAACGCGAGGTTGAAATTGAACTGACGCAAGCAGTGCCGATGTCAGCGGTGCAAAAGGGGCAGGTGATCACGTGGGATTTACCGGCGGCGAAAATCAAAGGCGATCGGCTTCATGCCCCGGCTTGTGATGACCTTGCGGGGGTGGCGGCAGCACTGGCGGCAATGGATTTATGGTTGCAGCAAACCACCAATGAGGAGGCACTGGCAGACAAGCTGCCAGTGGCACACGCAGTTGAGCGCCCGGCAGACAAATTGCCAGTGGCACATGGTGACAAGCACACAGCGCCCGCTGCGCGGGACGCAGTGTGGCACCCGGCACTTGCGGCAAATGATTTACGGTTGCTGTTGACACGGGCGGAGGAAATCGGCTTTGTGGGGGCGATTGGGGCGTGCAAAGTGGGCACGATACCCCAGGGTGCACGGGTGGTGGCGCTGGAATGTTCACGGAGTTTTAAGGAATCACCGGTGGGCGGTGGGCCGATTGTGCGGGTGGGGGATCGCACCAGCACGTTTGACCCGGCCCTGACGTATCGAGTGGGGCAGATCGCCGGCGAATTGCAGGCGGAAGATGCGACGTTTCGTTGGCAACGCAAACTGATGCCCGGCGGAACCTGCGAAGCCACGGCTTATTTGAATTATGGGTATCAGGCGACGTGCGTGTGTCTGCCGTTGCTCAATTATCACAACATGAAAGGGTTGCCGACGACGCCGCCCGCGCCGTTGACATCAACGACCCTCCGAGTAACGACCACCAAGCCGGGGGCGATGAAAATAGATCGCGCGAAGGTCGGATCGGAAGTGATCAGTGTGCGTGATTTTGATTATTTGGTGAGGTTGCTGGTGGCAGTGGCAACACGGTTGGATGACACCGCAAAGTCACCAACCTTACGCAAGACGTTGGAGGGATTGTTCGTACGGGGAAGGGGCGTTTTGGACAAGTGATCGCGATTGGTATTTGTTTAGCGCGGACGCTTTGCGTCGGCGTTGTAGCCCAGCCGCCCTCGGCTGGGTCAGGTAAAGCCGCCGATGGTATCGGCGGCTGGTAATGCTCGATCAAAGTCGAATGAAGACGGCGGATACCATCCGCAGCTTTTTGAAACCCACCGCCGAGGGCGGCGGTGCCACATCAGAAATGGCGAACCCATCCTGAACTTCATGCAGACATGAAGTTCAGGCGTGTATCTGTTTTGGTTTGTGCAATTGGCCACTTGATTGACTCAACTCAGCGGGGTGCAGACCCAGGTTGATGCCTGGCCGACGCGTACATGTTGCAACAGGTGGATGCGCAGAAGCTGACCCACCCGGCGGGTGAGTTGAACCGCCTGCGGGGCGTGCTGAGCCAGCAGGTGCAGTTTCGGTTCATGCGTCGGGTCAAAGCGACATTGACGTTGGGTCAGTTGCAGTAATTCGAAATGTTCACGCACCCAGGTACGGGTTTCCAATAAACCGATCACCGCGTGTGCCAGATGATCGGGTTTTTCATCGGTGTGGGCGATGAGGTGCAATCGGCCTTGCTCGTCGAGTAACAAGGGCATGTCGGGGTGCTGTGGGCAACGGACTTGCAGTGTGATCGACCCGGTGATGTATGGAGCGACAAGGGCGGACAAATCGGGTTCGTGATCGATGGGGGACGATGGCGCAGCCGTGGGGGGTTCGCTGAGGGTGGTGGTGACGGCAGACTCGGCGACATGGCGGGGTGCTTCGACGGCAATTGCGGGCGTGACGGTTGGTTGGGTTGAACTGGCAGTGACAGCGACAGCGGGGGTGGTATGAATCGAAGGCGCAGGTTGCATCGGGGTCGAGGGTTGCACGTTCGGCGGCGGGCCAAGGGGCGGCGTGAGGGGGGCGGGTGCGATGGCGGGGGCGATGGTTTCGGGGAGCAGTTGGTCGAGGGACGCAAGTTCCTCAAGGTAGGCACGCAGATCGCGGTCGGCCTGGGGGTCGTGGGTGAAGTGAGCCATGGGCTGCAAACGCACCGGCACCATCTGCTGCTGCGACCCACGGAACTGCACACCTTGCGGGAGTAGGTCACCGACCAGCTGATTGAATTGGGCATGGGCCTGTGTGGCACGCTGGGCATCGCTGCCCATGATCATCAAACCGATGTCGGGCAGGGGTTGCGCACGGTTTTGCAGGCGTGTCACCAGGTCACGTATTTTTTGAGCCGCATCCTGCAAGGCTGATTCAAAAGCCCCGCATACCAGCGTCACCCGTGGCAGATGCAGGTTGGCAAGCACCGCAGGGTCTTGCGTTTCGACCAGCAACACCCGCGCGGGCGGCACATCGGCAACGGCAGGGTGCAGCAGGTGATCAATGGCTTGCACGGGTGATGTCGGGTTGAGTCGTTGTGCGGAATGGTGCAAAGGTTTTTCGGGTTGTGCTGCACGGTGGGCGGTGATCAGGTCGATGGTCAGTGCCTGGGGTTCGAGGCGAAGCAGGATGACCGGGCCGAGGGTGGCCGACAGGTGATGGGCGTATTGCGTGAGCCAGGGGTGGGCAAAACCGGGCAGGCTACCCAATACCACGGCTTGCAGATGCGGCAGACGACCTTGACGGGTTTGCGTCGGGTCAAGGTCCGGGTGATCAAGGGTCATGGGCGTTGCACGAGAGGCACGCGGGGTGCCGATGCTGCCGATGATATCGGTGGCGGCGGAGTTGCTGGGTACGGCAGTGTTGTTGGATGCGGTTGCGGAACCAATCACATGAGGCGAGACCGTGACGCTGGGGGTGTGCGGTGTCGAAGGATGTGAGTTTGTATGCGCAGGTTGTAATTTGGGTGGCAGACGCAGCGGCGCAGGCGCAGCAAGCGGGTCGGTTTGGCGCTTCGGCGAAGTGGTGCTGGTGGGGGGCTTACCGGGGCCGGAGTTTGGCACAGGGTTGGCGGCCGGTGAAGTTAAAAAAAGGTCGGCCAGGGCATCGAGTATGTGATGGGTTTTGGGGTCATCCATGACCGCGTTCCATCCTGTAAAAAGGCACGTTTCAAGGGTGCGTCACGTGCTGGGGGTCGTCATTATTTTCAAATCATACATTGGCAATACAGTCGATTCACTTGGCCCCCGGTCATTGACCGGGGGCTAAATGGTCATGCAAGCATTCAGGCATCGGCGGCGACTTCGATGATGTTGTTGAGTTCGCCAAAGGGGTTGGTTTCCACGTGCGGGTTGTGCGTGTCGGCCAGCCATTTACCATCGACGACCAGTCGGTAGCGGTAACGACCGGGGGGCACTTTGATGCAGGCCTGCCAGATACCCAGTCGGGTGTCGGGGTGCAGCGGGTGGGTGTTGGGGTTCCAGTGATTGAAGTCACCGGCCACGGAAAGACTTTGCGCCAGTTCGAGGGGTTGTACAAACAGCAGGCCCTGTGCGGTGACACGCACACCATACAACCGGGCGATTTTACTTTTCAGGTTGGCGAGGTTGGATGTATCAGCCTCGGTTTGTACCGGTGTGGTTGCACGGATGGTTGCGCCGCCGTTGCCGGTGGAGGGGGCCAGGGCATCGACACGCAACGGCACAGCGGATGTCGCAACCATGGTTGAGTGTGACGATGTTTGCACCCCGCCAAAGGGTGAATCGCTGGTACTTGCGGGATCATTTTCGTCAACACTTGGCTGCGGCGGACGACGCACGGGCATCGGGGGCAACGAGGTGGTCAAATCCGACAAGGCTGGGGTGGGTGTCAGGCCAGGGTTTGATGTCGCGGTCATCGAGTTTGCTTCATCACCAGCGGCGGGTTGCATTGCGGCGCCTGGTGTGGGTATCGCTGTTGGATGAGTCGGTGATGATGCAGTTGAAGGTGACGTTGTTGCTGACGGAGCCGGTTGAAGGATTGAAGCCGGGGGCGATAGCGCCGGGTCGTTATTGAAACGGGCGGAGATGGCAGCGGTGCGGGCGGCCAGGGCACGTGCCCGTTCGACCAGCTCGGCGGCACGCGACAAGGCCGGGCTGCCGTTGGTGGCCACCGGGGCGGCACGCAAGGGGGCCATGGTATTGGTTGAATGGCGGTTGACACCCGCCCCCGGTTCCCCCGCACCATGGATGGGTGCATTGCTGGTCGAACCGCTGACTTCAACCGCACCGTGTTCACTGGGTTGATCCGTGGTACCGGCCAGTTCGGGGAACAGCGGTTCAGGCGGATGATGAATCAACCAGTTGGCCAGTTGATCAAAATCCTCGTGGCCGGTGCAGGAAGCGTCGTACTCGGTGATGGCTTGCCCGAAGCTCGCAGCCTCGCGCAATTTGCTGTTGAAATGCACCACCACGGGCAACAGTTGTTCGCCAAAATGTCGGCGAAGTTCAGCCAGTATTTCCCGCGCCAGCTTGGTGCGTACATCGTACATCGTGGCCAGCACCATGAACCGCACCCGATGCCCCGCCCGACGCGCGAGCATACGAATGGTCGCTTCCTGCCGCATCGCCCCCTGCATGGCGAAGTAACCGGTTTCAACGGGGATCACCACTTCCTGCGCCGCCCTCAGTGCGTTGAATGTCAGCAACCCGATCGAAGGCGGACAATCAATGATGCAATAGTCGTAACGATCACTCACCAGTGCCAGCACTTGTAGCAATCGTCGATCACGGTCCGGGGCACCGGCCAATTCCTGTTCGATGCCCGCCAGGCTCATCGAAGCCGGCGCCAAGTCCAGGTTTTGTGAAATCTGCCAGGTGATGTCGGAAAAGGCGATCGAGCCATCCAGCCCGCAACGCATCACATCGGCGATCGTGCGTTCGAGTTGTTGATCGGGCACCGCCAACCCCAGGGCGCAGTGCCCTTGCGGATCGACATCCACCAGCAGCGTGCGATAGCCCTTTTGAGCCAGTACTGCGGACAGGTTGATGGCGGTGGTGGTCTTTCCGCAGCCGCCCTTCTGATTGATGATGGCTATGGTCCGCACAGGTGTCTCTCGTCCTTGAAAGAGCAATGCCCTGGTCGCCGACCCCTGCGACCTTGTTCCTCACGACATCAGCCGCCGAACGCAATGCCCGCCATGTACGTTCCGGTTTAGCGTTTTATCGTGCAACGGACTCAAAAATCTTGAAAAAGTGCATCGATTGCCTGCCCAATCCCTCTCCGAAGCCTTTTCACTTGACTCATTTTTTCCGCCGGTTTTTTTCTGACCATGATGACTATGCCGATCACGAACAGCCATTTTGCACCGCAGAGGACGCGGAGAACGCAGAGATGTCAAATACCATGAAACCCGTTATTTTAGAGCGCATCTCAATTCTTTGTCGCGTTTGTTTTACGAGCCGCGACCGTGAGGGAGCGGGGTTTTGTTTCTTCGTAATTCCAGTCGGTGCTGCATTGTTATGGGATGCGCACTAGCCGACTTATCTCCGCGATCTCTGCGTACTCTGCGGTGAAATTCCGTTTGGAGCCAGCGAATAATCCTTGGCATGACCCCGCCGCGAGCACTCGATGCCGGCACATTGGCAGACAAGCTGCCAGTGGCACGCGACATGGTTTGTAATGGTCCGTACATCATCCATTATCACTTATCCATTATCCATTACTTACCCCCATGCTCATGTTGTAACTGGTGCAGCAACTTCGCCGCCGCCGCGGTCGCCGCATCGTGCACCTGTTTCACAGGCAGTTTCACCTGTTCGGCCAACCCTTTGCAATCGTCAAACTCAGGCATCGCCCCCAACGGTTTGCCCTCCAACCATTTCACCTTCACCCGCACCGATCCATATTCCGTCATCACCTGATGCCAATCACGCTGGGCTTCGTGACGATGCGTCACCGCCAATGCCCGCACCCCCAGCGTCGTGGTTTGCTGCAACAATGTCTGCGCCAGCGGCCCCTCATGCGCATGATCGGTCAATACCGACACCACCACCCCCGGTCTGCCCTTTTTCATCTGCACCGGCGTAAGCCACACATCCTTGGCCCCCGCACCCAGCAACTGTTCCATCACCGACCCGTACAACTGCGGGGTCATGTCATCGACGTTGGTTTCCAATTGCACCAGCCCACCCGCATCGCTTGACGCACCACCCTGTGTCAGCCCAGCCGCGCTCACCGGTGTCCCCATCCACAACCTTGCCACATTCGGCCAGGCACAATCACGCACCCCCGCACCCGTCCCCAATTTTTCCAAACGCATCATCGGCTGAACAAACGTCGCCAATTCACAAAGCAACGCCGCCCCCGTCGGTGTCACCCATTCCCCGGGCGGAGCAGGTCGTGTCGGGGCTTTCGCAGCCGTCAACATTTCCAATGTCGCCGGCGCAGGCAGCGGAATCGGCCCATGCGCACTGCGCGTCATACCTCCGCCCAAGGGCACCGTCGATGCGTACAACTTCGCCACCCCCAGTTCATGCAACCCCGCACAACAACCCACCATGTCGATGATCGCATCGACCGCGCCGACTTCGTGAAAGTGAATTTTGTCCACCGTCGTGCCATGCACCTTCGCTTCCGCCTCCGCCAAACGTGTGAACGCACCCAATGCGGCTTTTTTCACTTCGCTGGGTAAATCCGCTGGTTCAATCAACGCGCGAATATCAGCTAATCCGCGGTGCACATGCCCCTCCTGTGCCTGCACCTCCACCAGTGTCGCCCGCATCGGCCCCTTCATCACCTGCCTTGCCTCCACCGCCCACTCCGACGTCGGCAACTTCAGCTTCACCACCACCTCACGCAACGCTTCCACCGACCACCCGGCGTCGATCAGACACCCCAGCAGCATGTCACCCGATATCCCCGAATTCATGTCCAGGTATGCAATCATGTTGATTTCTCAGCTTAAATACCATGGGCGTGCCATGGTTGACGCCGTGCCCTTTAGGGCCGGATGGTTTTCTTTGTTTGATCCGGGGCTAAAGCCCTCGGCGTCATCATGGTTCACTCGACCACTTGGCCACTCGGCCACTTCTATTGCATCGCCTCCCCCCGCACCGTCACCCCCATCAACCCTTCATCCCGAAACCCCGCCAAGTCCAGCGTCACATGCTTGTACCCCAGCACCCTCAACCGTCGCACCAGCATGATGCGATGTTCCAGTGCTTGCTCAAAATCGCTGGGGGGCAGTTCGATGCGGGCAATTTCGCCATGGTGACGCACGCGAAATTGTGTCAGCCCCAGTTCCACCAATACATCTTCCGCCTGTTCGATCTGTGATAGCAGTTGCGGGGTGACAGCCGTGCCGCGGGGCACACGACTCGAAAGACAAGCCATGGCCGGTTTGTCCCACACCTCCAACCCCAAAAATTTCGCCAGTTCACGCACCCGATTTTTCGACCACCCCAATTCCACCAGCGGTGATCGCACCCCATGTTCCGCCGCTGCCACCCGGCCGGGGCGATCATCGCCCAAATCGTCGGCATTGGTGCCATCCAATATCACATCCCACTTTTCCGCGATCATGATGTCACGCAACCGATCGTACAAATGCGTTTTGCAGTGATAGCAGCGACTCCCATCGTTGGCGATGTAGTAGGGGTCCAAATGTTCCTGCGTCTCCACTTTCCGCACCGGCACACCCAATCGCTCTGCCAATGCCACCGCATCGCGCTGTTCGCGCAGCGGGTAACTGGGCGAAATGCCCACACATGCCAGAGCATGTTCGCCGCGCAAACGATGCGCCATCGCCATCACCAGCGCACTATCCACCCCGCCCGAATAAGCCACCAGCACCCGTCCAAACGGTCGCAGCCAGTCTTCGAATTGTTGAACTTGAAGCTTCGGAGTCATGATGATGAAACCAGTAGTCGAGCGTGCAAACCAAGCCGAGCACGAAGCCGACAGGCTGAGGACTCGGGTATGGTTGAGTTCATTGGTTCATTGGTTCATTGGTTAATGTGGGTGTTTTTCTGACACGCCTGAACTTACGAGTCCGCGAGTCAGTTCAGGATGGTTTCCCCATGCCAACGTCCATGGTTTGACGCTCCGATCAATCAGACAGAATACCCGAGTCCTCGCTCGCCGTTGGCTCGCTCGTCCTCGGCTTGTTTTGACAAATTCGAAAATCGACCTCCGAAATTCGAAATATTAATCGCTCGGCCACTTGCTAATCCTATCTCGTCTCCGCCATTTTCCGCACGATGCTTGCCGCCATGAACCCAGCGCCAAAACCATTATCAATATTCACCACCGCCAGTCCCGGGGCACATGAATTGAGCATGCCCAATAATGCTGCCACGCCCCCGAAACTCGCCCCATACCCCACGCTGGTCGGCACAGCGATCACCGGCGCTCGGGTCAGCCCGCCCACCACACTGGGCAACGCCCCCTCCATGCCCGCCACCACGATCACCACCGTCGCCTCCTGCAATGTCGTCACATGCGGCAACAGGCGATGCAACCCCGCCACCCCGATATCGACAATCGTATGCACCGCGCAGCCCATCAAATTGGCCGTCAATTCGGCTTCGCGGGCCACGGGCAGGTCACTGGTCCCCGCAGCCGCCAGCACCACCCCCGGCAATGCCTCACGCGGTTGCGTATCACGATCCAAAAAAATACACCGCGCCACTTCGTCGTATTGCAGGTCGCGCACCTTGCGCTTGGCTGTCTTGTAATGTTCAACGCTAGCCCGTGTCGCCAATACTCGCGGACTGCGCGCCGCCAACCGTTGCAAAATCGTCGCCATCTGCCCCGGCGTTTTGCCCGCCCCGTACACCACCTCCGGGAACCCCTTACGAACGGCTCGATGATGATCCAGCCTTGCAAAACCCAAATCTTCATACGGCTGTGCCCGCAATTTCCCCATCGCCTCGTTCACACTCACCTGCCCCGCCGCCACCGCTTCCAATAACGCCTTGGGGTCACTCATGTCCATGGTCGTTTTTGTCGTCGAATGCTGGTTGTCGTTTTTCATCGCATGGCATCTTTCATCGCATGGCATTTTTCATCAATCGACGCGTTGATCCAATACCCGAGTCCTCGTCACTGCGTTCCTCGTCCTCGGCTTGTTTTAAAAAAATTCCAAATTCGAAATAATCATCTTCCCCCAGGGTTCCACCAACAGGGGCCTTTCTCCGCAATCGCCTTCACCGCGCGTCTGTGCAGGTCCATCAACTGCTCCTGCGACAACGGCACGTACGACTGATACGCCGCGAATGCTGCCTGTTGTTCATTGGGGAACGATAACCCCAACAGCGCCACATCCGGGTCCATGGTCAGCGTGTAATGCAAACATTCTTCCACCGACAACCGCGGCAGCGTGGCCGTCGCCTCATCACTGCCCCCTGAACTCACCTTCCCGCGTGGCCGTTGTACCAGGGGCCGATTGTAGCCCTGGGTATCCCCCAACAACTTCCCCGCACCGAATGTCTTGAAACAGACCGTCCCCACCCGCTGATGCCTGGCCAACGGCAACACTTCCTCCACATACCTTTCATCCACATACGGCCCAACCGGGAACATCACCACATCGCATCGCCCCGATTTGAGTGCCTCCACCAACACCGCCGGTTCATGACTTGAAATGCCCTTGAACCGCGCCCGACCCCGCGCGATTTCATGATCAAGCTGATCAAAGTGCCCACCCGATGAAAGCGCCGAGTTCAGCCACGCCATCGTCGAACAACCATGCAGCACCAGTAAGTTGACGTATTCCAACTGCAACCTCTGCAAACTGCCATCGAGTTGCGGCGCGATCGGTTGCTCAGCGTGATCGATTTTGGTGATGACAAACACATCATCACGCTTTAACCCCGGCACTCCTTTCACCGCTCGTCCAACGATCTGTTCGCTGAAACCCTCTTCATAACCGGGGGCGGTGTCGATCAAGTTCAAGCCCGCTTGCAGCGCCCGCACCGCTGTGCTAACGCAGGTTTCCAACGCCAGCGCTCTGTCCGCCAGGTCACCGATACCCAGTGGGGTCACTTTGAAACCCGTGCGACCCAGTTCCCGCCGAGGGGTGAATGGATGAATGTTCATGGGCATCCCTGTTGAATCAGTCAGAGCCGCGAACGGTAGTGAGCGGTTCTTCTCTGACAGGCCAAGCGCGATCGCTAAATACCTGTAAGCGATCTCATGTCCCGACTCGTTTGCCTGGTTCGACTCCCGTATCATAGTGCCATCATGCAATACCGACGCTTTGGCAAAACCAATCTGCAAATGCCGGTCTTCTCCTGTGGCGGGATGCGCTATCAGCACAAGTGGAACGATGTGCCATTGTCCGAAGTGCCGCCCGACAACCAGGCCAACCTTGAAGCGACCATTCGACGCTCCGTCGAGGTCGGCATCAACCACATCGAAACCGCCCGCGGCTACGGCTCCTCCGAACGGCAACTGGGGTTGATTCTGCCCAAGTTCCCTCGTGAAAAACTCATCGTACAAACCAAAATCGGCCCCACAGCCGACAAAGCTGAGTTCACCCGCAACTTTGAAGAATCACTGGTTCGCCTGCAACTGGGGTATGTCGATTTGCTGGCGTTGCACGGCATCAACACCCATGAACTGGCCGACATCAGTTTGCGCCCCGGCGGGTGTCTGTCAGCCGCTCGAGCCTTGCAAAAACGCGGCCTGGCCAAACACATCGGCTTTTCCACCCATGCCCCGCTCGATGTCATTCTGCGTTGCCTCCAGCACGAAGCCGACGGCGGATTCGATTACGTCAACCTGCACTGGTATTTCATCTTCCAACACAATTGGCCCGCCATTGAAGAAGCCACCCGTCGTGATATTGGCGTGTTCATCATCAGCCCCAGCGACAAAGGCGGCAAACTTTATGAACCGCCCCAAAAATTGTGCGATCTGACCGCACCGCTGCACCCGATTGTGTTCAATGATTTGTTCTGTTTATCACACCCGCAGGTACACACCTTGTCCGTCGGTGCTGCGCGACCCACTGATTTTGACCGTCATCTTGAAACAGTACCGTTGCTGGATCAAGCCGAAAAAGTATTGCCCCCGATTTTGGAGCGTTTGCAGCTAAGCTATGAACAGGCGGTTGAACCAGCCTTGCGCAATCCGTTTGCGATGAAACTGCCGACGTGGGACCAAACCCCCGGCCAAGTCAACATTCCGCTGATTCTCTGGCTGCGCAATCTGATGCTGGCCTATGACATGACCGGCTTTGGCCAAATGCGTTACAACCTTCTTTCCAACGGCGGACACTGGTTCCCCGGCTTCCCCGCTGACAAACTCGACGAACTGGACCTATCCGACATCGCCCGCACCTGTGGCTTGGGTGACAAACTCGTCCCCCTGCTTCGTGACACCCATGCACAACTGGTCAAAGAAAAGGTCAAACGGCTGAGTCAGAGTTGAACGGTGAATTTCGAATTTCGGATTTCGAATTTTGTAAACCAAGCCGAGGACGAAGCCGCCCCCCGGGGGGGCTGAGGACTCGGGTATGGTTTGGTGTGAAGTGGTGAAGTGGTGAAGTGGTGAAGTGGTGAAGTGGTGAAGTGGTGATTTTATCTCCCCCCCCCACGCCTGAACTTCACGTCGGCCAATCAGCTTCGCGTTTCATATAACAGCTGACGCCGAGGGCTTTAGCTGCTACGGACATTCATCCGGGGTGGTGATGCCTGCG
>CAYRTH010000037.1:0-8663 GCA_964427135.1 uncultured Phycisphaeraceae bacterium
CACTAGTCATTGCGTCCATTTTCATGAATGACATCACATGAAAAAGGTCGAAAGCCGTGATGGCTTGCGACCTTTGTTGCGTGTGATGAATTGTCGTAACGGTCGTTCAATGCGTATTGCCGGAGGCGGGGGTGCGGTCGCGTCGGTGTGACTTGGGCAAACGATTGGTTCGCCTGCTGAGCACCTGTTTGAATCGACCGGCTGCGGTGTCGATGGCGTTGTAAAGGTCCGAGCCCATCTGTTCCACCACCACCTGCGTCGAGTTGCGTAACGTGGCGATGACTTTGCAGACTTTATCAGGGCCTTTGCGTGGGCCGTTGTCGTCCACCAGACGAATACTCACTGAGCGAATCATGTGCTCAAAACGCTGGTTGATGAAAGCAAAGCGTTCCATCGTATGCTGGTGAATGGCTTCGGTCATTTCCATGTGCACGGAGCGGACGTCGATCATCATCATGAAGCTCCTTAAAAATGGAAGTCCCCAAGCGTCGGGTCCCTTTGACCCACGCTTCATTGTATCTACGTCGGCTGTAAAACCGAGTTCGATTTGTTGTGCTTTTACGTCCGAAAAGAAAACAAGTGTTTCATGCCGATTGTGCGGATGATTCGGAAGAAGTGGTCAAGTGGTACACTGCGGGTTACCACCTGCGGCTATGAAGAACATGATCATGACGCCGTGCCCTTCAGGGCCGGATTCATCATTCTTTCAATCGTCATTGTGATATCCGGGGCTGAAGCCCTCGGCGTCAAGCTGCCATCAATCGCGTTTGAGCAGCCGTTCGCGGTCGAGCATGATTTTCAGCGTGTGACAGATCAGTTCCACCTGCGCTTCTTCCAACTGATTGTAAAACGGCAGCGCAATCGTGCGATTACTCACTGACTCGGCAATCGGACACATGCCCTTGTGCGTGTTGAGCATTTGCTGAATGTAGGGCTGAAGGTGAATGCAGGGAAAATAATTCGCACAACCGATGTCGTGACGACGCAGGCCGGTGATGATTCGATCACGTTCGATGGCGCTGAACTGATCCGACAATCGCAACACAAACACGAACCATGAGGCATTTTCCGGCTCTTCAATGGTGGGCAACACCAGGTCATTGAAATCCATCAGTCGGCGCATGTACATGCCAGCCACGGCTCGACGGCGCGCCAATAACGTGTCCAGTCGTTCCATCTGCGCAATGCCCAGCGCTGCGTTGACTTCCGACATGCGATAGTTGTAACCCAGTCGTTCATGCGCCAGCCATGAACCGGCACGATTCCCGGTGAGGGCGTCTTTGCCGTCTTTTTCAATCGGTCGGCCCTGGTTGCGCAGGCTTTTGCACAGGTCGGCCAGGTTTTGATCATCAGTGACGATCAGGCCGCCTTCGCCGGTGGTGATTTGTTTGTTGGGGTAAAAGGCGAACACGCCCGCCCGGCCGAATGAACCGACGGGTCGTTTGTGATACACGCCGCCCAACGCTTCGCAGCAATCTTCGATCAGGGCGATTTCATGACGGTTGGCGATTTTTTCCAGTTCGTCCATATGCGTCGGGTTGCCGAACACCTCGACGGCGACGATGGCTTTGGTTTTGGGTGTGATGGCAGCTTCGACCTTTTGCGGGTCCAGGTTCAGGCTCAAGGGGTCGATATCGACGAACACCGGTGTGGCACCGACATACAGGGCGCAGTTGGCGGTGGCGACGAAGGAAAACGGCGTGGTGATCACTTCATCACCCGGCCCAACGCCCAGGGCGAGCATGAGCAGATGTAACCCCGAGGTGCCGGAGTTGATGGCCACCCCATGCCTTCGACCGGCGCGCTCGGCCACCATTTCTTCAAAGCGCGCCTGACGTGGGCCGATGCTCAGTCGTTCACAGCGCAAGGCCGCGACCACGGCTTCGATTTCGCTATCGGTAATGTCCGGGCAACTCAGCGGAATCACACTGCTCATGATGAAACCTCACAGTTTGATTTTTGTGGTGATTCGAGCAAGCCAAGTACGAGGCGGCACGCAGTGGCGACGAGGGCTTGGGTATTCTGAGTAGTGAATCGGTTGGTCGGTACGTCGGTTAATCGATAACGACAAACACCAGTATTTCCATGTCACCCGGTCATACCCGGGCCCTGGGCCTTCCGGGGGGTCGGCCTCGTTCCCGGCTTGGTAAATTCGAAATTCGAAATCCGAAATTTACCTCGTTCCCGGCTTGAAAAGTTCCGCATCAACCCTCACGGTTCGAGCAACACCCTTCGCAACACTTCACCCGACTGCCCGGTGTGTTTGAGCCAGGTCCAGGCAGCTTGCAATCGCAACGTTTCAGGGATTTCACCACCCCCGCGCACCACCACCGCCAATTGTTCGAGTTGGCCGGGGGTGAGTTTGTCGCTGTTTTTGGTTTGCAAGAGCAGTGCCAAGGCGGCCACATCCGGGTGCGTGAAGGTCGGCAAACCTTCGATCACCACCGCGGGGTTGAACGATGTCGTCGGTCGGCTGCGAATCAAGCCCAGCAATATCGCCTGTTGAAACTCTTTGCGTTGCGGTTGTGCGCTCAAACGTGGCGGCAGCAGTTGCAGTGACGATTGCGGGGTTCGTTCGATCAACACCTGCACAGCTGCGACGACATCGTCAAAGCGTTGGGCCTGGTGACGCGGCGGGCCATCGTAGGCATCGAGCACAGCAGTGACGATGGCGACGACACTTTCCAACGGTGCCTGCTTGCGGGCAAAGCGCACCGCCCAGTCACCGGCCATGGGGTGCTGCAGGGCAATCAACGCGCCTATTTGTGTCGGCAAATCGGTCTGCGTGGCCACGGCTTTGCCAGTGCCACCGACCTGAGCGATCACCGAATCATCATGCTTAATCAGTACGTCAAACAATGAACCGGGAACCCAGGGTGATAGTTCCAAAGCGAGCAGCGCCAATCGCATTTGCTGCGCCAGGTCGCTGGTGCTGGTGAAGGTTCGTTGCCAGAAGTCGTAAGCACCGGGGGCGTTGAAGCGCATGGCCACCTGTAACCCCGCCAGCCCGGTACGGGCCGACACCCCCGGTTCGGTGGCCAATTCCATGCCCCAGGGGCCTGCTTTGTCCAATTGTTGACGCAAAGCTGCACGACACAAGGTTTCACGCAAATTGTCTTTCCGCGGGTCGTCACTCTTGTTCAATGCTTCAAGCAATGCGATACCCTGCGCATCGCCCAACTGCATCAGTAACACCCCGGCGAAACTGCGCACCGCCAATGACTCATGCCTGGCCGACTCGCGCAGTAACTCCGCCTGATCGAATTTGCCCAGCTCCAACAGTCGTGAAGCCACCAGCAGACGTGCCGTGGGATCAAAATTCTGCCATTGCAGTATTTGTCTGGCTTGCTCGGGTGACAACAATTCATTGTCCATGGCGGCGTTGATCATTTCCGCTGCCAATCGTTCGTCTTTCACCGACGCCAGTTGTGACAAGTCAACCTGCCCCGAATCCGACGATTCGATCAGCCCCAAAAAACCATGAATGCGCAGCGAAGGCACATCGGTGTCCAGCAGGTGTTCGAACAATGGTTGCAGGGCTGGGTCACGCAACTGGCGGAGGGAACGAAGCAGCAGATGATGCCGACCTTCGCGGGTGGGGCGTTGCGCATTGCCCAGTAAAAACCGTGCGGTGCGCAAGGTGGCATCGTGCTGATTATCCTGCGCCAAAACCGGCGAAGATTGAACCTGAAACATCAGGCCGGCCAGTAAACACGTCATCGCCCAAAAGAAAGATCGTCGTAGCATGGGCAACAGTGTATGTCAGTATCGCGTCAGTGGGCAATGCAGCAGGCGCAGGACTGGCGGGGAAGCGAACGAGGATGGAGTCAAGTTCCGATAAATCAAAGGGAAAAGAGATTCATGATGAGCCGACGACGCAGCCGATGGTTTGTCAAATCACCGGCTCATGACCGGGCGCGATCGGTTTATCCACACTTTTTTCCGCACGTACCCGCAAGCGGTGGATAAGAAAAATTTGCGCGCTTCAAATACTGTTTTTACAGAGTGCTATCGCTTGTCGCATGCTGACCAAGCCACGCCCCCCATTGCATTACGGAAACATGCCGACTATTTTTGAGTCGTGGCAATGGAATGTCACCCCGAGCGCGGTGGAGGAACAGGCGAAAAGACAGATGCAGCGGCAAGCCTGTGCTGAGCCGACGGAGCGACGGACGGAACCATTTCGTGTGATGTGAGCCGGTGCGCCCGATGGGGTTTCTTTCAGGGCGCTTTAACTCGTCGCGGAACAACCCGTGGCCTTTTGTGAAAGGGAGTGAACGTGCCCACGAGCACTTCCCCGGATATCGTTTCGTCCCGTATCGCCCGTCGCCTGGCGGAAGTCGTCGGCCCGCATCGTTATCAGATGTGGTTCGATCGCTCGGCCAGGCTCGACTATCGGGATCAGCACCATCGTCTGAATGTGGTGGTGCCTAATCGGTTCATTGCCGACTGGATCGGCCGAAACTTTCAACAGGCCCTGCAGGACGCTGCTCGTCACGAAGTGGGTTGTGAGGTCGATCTGACCGTGAACGTGGACCCTGTGCCGTTTGAGGGCCTTGGATTGCGAAATGGCAGCCACCCGGCCGATGATGCGCAAAGCCACGCTGCCCCCAACGCAACGCCTGCAACGACCAACACCCTGGTGATGTCGAATCAGACACCGGCTTTGACGGGCGAAACCACCCCTGCCGGGACGACGATGCTGCAGCGTCAAGGCGCACCGGTTCATCATCGTCGCGCACACATGCCCACGATTTCACTGCGTTACAAACTGGAGGATTTTGTCGTCGGCCCCAGCAATCAACTGGCTTACGCAGCCGCCCTGCGCGTCGTCGATACCCAGGACGATGCCTTGGCCGGCGTCAGCCCCTTGTTCATTCACGGCGGCGTCGGACTGGGTAAAACCCACCTGCTTCAGGGCATTTGCAAACGCCTGCTTGATCGTCAGCCCGGCGCCCGCATTCTGTACACCACCGGCGAACAGTTCACCAATGAATTTTTGACCGCCGTGCGCAGCGGTAAAATCGACGCTTTTCGCCAGCGCATTCGCAAGCTGGATTTACTGGCCGTCGATGATGTGCATTTCATCGCCAACAAGACCGCCACGCAGCAGGAATTTTTGCACAGTTTCAACGCCATCGAACTGGCCGGGGCACGGGTGGTGTTGGCATCGGACCAGCACCCCAAGTTGATCGCCCAGTTTAGTGAAGCGCTGGTGAATCGCTGTGTACGAGGGATGGTGGTGCAGGTACAGCCGCCCGATACGGCCACGCGGATGAAGATTGTGCAAACGCTGGCACAACGGCGGGGCATTTCGATGCTCGAATCGGTCGTCGCGGTGGTGGCTGCCAAGTGCCCCGGTTCGGTGCGTGAACTCGAAGGCACACTCACACGGTTGCATGCCCTGGCGACGCTGACGCAGGAAAACAAGCCCGGTTTTTCAATTGATTCGACGCACACGCCACCGGTCATCGGTCACACGCTCATCAGCCATGCTTTTGCGCAGGATTTGCAAAACGATCGCACCAAACCGGTGCGCGTTGACGCGATTCTGCATCACGTGGCCCAGCGTCTGGGCATCGACAAACAACGCATTTTACGCGGGGACCGTCATCGGTTGACCGTGCTGGCACGGGCGGTGGTGATTCATCTGGCACGGCAGCTCACGCCCCTGTCATACCCGGAAATCGCCCAGGCTTTGAAGAGCGCCAGCCATTCGAGCGTGATCGCCGCTGAGCAGCGGGTCGTTAAACAAATCGAGGATCATCACCCGGTGGTATTCACCAACCCGCAGACCGGCTTGCCGGAGAACCTGCCGGTGGGCGAAGTGGTGGAACAGGTACGCCACGCCCTGCGCAAAGCGGGATAGAAAATAAGAGTCAAAAATACCCAGGCAATGCATTCGGTTCGACCTATATTAACCTTGTGATAATATTGGCCAAGTCATTAAATTGTTTATAACAATCAGATACAGCGGAGGCATGACCGCCGATAGCGCCATCTTTGGGGGTTAACTGAAACATGGGCTTACGTGCATCCTGCGCCAGAGGCATCAGGCTTTTGTAATGCTTGATCATCGCCAAACAATTGGAATCATTGCTATCATGATGATTGTGCGTATAGGTTTTTCCCAAGATTGATTCGATATATACTTTGGGAATTCGATCCACCCATTTTTCGTAGGCCTTCACAGGACGATTTTCTCGTACAGATGGATTAAGCAATACATAGCCCAATGGGGTCATAGACCCATCAGGAAGAGACAGATCATCGGGCACGGTATTTCTATCTTTGCGGTTCTTCCATCCATTCCTCCAGTCGCGCAAGGTAGGTCCAAGATTCATGAGTCCTTGTATCGAAAACAAATCGGCTCCTAAGGGAATAACAACATTATCTGATGCCACCATGGCGGCTCGATTAAGTGATCCGACATTGGGCCCCACATCGATCAGGGCGATGGAAGCATTGCATTGGGAAGTTGCATGAATGATAATACGGTAGAACGAAGTAATAACACGGAAAGCGTCCCCTGCCTGCGACTTATTGTCATCCGTACATCGGCTCCAAGCCTCGGAAAGCCGATCTTCATAGACACTCAGCCCAAGATCGCCTGGCATGATGTGAAGTTGTTCATGTATCTTCTTTGGTTTAACCTCTTTGATATCTCCCAAACGATCAATCAGTGGTTGCAATGCCCCCAGGATCGTATCATCATGCGACCCTTCGGGCCAAAGTTTTTCTAATTCCTGCTCTTCAAGAAAGGCACTGGTTAAATTGGATTGAGGATCCAAGTCCACTGCCAGAACGCTATGTCCAATTTTGCTCATCATCCACGCCAAGTGGTACACAAGAGAGGTCTTGCCAACGCCGCCCTTGTTATTGAAAAATGCTATCGTTTTCATGATCGAACCCCGATGATAACCAGAAAATAATTTGGTTCGAAAGTAAATTTCAGTTTCGGACTGTCGTTTTTCGTCAGTTCGTTTTCTGCAATGGCAATACCACGACCAAAACGATTGACAAATCCATACGTCTTGGCAGCTTCAGCCAGCACTGGATTACGATAAGATGTACCTCTTGGAAAATCGCACTGCGATAAGTCACCAAACAAACCGCCTGGATTGAGTAATTCAATTCGATCGGAAAAATGGTTGATCTGGATTGGAGCAGTCGATCCTTCGTAATTACGATGAATTGCCGCGTTCATGAGCAGTTCATGCAACGCCAATGGTGGATAATCATAAATAGTCGCATCTTTAAGGTCAGGCTTCCTAAACGGTCGCTCATTGCATATAGATTTTGCCAGTGTATCCAAACTTGATAGAACCAATTGAAGATTACCAGAAAACCGTTGTTCGTTGATTACAGAATCTTTCAGGGCTGTCCCATCATATCTGACATATTGAACATAGGCGCCTGAAAAATACCCCAGCGGATCTTTCCCGAATGTCAATATAGCGCCGTTGGTCGGACGGCTGCGCTTCAGGTCATAGAACCGCAAGGCCGCCAGCTGTTCTTCAATGCTACGACCGTTTGCTTCGCGGATTTCTCGGGCAACTGCCTGCGGCAGGTAACTTAAGGTAAACAAATCCAGCGCCAAATCATCCAGTGTGGCATCTGCACATGCGCGCATGTCCCAAGTTTTTGCACGGTCAATATTGCGCTCCGCTAATATACGTTGTTCTTGTTGTGTTGCGATGTCTTTTCTTGGGCCGACTCGAATATATATTCTGCCTTTGTAAGCTACCGGCGGACGATCCGATGGCAGCACTTCTACGATAACGATATTACGCTGTTTTACAGTGTATTTGGTGACCGTCAAAACAGGTGGCGGCATGATAATTCCATTGTTCCGCAAATCGGTCAATTTCAGCAGCAAAGCATCGTCCACGGTTATGCCCGTGGGTTCACCATTGTCATCTACTCCAATTATCAAATATCCGGGCTTTTCACTTCCCGGCATATCGTTGGCAAATGCACATATCGCTTCATTAAATTTGTCAGTGTTCGTTGTCGATAATGTTCTTTCGATTCGAAAAGACTCAGTGCTTGACAAAAGAGTTTCTAGTTCGGATGGAGAAAGCATGAGAGTTTTCCAAATGCACTTTATTCTAATAACGCAGTAAAGCGTTCAACAACATGTACAGTATTTTACGGGTATAAGACAAAAAGCGATGACAAATAATGCACATCGCTTATAACCGAATGCGTAGGCCGTGAGTCCGCTCAAAGACTCGCTTGACCCACCCTACTTATCACGCCAGCGCGGGTTTGCCGTGGTCGTGATCGTGGCCGTGGTGATGGCCGTGATCGTGATGACCATGTGCGTGATCGTGCGTGTGTTGATGTTGTCCACCGGTGCCACCTGGGTTACCGGGGCGAGCGCCTTTTTGCGCCTGGGTCAGGGCAGCGGCTTCGCTGTGTTCGATGTCTTCGCCGGCGCGGACCAGACGTGCTGAGTTGAAAATCACCACCAGGCCGGAGAACACGTGCAGTATTGCGGCGATAATGGGCGGAATGTAGCCCGCAGCCGCCAGACCTTCGAACACCACAATGAACATCGCCCCGATCATCAGATTTTGTTTGATCACAGCGTTGGTCCGACGGGACAACTCAATCAAAAACGGAATACGGTTGAGGTTGTTGTTCATCAGCGCGATGTT
>CAYRTH010000037.1:8673-24049 GCA_964427135.1 uncultured Phycisphaeraceae bacterium
TGTTGGCCGAGTGAATGGCGACATCGCTGCCGGCCGCGCCCATGGCAATCGAAATGTCACCGGCTGCCAACGCAGGAGCATCATTCACACCATCGCCCACGACGCAGACCTTGTGCCCCTTGGCTTTGAGTTCATCGACCATTTCCAGTTTCTGATGCGGCAATACTTCAGCCCGGTAATCGGTGTGCATCGCCGCAGCCACGCGCTTGGCAACGCTGGTGCGATCGCCGGTGACGATGATCAGGGCTTTCAAACCTTTTTCACGCAAGGCGTCCATGGCCTGGGCCGCTTCGGGTCGGGTGTTGTCTTCCAAGCCGACCGACCCCAGCAGTTGCCCCGACTGCACCACGAACAACACCGACAAGCCTTCGAGCTCCGGGTTATTCATCGCGGTTTGAATTTGTTGAGCGACCTCCGGTTGCAAAGTGGCTCTGTGGGTTTCAACAATCCAGTTACCACGACCGACGATCACCTGTTGCCCGTCGAGCGTGGCAATCACGCCGCGCCCGGGCACTTCTTCAAACGAACTGGTTTGGGCTGGTTTGATGCGGGCTTTGCGCGCCACTTCGATCACGGCACGGGCAGCGGGGTGACGACTGTTCTGCTCGGCGGCGGCGGCGCTTTTAAGTAGTTGAGCCGGTTCAACGCCCTGTGCCGGGAACAGGCGGGTGACCTGCAACTGACCGGTGGTGAGTGTGCCGGTTTTATCAAATACCATGGCAGTGAGATTGCGGGCAGCTTCCAAATCCACCACTGATTTGACCAACACCCCCAAACGTGCGGCACTGGATAAGGCGGCCACCATCGCGGTCGGTGTCGCCAGAATCAGGGCACAGGGGCAGGCGATCACCAGCATCGAAATCGCCCGGCTCCAAGCGTCTTCCACTTCGCTCTGCAGCGTGAAAAAAAGCGTGATGCCCACCAGCATCAAAATCGTCGGCGTGTACCAGGCGGCATATCGATCAATCAATCGCGCGATCGGAATACGGGTGCGCTCGGCTTGCAGAATCATTTCCTTGACGCGACCCAGGGTGGTATCGGTGCCAGCTTTGGTGACGGTGATGTCCATGACGCCGGTGAGGTTGATGGTTCCGCCGAACACTTCATCGCCTTCCTGTTTGTCCGCAGGGATCGATTCGCCGGTGATGTTGGCCTGGTTGACCGTGCTGTTGCCAATTCTGACCAGACCGTCGGCAGGGATGTTGTCACCGGGTTTGACACGCACGATGTCGCCGGGTTGCAGGTCCTTGGCTTCGGTTTCGACCTCGTTACCGTTCACCAGTTTGCTGGCACGGGTGGGCGTGATGCGAATCAGGGATTCAATGCTGGCCCTTGCGCCCAGGGCGGTGCGATTTTCAATGAGCACGGAAAGAATCATGAAAAAGGCGATGGCAGCGGCTTCGGTGTACCAGCCCTGCACCATGGCGGCGAGCACCGCCAGGGCGACCAGTTCATTCATGTGCATGTGGCCGGAGAGCAGGTCCTTGATGGCCACCCAGATCAAGGGCACGCCCAGCAGGAGCGCGGAAAGCAAACCCAGGGATTGGTAGTAAAACTCACTGTCGAAAAGAAATCGCGCGAAGATGGAACAAATCAGCAAGACCCCGCCCAGCAGGGTGGCGATGATTTGCAGACTGAGTCGGCCGGTCTGCGATTCGAGTTGCAGATTGTCGGACACGTGGGAGTGAGCGGTCGCCATGCGTGGTGTTCCTTAAGGATCGAAATGTCAATAACAATACGTGACAAAGGGGGTTGGGTTCAAATCGGGGGGTGGTTTTTTTCAGCTTGAAGATTTCAAGCTGATCACCAGGGATCGTAAACATCAACACGTAATTTCACCGCAGAGTACGCAGAGAGCGCAGAGAATACAAAGTTGCTAATGGATTGTGTGTCGTGGATTGGGGATTTCCAAATTCAAAAATGATGCGGTTTGAGGTAGCCACCAGTTCCATACAACCAGCACCATGCTGCTCTGCGTTCTCTGCGATCTCTGCGGTTCAAACTGGACGATCATCGACCTTGGTTCATCATCGCTTGATACGACACTCGGAAGCAACTCTTTTTTCCGCCGTACTCAAAATCACCTATGATGATCATCAATCATGTCACCCAAAGGTCGTTTGTCATCAGTGTCCGGCAACGCCCAACGACGGGGCGACCACTTGCAATTGAAATATGTGTGGGGCGGGTTTGCGATGTATCAGCCGGGGGAATCGTTTGGCCCAAGGGTGCTCAGTGATTACGAACTGGTTTGGATCATCAGCGGGAGTGCGGTGTATCAGCACGATGGTCAATCGATGAATCTGACGACCGGTTCCGTGCTGCTGACGCGACCGGGGTTTGGCGAAAAGTATCAGTGGGACCAGCGGCAACGAACACGTCATGCGTATGTGCATTTCACCCCGGAGGTGTTGCCGGTTGACTGGGGCAGGCCCGACACCTGGCCAGTCACCCGTCAGGGACCGACGCCGGGAGTGCTGGCGGGGTTGTTTCACCATGTGTTGTCACACTGGGCGAATCGTGCTGAAACCCGGCGTAAGTTGCCACCGCGCTGGGTGAATAGTGCGCTGGAAACGATGATCGATGTGTTTTTGCATCCAACGACCGACACCCCGCAGACGCAGGCGATGTTGCCGCCGTCGATCCAGCGCAGCCTGCAGTGGGCGGAAGAGACCTTGACCGATGCACCGCATGAGCCAGTTCAACTGGACCAACTGGCCAGGGCTGGTTCGGTGAGTGCCAAGCATTTATGTCGGCTGTTCGAAAAACACTTGCAACTGACCCCGATGCAGGCCGTGCGATTGCTTCGGCTGGAGCAGGCATTGGGGTTTTTGCAGCGGTCGAATTTGTCGATGAAACAGATTGCTGACCGCTGCGGTTTTGCCAGTCCGTATCACTTTTCACGGGTGTTTCGTGAGGTGTATGGTTTACCCCCGACCGATGCCCGCAGGGAAATGATGCTGGGGGCGCCGCCGCCGTCGGCCGGGGAACCGCATTCTCATCCGTTGAGCAGTTTGAGCAGGTAGTTGTGCTTTGATGAACTGTACGCTGATCGTGCCGGTGACTGGGAACCCAACCGACAGGCAATGCGCCGAAGGCTCATGTTTATGCAGCAGGGTTGTTCGAAATGGGCTTCATCGCCCATTGGCAGGCGGGACGCCTACCGCACCATTCATTGAGTGATGAAACAGGTTCTAAAAATCACCAGGGCAAACGCATGTACGAGCCGCGACCGTAAGCGGTCTTCGCGTAGCGTCAAGGCAGGTCAATCACCGCTCCCTCACGCCCCCGGGGGTCGCGGCTCGTTCAATCGATCGACGTGCGTTTGCCCTGTAAAAATCACTTCGCCCTTTGTCACACACCTTATTTTCCGTTATGATGGTGGGCTTGAAACTGCTCGGCCTGTTGACGTGACTACATTGTTTTTCACGCAAGTACAACAGGTCCAAGGCTGTGGGTCGGCCCCGCAGACACCGAGCACTCACGGAGTTTCATCATGGCTGAGCATCCGATTCGTTTGTATGAAGGTCTGTTTCTGCTGGCGCAGTCGGCCACGGCTGATCTGGCCGCTGCCACCGAAGCAGTTCGCAACATGATCACCCGTCACGGCGGGGAAATCCTCATTCTCCGTAAATGGGACGAACGCAAACTGGCGTATCCGATTCGTGGGCAGAAGCGCGGCTTGTACCTGATTACTTATTTCAAAGCCCCCAGTTCCGCCCTGACCGCCATCGACCGCGATGCTGTGCTGTCGGAAATCGTGCTGCGGGCGATGGTCATCAAGGCGGATCACGTCGGTGATATCGAGTTGGAATTGGCCAAGAAGGAAGAAAACCTCACTGTTGAAATCAAGCTGCGTGAGGAAAAGCCTGCCGCCAAACCGGCGATCGATGCCGACGGCATTGAAGTGCCCGACCTGTCCGAATTGGAAGACGTGAAATAATCAGTGCTTGATCGTGGCTGGTGTTTGAACCCAACGGGTTGGAGGGTTTGTCATGCCCAATCTCAACCGTGTGATGCTCATGGGTAATCTGACCCGTGACCCGGAATTGCGCTACACCCCCAGCAACACGCCGGTGGTGCAGGTGGGTTTGGCGATCAACAGGCGTTGGCGCAACCAGCAATCCAACGAGTGGCAGGAAGAGACCACTTTTGTGGACTGCGAAGCCTGGGGCAAACAGGCGGAGACGATCAACCAGTACCTGCGCAAGGGTCGGCCGGTGTACATCGAAGGCCGATTGAAACTCGATCAATGGCAGGACAAAGAGGGCCACAATCGGTCGAAGATGAAAGTGGTGATCGAAAGTTTTCAGTTCATTGACTCGCAGCGCGGTGCTGGCGGTGGCAGTAGTGGTGGGCAGGGTGGCAGCGATGCAGCGGAAATGGGCGAGGGTGGGGGGGCAGCGCCTGCACCACGATCAGCACCGCAGCGACCAGCCAATCGACCCGCTGGTAACAACGCCCCGCCCCCGGTGGATGCCAACCAGCCCCCGCCGATGGGCGATGAAGATATTCCGTTTTGAAGAAGTGAAGTGGTCGAGTGGCCAAGTGGTCGAGTGAAATGATTTCTTCATAGCCGCGGGTGGTAACCCGCGGAGTTCAAAGAAGCACTCACCTGGTCTTGTCAATAAATTCAGTCGGATGTTCCGGCTGATGATGTGACAACGGGCGATGGATGCCCATGCTGGTCTGCCGCCTGTGATGCAAAAACATACGGGCGAGGCCTAACTCGGAATTGAGGACAACATGAAGAACGTAAAAGTATTGCTGACCGAAAACGTTGACAACACCGGCATCGTGGGCGATGTGGTTTCGGTGCGTCCCGGTTTTGCCCGCAATTTCCTTTTGCCGCGCAACCTTGCGACCAAGCCGACGGAAGGGGCGATCAAACGACTGGCTGCTCGTCGTGCCCAGGTGGAACAGGAAATGAAGCTGCGTCGGGCGCAGCTGGAAGCCCTGCTGGAAAAAATCAAGGATCACGAAATCACCCTGCAACGTTCTCACAACGAACAGGGCATTCTGTTCGGCGGTGTGACCCAGCACGATATCGCCCAGGTGTTGCGCGATGAGGGCCACGCGGTGGAAGACCGCATGATCCGCATCGGCACGGTCATCAAGCGACTGGACAGCTACCACATTCCCGTGGTGCTGGCGTCGGATTTGCGGACGGAAATCAAGCTTTGGGTCGTTTCCGACAAACCCAAGGAAGAATTGCAGGCAGAGGAAAAGGCTCAGACAGAAGCACCGTCTTCGGAACATGGGGAAGAAAAGCCCAAAAAGAAGGGCAAGAAAGCCGCCGAGGAAAAGGCTGAGGCTGCCCCCGCTGCCGCCGAGGGCGAGGAAAAACCCAAGCCCAAGAAGAAGGGCAAAAAGGCTGACGCTGCGGAGTGAATAGCCGCTCATTTGTAATGCTTTCCGTCTAGCCGCGGGTGGAAACCCGCGGTTTTTCTTTGCGCATCGGGGGCGCTTTTGGCCGATGATGTGTGCACCTGCTAGAATCCGGCACAAGTTGCGATTTAATTTAATGAGGATGCCAACATGCTGATACCGATGGTGATCGAAAAAACCGGGCGAGGTGAACGCGCTTACGATATTTACTCGCGCCTGCTCAAGGATAGCGTGGTGTTTCTGGGCGGTGGAGTGAGCGATGAATCCGCCAACCTGATGATCGCGCAGTTGCTTTACTTGTCCAATGAGAATGCCGAGGCTGACATTCACGTGTACATCAACTCGCCCGGCGGGAGCGTGTCGGCGGGTCTGGCGATTTATGACACCATGCAATTCGTCCGCCCCGATGTGGCGACCTACTGCATCGGCATGGCGGCATCGATGGGCGCGGTGCTCATGATGGCCGGCACCAAGGGCAAACGTTTTGTGCTGCCCAACTCGAAGGTGCTTTTGCATCAGCCGCTGATCGGTGGTGTGCTGGAGGGGCAGGCGACGGACCTGGGCATTCACGCCAAGGAAATGCTGCGTTCGCGCGACCGGTTGTACAAAATCATGGCCGACCACACCGGCAAGGATTTGGCCACCATCGCTCATGACTGCGAACGCGACAAATGGTTCGATGCGCAGGAAGCAGTGGACTACGGCGTGGCCGACTCGATTTTGAAGAGCATTCCCGAAAGCATGAGTACCCAGCATGTCAGCGATGACGAACAGGGGCCGACGGACAAGACGGTGTAAGCATGATTTCGAATTTCGGATTTCGAATTTCGAATTGGAAAAACACCAGTGCGTGTACCCGGCTACACGGCCTGCTGTGTGTGATGATTGTTTGCTCGATGTCGGGTTGTTCAGGTCCGCGGAATTTTGAAAATGAAAACGATCGGCTGCGGCGGGAGAATATGGAACTCAAGTCAGCGGTCGATGATCTGAACACCCAACTCGAATCGCGTTTGCAGCAGATCGATACGCTGGAAACGGCGCTGGCGACGGAGCGGGTGAAGGTGCCTGGGGTGGAACCGGGCGACATACCCATTGCCGTGAGCCTCCGTTTTGGCATGTACACCGGGCCGATCGATGCCGATGGCGATGGGAATGATGATTTGATTCGCTTGTATTTTCAGCCGTTGGATCAGAAACAAAGGTTCATACCGGTGGCGGCATCGGCGCAGGTTCAGGTGGTGGTGATCACGCCCGGGCATGATCCGCGTGTACTGGCGGATAAGGCGTTTACGACCGCTGACCTGGACCGAACCTATCGCACCGGCGTCACCGGCACACATTACACGCTTGAAGTGCCCCTGCCCGGTGACATCCCTGACGGTGTGCGTGAGGTGACGGCGAAGGTTGCGTTGACGGATGCGAGCAGCGGACGAGTGCTGACCCTGCAACAGGGGTTTGCGATCAAACGGAAAAAATAATGCGAGTTCAAGCGGTTAGGGCTTGATATACACGCCCAACTCGACGCAGGTAAGCAACGTCGCCGATTTCAGCACGGTGTGCCACCTCGTCAAGCAATTTGACCGCGGTAGGCTCCAGACACGGCGTCAACGGGTCTTCGTCCGGGTAAATCACATCGACTTGCAGTTCCACTGCGTATTGCCCGCGACGCACCCATCGGGTGATTTTGGAATGTCTTTTTGTTTTCACCACTCGACCACTCGACCACGCTTGCTATTCATGAATACCCAAATCAGTTTTGGTAAACAGACTGTCGAATTTGAAGCCGGCTTGTTCGATGTTTTGCCGACCGCCTTCCTGTCGGTCGATCACGGCGACGATTTTCACCACCACACCACCGCAGGCCTGAATGCTTTTGGCGGCTTCGAGGGTTTGTCCGCCGGTGGTGACAATGTCTTCGACGATGAGCACCTTTTCGCCGGGGTTGAGTTTGCCTTCGATCTGCTTGGCGGTGCCGTAGTCTTTCTTTTGATTACGGATGAGCACACTGGGCTTGCCGCTGGCCATGGACAAAGCGGTGACCAGTGGTATGGCCCCGAGTTCAGCGCCGGCCACGCGATCCACTTCCGGGGTCAGGTGCTGGGCGAATTTTTCACCCAATGCTTTCAAAATATCCGGCTGGGTTTCAAACAGGTATTTGTCCAGGTAATACCTGCTTTTGCGACCACTGCGCAGGGTGAATTCACCGTGTAGCAGTGCAGAAGATTGGATGCGTTCAATCAGTTGTGCGTCATTCATGGTGGCAGAGTATAACCAGACAGTGACCAAGCGGCACGACTGATTCAATGATATGACGCCCAGGGCTTTAGCCCCGGATCATATGCAGTGAACACATCCAACCATCCGGCCCTAAAGGGCACGGCGTCAATGACCACATTAATTCACCCCTGCGGTTTACCGGCCATGGGGGCTGGCGCTGCGGGGTTGGCGGGCGTGACAACGACGGAGGGTGTCGGGGGCGTGGTGGTGGTTGCCGATGCGGCAGGTTTGGGGGCCTGCTTTTTGTCCGGCGCCAGAACCATGGTCATCCGCCGACCCAGCAGGCGAGGTTCGCTTTCGACCTTGCTCACCAAGTTCAGCTTGACCTTCACTTCCTGCATCAACTGCATGCCGATTTCGCGGTGCGCCATTTCACGCCCCTTGAACAACAGGGTGAATTGCACCTTGTCGCCCTCGGCCAGAAAGCCGGTGGCCTGATTGAGTTTGATGCCCAGGTCGTGTTCGTCAATTTTGGGACGCAGGCGCACTTCCTTGAGTTCGCTGGTCTTGGCGTGACTGCGGGCTTTCTGTTCTTTCTTTTTCTGCTGATACTTCCACTTGCCGTAGTCCATGATCTTGCAGACCGGCGGACTGGCCTGCGGGGCCACTTCCACCAGGTCCAACCCGGCTTCACGGGCACGGCGTTTGGCCTCATTGGTTTCAATGACACCGACATCGACGGCGCTATCGTCAATGAGGCGCACGGGTGAAATGCGAATTTGTTCGTTGATGCGAAGCTGCTTGCCGACAGGCCGCGACGGTTGAAAACGTCCTCGAGTGATGGTCGAACCTCCAACTATGCGAACTGCTGTGCCGACGACCGCCCTGAAGCGACGCTCCCACAAGCGCCTCACCCCGGCTGTGATCTTGTTTGCAATCGTTCAGCCGAGGCCCCAAACTTACGGGCGGAAGATGTCAACCGACGCCAGCTTTCGCTGAATTCACTGCTAGCCTACCCCGATCATCGGCACAAGGCAAGCGGAAAATGCAGGGCAAACGCATATCGATCGATTGAACGAGCCGCGACCGTAAGGGAGCGGTGCTTTATTTGCATCGAATGTAGGGAAAAACCGCTCCCATACGGTTGCGGCTCGTACATGCGATTGCCCTGGCGGAAAGTGCAATCAAAGCGCATTGATTCCGCAAGCTGAAAAACAGGATTATCAAACCGGACCCACTTTAGGAACATGGCAGGGTTTCATCAGGGAGCCACCAGCCGCATGATGTCGAAGTAGGTCACCATCAAAAACAGTCCGCCGATGAGCGCCAGACCGGCGTAGGTCGCACCGGTGAGTATGGCCGGGTGTACCGGGCTGCCCTTGATTTTTTCAATCGCCAGGAACACCAGCAACCCCCCGTCGGCAATCGGTATCGGAAGCAGATTGATCACCACCAGGTTCACGCTGATGATGCCAAAGAAAAACAGCACATACGGCCAACCACTGTCACGGGCGATCATTGTTCCCGCATGAACAATACCCACCGGCCCATGCAACCCCGACACCGGCACCGTCTGTTGAAACAGTCGTACCAGCGTCAGGTATGTCTGCATCATGAACACATGGGTTTTATGCACGCCTAGTACAGCTGCGTCCCACGGGGTGTCGGCTTTGACGGGTAAACGCAACGTCGCAAACGGCAACGAAACCATCGGCATCGACCAACCGGCTTGGGCCAGCGACTTTTGCCATGGGCTGTCAATGCTCACGGTGCGGGTGAACTCGGGTTGCCCGGCGATGTTGAGTTGGTAACGCACTTCCGCCGTCATCGGCGATGTCGTTGCGTCAGCGGTTTGGGTGTGCTGTGCAAGGGCATGCGTGAGGTATCGCTGCATTTGGCCGAAGGTTGCCACGGGGGTGTTGTTGATCGCCAGTATGCGTGAACCTTCGGGCAGGTTGAGGCTTGAAAAAGGCGAATTGGGGAGTGTGCCACTGATGATGGCATGGTCGAAAGCGAAGGTCGGTTGAAAACCCAAAGTACCCTTGGCTGAGGGTTGCGTGGGTGTCAGTTCAACCAGTTGGCCGTCGCGCTGCACGGTGATGGCCACCTTGCGACCCTTGGCGGCTTGAATCAGTTGCGGCACACGCTGCAACCGGGGCCAATCGACCTGATCGATACGGGCCAGTAAATCACCTGCCTGCAAACCTGCCTGCTCAGCCAATGATTTGGGTGTGACGAAGCCGACTGCCACCACCGGTTCCAACCCCAGCAGTTGCAGCGTTGGGTAGTCTTTGTCGGCGACCTCGGAGGGGGCTTGCGTGAGTGTTGGTGCTGCGGTGAGTGTGATTTGTGCGGTCAGGCCCTGATCGTCGGTCAAAGTCAGCGGCACAGGGTTGCCCGCACCAGCGATGATGCCTTGGGTGAACAGGTGAAATTGCAGCGGAGTGATCGGCAAGTCGCCCACCTTCGTGATGTGCATTCCCGTTTTGACACCCGCTTGCGACCAGTCACGCGGCAGGGGCATGTCCTCACTGGCAGCCAATTTCGTGGAAGCTGGTGAACTGATGCCCAAACTCAGTAAACCCAGTTGCGGATTGCGAACGGGTTTTGCTTTGAATACCAGGGGTTGTGCCTGGCCTTCACGTGCCACTTGCAAGGTCAAGGTATGGTCAGCATGTGCCAGGGCGGTGTTGACTGCGACATCCAGAAAGTCGTTCACAGGGGTGTCATCGATTTGTAGGATGCGATCACCGGGTTTTAAGCCGAACGTAGCCGCGTCATCGGAACCGACGAGGCGGGCTTGTGCAGCGGGGCTGTTGGGGGAAACGCCACCGACCATGGCTGGGGGAAACTCGACCCCATGCAAAAAGGCGATGATGAAAAAAATCAACCCGAAGATGAGGTTCATGGTGACGCCAGCCACGATGACGATGGCGCGGGCCCAGGCCGGCTTGCGGTTGAAGGCCCGTTCATCGTCGCTTTGCACGGCTGCGTCGAGGTCTTCCTGTCCCAGCATTTTCACGTACCCACCCAGCGGCAGCCAATTCAAACGGTATTCGGTTTCACCCAGTCCGAGTTTGGCGCAAGCATCATCGATTTGTTTGGAAGCGGGGGCCTGCTGGGTGTGTGATGAGGTGCCGGTACGCTGACGCTGATCGGTGTAATTTTGATCGAGGTGTTTTTTCAGACGTAGTTGCAGGTCGGCTTCGGTGGAACCGGGTCGAAAGCCGATGCCTTTGCGCCAGGCGACGATGGCCGGACCGAAGCCGATGGCGAACTGGGTGACCTTGACGCCCACCATTTTCGCCGCTAGAAAGTGTCCCAGTTCATGGACGAAAATGATGAAACCAAAGCCCACGATGATCATGGCGATGCCGGTGAGCGAGTTGAAACCGGGGAAAAGTTCGGTCATGGTGCGAGAAACTCAAAGGGGTTGATGTCGGTCAGGGGCAATCATTTTACGCTACGAGCCGCGACCGTGAGGGAGCGGTTATTGCTTGAAAGAAGATAACGCATTCAAACTTAGAGTACCTGGACGAGCCGATTTTCAACACAGAGAACACGGAGGTCACAGAGCAGAACCGAGCCTTTGGGCGTAGCAACACAATCTAACCAACCTTGCAAGCGAATGTCTGAAACGATTGTTTTCATGTGTTCTTCTGATCGAATTGTTTGACGTAAGTAAAGTAGTTGATGCAGCAGGCTGTTTTGCTTGCTTCTCTGTGCACTCTGTGACCTCTGTGTTGAGTTCTTCTGCTTGTTAGCAATGAAACGCATTGAAACCAGCTCTGCCTGACGGTCGCGGCTCGTGGTTGGACGGAAACTTGCCGCCGTTGGTATTTATCGGTTGGTTTGTCCATTCAACCCAGCCGTTTGCGGACAAAATCACGGGCATTGGCGTCGGCATCGAGTACCGTTTGCAGGCTGTCCACCGGCTGAACGGTCAGGGCGGACAGCGTTTCAGCTACCAATTCAACAATACGACCAAAACCGATGCGTCGTTCGAGGAACGCGGCCACGGCTGCCTCGTTGGCGGCATTGAACACCGCCCCGGCCGTGCCCCCGGCTTCGATCACATCATAGGCCAATCGCAACGCGGGGAACTTGTCCAAATCCGGCTGAAAAAACTCAAGCTGTGAAAGTTTCAACCAATCCATCGATCGGCTGCAACCGTCCATGCGCTGCGGGTACGTCAGGGCATACTGAATCGGGGTGCGCATGTCCGGCGGACCCAGTTGCGCCAGCACCGAATGATCGGTGAATTCGACAAAACTGTGCGCCACCGATTGCGGGTGAATGATCACGGCAATTTTTTCCCCCGGCAGATCGAACAACCAGTGCGCTTCGATGATTTCGAGGGCCTTGTTCATCATCGTGGCCGAGTCGATGGAAATTTTGGCGCCCATTTTCCAGGTCGGATGCGCCAGGGCCTGTTCCACCGTCGCGTCCTGCATCACCTGCTTGGGTGTGTTGCGAAACGGCCCACCCGAAGCGGTCAGCACAATGCGTTTGATCGACGATGTGAATTTCGAATTTCGAATTTCGAATTTCGAATTTGTTTTTTCCGTCACTTGGCCACTGGGCCGAACCCCCTCTCCCTCCGGGAGAGGGTAGGGGTGAGGGCGCGGCTGTTTATTGCTGTCATGCACGCATTCGCTATTTCGATTACCGCCCTCACCCGGCTCGCCTAAATCGGCTCGCCACCCTCTCCCGGAGGGAGAGGGGGCCACTGGGCCACTTCCGTTTTCTGCATTCGCCGCCAGACATTGAAAAATCGCCGAGTGTTCGCTGTCAACGGGAATGAGTGTTGCACCGCTGCGGCGCACTTCGGGGCTGACCAGTGCCCCGGCGGCGACGAGCGTTTCCTTATTGGCAAGTCCGATGCGCATACCCTTGCGCACGCCGCATAACGTCGCTTCCAACCCGGCACTGCCGACGATCGCAGCCGACAGGTCCGTCGCATCACTGGCGGCAACCAATTCGCGGGCTGCATCAGGGCCTTGATAAACCGTCACTCCCGGCAAGGCTTCATGCACTTTTTGTGCGACGCTGACCTCAGCCACGGCCACGGCTGGAACTTGATGTTCACGTGCCTGCGTGATGAGCAAGTCAGCATTGCGACCCCCGGCCAGGCCGACCACTTGCAGGTTTAACAAACCTGCGTTGCGCAGGTGTTTGGCGACATCAAGGGTGTTGACGCCGATGCTGCCGGTGGAACCCAGCACGACCAGACGCCGCGGGGTTGAAGGGGTATCGTGCATCATTTGGGCTGATTGTTTTCAGTTTTGGGGACCACTGCGTTTTTATACCCTCGGCTGGGGCTGCCGGCGGGGCTGGTGGGTTGGGGCGTACTGGGGCGCAATGATGGTTGTGGTCGCGGTTGATTGGTGTTTTGCGGGCTGGGGTTGCGTGATGGTTGGGTTTGTCGTGACGGCTGCTGATTTTGATTGGGGCGAGGCTGATTTTGTCGGGGTTGATTTGGCCTGTTTTGTGGTTGGTTGCGCTGTGGCTGACCTTGGACACGTGGCTGGTTGCCCTGCACACGTGGCTGATTGGTCGGCTGATTCGATGAACTCACTGCTGAACGAACCGGTTGCATGGGCGGACGCTGCGGTTGATTTTGTACTCGCTGCTGACTGGCTGGTGGCTGTGCGTTGCCGGTGATTGATTTGGTCGGGTGGTTACCAGGTCGCGGTGACGGGCTGATGCCCGTGGTGCTGGGCTTGATAGACGGTGAAGGTGATGTTGTTGTCGTTGCCCGGGGCGGCAGGTTGGTATTCGTCGCTGCGCTCACCGGTTTGATGACAGGCGTAGTACCGACAGCCGTAACTGTTGATGTCGATGCAAGGCCAAGTGGTTTGGTGTGTACCGTGGACACATGGCCACGATTGCCCGGCTGCACCCGTGGGTAGAGCAGGCCACCTTGCGTGCCGCGTTTGCGTCGCCAGCCACCAGCAATGGGTTTGGGGGTTGTGATGGTGGTGGGGGGCACCTCGGCTGAAGCCACAGCCATACTGACGCTGCCCGCCGGCAGTGTGGTTGAAGTCGTTTCACCGGTAGCGACCGCAGGCGGACCGTCGGCGGAGTTGATGATCGAGGGCGTGACCACTGCCTCACCCGATTGCGTGAATGCTGTCGTCTCGTTGCGTTGATTTTCATTTTGCGGGGATGAAAACAAATCATCATCACCCGATGGCACGCTCGCATGGTCGCCCACCTGATTGGTTTGAGGTGCATCAACCATATGACGCGGTTGGTTAATATTCTGATCACGGCCCTGGCCTCGACCCCGTCCTCGGCCCCTGACTCCCTTTCCACTTCGACCTTGGCCGCGCTGTTCACCATCACCAGTTTCACCACGGCCAAGCCCCGTTGACGAACCCGTGGTTGATTTGTTTTGTGCAGTTGAACTATGACGCATCGAGCTTTGGGGTCGTGTCGGTGGGGCAATCTGCAAATCATCATCGCTGTCGGATGTTGCCGCCTCAGGTTGACCGTCTGACATCAAAGGCTGTGCGATATCATCATTCACATCAGCAGCCGAATCACGTTGATTACCGGTGTTTGCATCAGTTTGGGTATTAGCCGCAGCTTGTGCCTCTGCCTGGGCCAGGGTTTTTTCCACCGCCTCGATTTCCGCCAGTAAATCAACCCCGCCGACAATTTGTTCCAACTCCGGCGGGCTTAACTTGCCGGTGGTTGCAATCACGACACTGCCCCCGCGGGCATCAAAACAGCCGATGTCGATGGAATCAATCGCACCCCCGCTGACCCGTACCATCACCGGTTTTCCGAAGCGCTGTTCCATGGCCACCAGTTGCGCCCGTTTACGATTCAATAATTGAAAGGCAACATCGGGGCTGACGGTCAGTTCGATGCGTGCCACATCAGGGCGATGCATCGCCAGCGCCAATTGTCGTGATACTTCCAGCACCACCGACTCGGGCGTTTTGACCTGGCCTTCACCCTGACAATGCGGACAGGTCGTGAAGGTCGATTTGGTCAGCGACGCGCGCATGCGCTGCCGGGTCATTTCCAGAATCCCGAAGCGCGAAATCGGCAGCACCTGGGTGCGGGCACGATCCTTCTTCAAATTATTGCGGAAGCGTGTTTCGACATCACGCCGATGCTTGGCCTGGTGCATGTCGATCATGTCGATCACCACCACCCCGCCCAGGTCGCGCAGCTTGAGCTGCCTGCACACCTCGTCGCAGGCTTCCAAGTCCGTTTTATAAGCGGTGGTTTCGGCATCACGATTGTCGCGTGACTTACCGCTGTTCACATCGATGGCCACCATCGCCTCGGCCTGGTCGATCACCAGCGAACCCCCCGACGGCAACGGCACGGTCCGGGCGTGAATGGTTTCGATCTGTCGTTCGATGTCAAAGCGATGAAACAGCGGGATCGGTTCCTTGTACAAATACACATGCGATCCGCTGCGCGGACTGACCACGGAAAGAAAATCATGGGCGCGGTGCGCTGCGGTGACATCATCGATGATGATGCGTCCGATGTCGCTGGTGAACACATCGCGCAGGGTACGAATCAGCAGGTCGCTTTCGGTGTAAAGTTCACCGATCTGCCCGACGCTGTGCATGCGTTTTTCAAGGGTTTTCCAGAGTCGCACCAGATACGCCAGGTCGCGTTTGAGTTCGGTCTTGGATTGACCGATGCCCGCGGTGCGAATGATAAAGCCAAAGCCTTCGGGCGGATTGAGTTCCTGTAATATTTTACGACTTTCACGTCGGGCATCATCATCTTCAATTTTGCG
>CAYRTH010000038.1:0-23680 GCA_964427135.1 uncultured Phycisphaeraceae bacterium
CGGACTCGGCCACCCTCTCCCGGAGGGGGAGGGGGGCAGAAAATTACGCGAATTGCTCTAGCTTGCGCTGCAACTCGCATTGACTTGGTTCTGCTCTGTGACCTCTGTGCCCTCTGTGTTGATAATTTTTTGGGGTGTTATTGGTTGCTTGAAGTCACGTGATTCGACGGGCCGATCACTGTTGATCCATCGTTGTGCATTCACGGCTACAATCGTGATTATGAACACGCGACGGGCCGGCATCGGCGATATTCCCACCCTCGGACGCATCATCAACGACTGTGCGGAGCACGGCCTGATGCTGCACCGTTCACCTTCGTTTCTCTACGAACACACCCGTGACTTTCACGTGGCTGTCGATGGCAACCAGGCCATCGGTTGCTGCGGATTGTCCATCGTGTGGGCCAACCTGGCGGAGGTTTATTCCCTGGCGGTGCACCCGGACTATCGCGGCAAGGGCATCGGCAAAAAGCTGGTGCTTTCGTGCGTGGACGAGGCGGAGGAACTGGGTATTCGCAAACTGATGACGCTGACCTATGAACGCGAATTTTTCGCCCGCTGCGGGTTTGGCGTGGTCGATCGACAGGAGCTGCCGCTCAAAGTTTGGAGCGAATGTGTGCGTTGTTCGAAAAATCAGGCATGTGATGAAATCGCCATGATCCGGGTGTTGGAGGAAGTGCCTGAATTGACTGCCCCGCAACCACCGATGCCGCGCACGGGCAGTTATGAAGTGCCGGTGACTTTGAGCTGGTCAGCGGTGAAACGCCCAAAGATGGATCAACCGCAGTCGTAAGATATGGATAATGGATGATGGATAAGGGATCATGTGATGATCGGAATTGTTAGCGCCGCGACTGGATGTCGGTTCAATGTAGTTGCTTGAGTTTTGTGGCCCAGCCGCCCCCGGCTGGGTGAATGAGCTTTGACGATCACACCGCCGAGGGCGGCGGTGCCACAATTGATTTTGCCTCCTGACTCTTCAGTGATGATTCATGAAATCCAATCACCCTTGGTTGCGTCACATCGTTGCTAGCCCTGCGGTACGGGCGGTGGTTGAACAATTACGACACAGCGATGAAATCACCGCGCGGGGGGTGTGGGGTTCGAGTGCCAACCTGCTGGCCGGGGCGCTGGCGGTGCAAACGCAACAGCCTGTGTTGCTGGTGGTGGCCCACCTGGATGAAGCGGATGATGCGTTGGAGGATTTGGCGCTGCTGGAGGCCGCGGGATATGCGTTGCAGCGTGACAGGCTCAGTGCGCTGGAGGTGTTACCCGGCGAAACCCATGCGAGCCTGGAACTACTGGCCGAGCGCCTGGCGGTGGTGGAACGGCTGGTGATAAGCAAAAATAATGACCCACAAGTAATCATAAAATCAGCCGCGCCCTCACCCTTGCCCTCTCCCGGAGGGAGAGGGAATCAAACCAACACCCCTGTTGGTAATGCCTTTTCAGAAATTCGACGGCTTCAACAGCGGTTCGTCCCGCTAAATCCGCAATTCGACATTCTGATCGCCCCGATTCAGGCACTGATGCAGCCGGTGCCGGTGCCCGAGGCACTGGGTGATTTTTCAATCGTGTTGGAAGCGGGGAAGCGCTATGCCCCCGGTCAGTTGTTGGAATGGTTGGACCGAGCCGGTTATCAGCGCGTGGATGCGATTGAACAACCCGGCGACTTCACCACCCGTGGCGGCATTGTCGATGTGTACCTGCCCTCATCCGCCAATGCACAGGCCATGGAATCAGCGCGGGGGTCAACATCCAACCACTCATCCGTCAACCATGACAATGCGTTGACATCAACAGGCCCGTTGCCGGTGCGCATCGATTACTTTGGTGATGAAATCGACAGTCTGAGCATCATCGACACCGACACGATGGGTTCATCGACCCGCCTGCAACGGGTGCAACTCATCGGCGCGTCACTGATGCAACTTCAAAGCGATGACCGCACCACCAGCTTGCTTGAACTGCTACCCGCTGACACTTTGATCGTGCTGCATGAAATATTGGAAATCAGCGAACAGGCACGAGGCTATTACGAACGACTGACCAACCCCCGCGGCATCATCGCCCCCAATACCCTGCTGGCTCGACTCACCCAACGCAAACATGTGCATTTCACCCAATACGGCAACACCGCTGACGGGGCAACCCTCATCGATTTGCCGGTGCGACCGTTACCCGTGTTCGCGCAGGAAGCGGCCCCAGCGGTGAAAGAATTGGCAACCCTGGTCGATGGCGTTGACACCCAATCACCGTCATCGGGTCATCAAGTCGTGGTGCTTTGCCAAAAGGAAGGTGAACAAACCCGCTTGCGTGAGTTACTGATTGAACACGCCGGCAAACAAAGCAAAAATATTGCGCTGGAATTGGGCTACCTGCATCGCGGGTTCGTATGGGCGGAGGCTGCACCGCTTGCCGACGACCTCACATCGACAGCCGATGAGCCGACGCGTCACAACACGATTGATCACTCACCTGATCACGGGTTGTACCTGATCCCGCATCACGAACTATTTCATCGTTACCAAACCCGTCGGCGAATTCGTCGCATCAGCACCGCCACCGCCAGCCCCGGCAGTGATTCAGGCTCACGCCCCAGTGATGCGTTTTTGGATATCAACCCCGGTGATTATGTCGTGCATGTCGATCACGGCATCGCCCGTTTCGTCGAAATGCGCACGTTGCGTCGCAGCGGGGTCACGGAAGATTACCTCACCCTTGAGTTTGCAGGCAACGCCACGTTGCATGTACCAGCCACGCAGTTGGACCTCATCCAAAAATACGTCGGCGGATTCGAAGGTAAACCCCCATTATCAACCCTTGGCGGTAAACGCTGGGCACGACAGAAGGAAGAAGTCAGCCAAGCGGTCCAAGACATGGCTGCCGAATTGCTGCGGGTACAGGCGGCTCGTGCCTCGTTACCCGGCGTGAAATACCCAGCCGACACCGCCTGGCAAAAGGCGTTTGAAGCCGAGTTCCCGTATGAGGAAACCGACGACCAACTGGCTGCGATTGTGGGCGTAAAAAAGGACATGAGCGATGAGCAGCCGATGGATCGACTGATTTGCGGGGATGTGGGTTTTGGTAAAACGGAAGTTGCCATTCGCGCTGCGTTCAAGGCCATGGAATTCGGCAAACAGGTGGCAGTCCTTGTACCCACCACCGTATTGGCTGAACAACATGAACGCACCTTTCGCAGTCGCATGGCTGAATACCCGTTTCGCCTTGCTTCACTATCACGATTCAAAACTGGCGCACAACAAACCCAAATCGTCGCGGGATTGGCCAGGGGCGGCATTGACCTGGTCATCGGCACCCATCGATTACTTTCGGATGACATCGCATTTCACGACCTGGGGCTGGTGATCATCGATGAAGAGCAGCGTTTCGGGGTTGAGCACAAAAACAAACTGTTGCAGTTGCGATTGACAGCGGATGTGCTGACGCTTTCCGCCACACCCATACCACGCACCCTGCACATGGCATTGCTGGGTTTGCGGGACATCAGTTCGTTATCGACGCCCCCTGCGGATCGACGCGCGATCGTGACCGAGGTGTTGCCGTATGACCGCAAACGGGTGCAACAGGCGATATTGCGTGAACTCAACCGTGATGGGCAGATTTATTTTGTGCACAACCGCATCAGCAGTCTGCAAACCCTGGCCGATGAATTACACAAACTCGCACCCGATGCACGCATCGTCATTGGTCATGGACAGATGGCGGGGCATGAGTTGGAAGAGGTGATGCTCAAGTTCATGCGTCGCCAGGCGGACATACTGGTATCGACCACGATCATCGAATCAGGCATCGACATACCGACCGCCAACACGATGTTCATTCACGATGCCGACCACTACGGTTTGGCGGAACTGCACCAGTTGCGCGGTCGCGTGGGTCGCTGGAAACATCGTGCTTATTGTTATTTGCTGTTACCGGAGGACCGACCGGTGACGGAAAAAGCGGCCAAACGGCTCAAGGCCATCGAGCAATATGCGATGCTGGGGGCGGGTTTCAAAATCGCCATGCGCGACCTTGAAATTCGAGGCGCTGGCAACATATTGGGTAAGCAACAATCAGGGCACATCGCTGCGGTGGGGTATGAAATGTATTGCCGATTGCTGGAGGATCAGGCCCGAAATTTACGACATGAAAAAATCATCGAGCCTTCGCGTACCACGTTGGAACTGCCCATTGCAGGGCGAATACCAAAAACGTATTTACCCAGTGATAAACATCGCATGGCGATGTACCGACGTTTCAGCCGAACTGCGACCTTGACGGAACTGGATGCACTCGTGGCCGACATGTTGAACGCTTACGGGGAGGCGCCCGAACCGGTGCAACGGTTGATCGACTTGGCGGAGTTGCGCATCGCGGCTGGCACGCTGGGGGTGAAGGTGGTGAAACTCGAACCGCCGGATGTGATTTTCAGCACGGATCATCCGCAAAAACTGGACGCACTGCTGTGCGATGCCCCGGGTCGGGCGACACTGGTGGATGAAAAGACAGTGTACTATCGGCCCCCAGCCAATTACCTTGAACCAGCAACCACGCTGCTGGCGGTGTTGCGTAAATTATTGATTCGACCGTTGCGGCAAGCGGATACTTCGAGCCATTCTGGCTAGTGCATATTCAGGCGAGCATAGCGTATTGCACCCGCTCTGCCTCCGGTAAAGTCGCAGACCCATCGTGATGGGGATAGCCGAATGTCGGCGCAGCGAGAAAGGCCTGGTGAGTTCATAAGTCGCTGTGGCGAAGGTCCAAGAGCGAAATGTGATGAAATAAGGAATATCAAAAACAACCACGCCCTCAGATCACCATGACGCGGAAGCCTCGGTTTCCAAAACTTTGGTGAGCGTTCGACAAAAGTCGGCTGCGATCACGCCATCAACGGCACGATGATCACAGACCAGAGTCATTTCAAGAATAGGCAGCCAGGTCGGGGCATCATTACGCAGACGATATTGCGGGTTGACGGTACCGATGCCCAGAATCGCGGATTCGCCGGGGTTGACCATGGGGGTGAAACGAGTGATGCCGAACATGCCGAGATTGGAAACCGTCAGCACACTGCCGGTGGTTTCATCGTTGGTGAGGTTGTTCTGACGTGCTTTGCGGGCGAGGTTTTTGGCATCCGTGGCCAATTGCGGAAGTTTTTGTGCTGGGCATCGCGCAGCACGGGGACGACCAAACCCTGTGGCGTGGCCACCGCCAAACCCAGATGCACGCCGTCGGCTTCGACCAGGCCTTGCGCGGTATAACGGCGCACGATGGCCGAGCTTCGGGGCACCGCCAGGGCGACGGCTCTGAGCAGTACGTCCGTCAGAGTGAATTTCATGTGCGCCTGAATACCACGGGTTTGCCGAATCGACAGGGCGTGGGTCATGTCCACTTCGAAACGCAGGCTGAATTGCGGGATGTCGCGCAATGATTCGATCATGCGTACAGCCGTGATTCGTTGCTGGTTGGTGAGCGAGATGACTTTGCCGTTCAGTCCAACCAGTTCGCCGGGCGGAGCCGAGGTAACCGGGACTGATGACACGGCTTGCTGTTGTTGTACCTTGAGTGAATAACGTTGATCGAGCAGGGACTGCACATCGATTTCGTTGATGCGTGATTTGCCAAGCGGTCGAAGGTCGCTTGTTTGCAGGTCGTGTTCCTTCATCAGTTTTTTGGCGCGCGGCGTGATGAACAGTTCATCATCCACCGACACGGTTGGAGGCGGCGGTGACGGTGGAGGCGGCGGTGGAGGCGGCACTACTGGGGCTTTTTTCGGGGTGAACGAAACCGCATTGGCGAACTTGGACAAGGGATCGTAGTTCGGGGATTGACCGCCCACCCAGGCGGAAATGTCTTCGCCGGGCTGACCGATGATCGCCATAGGGAATTTCACTTTAAGTTCTTCGCCTTGTCGAGCCAGTATTTTGAGTAACACCCCGGCAGTCGGAGCGAGTACTTTGTGTGTGATCTGATCGGTTTCCACATTGACAAGATGATCACCTTCGCGGATCGACTGGCCTGCTTTTTTGAGCCACTTGCCAACCTGACCGCTTTCCATGGCGCGGCCGAGTTTGGGCATGAGCACTGGGGTTACCATGACGCAACTCCTCATACAAGCGTTGCCGAATCATTCGAGCAACGCCTGGGTGCAAAGGCATAGGGTTCCGTGCGGTGGACGCCGGTTCACTGTGGTGATGGGACAATTGAAATGGGGATAAGTCCAATATTGAAAGCAGAAACCGCAAAACTGCGTAGTAAAGAGGTGGGGTGATGTTCAGTACCCCAGTGACGTCGTCAGGGCGATCACTGCGGGTTGCCACCCGCGACTATGAAGAACTGGTGACATATCCGTGTAGCTGCGGGTGGCAACCCGCGGTGCTTGAAGATGAATGTTTCGGTTATACTGAACTGCTTCAACCGGCTTTTGGAGTTTACGGATGTTCAAATTTTTCCGTCAATATCAGGCGTATCTGCTGGGGGTGGGCGGGTCGCTTTTGATGATTGTGTTTTTGATTGAGCCGGCGCTCAAAATGTTCAACCCGACACGGGAAAAAATGCCCATCGGGAACATCGACGGCAAAAAAGTGACGTTCGGCGACCTGGACACGGCTGGTTCGGACCTGTACGTGCTGGAAGGTTTGGGCATCATGCCTGGGGCGCGTGATCGGCAGGAAACGTTGTCGTGGTTTCTGGCGCTGCGCGATGCAAAAAAGCATGGGTTGGAAGTAAGCCAGTTGGAAGTGAGTCAGATGCTGGCGATGCGTGGGTTGGAAGAGGCCAAACTCAAGGAGGCGGCGATAAGGATGCGGGTTTCGACGGGACTGATTCGCCGGGCGGTGGCGAATTGGATGTTGATGGAAAAGTATCAGGAACTGGTGCTGGGGCTGCGGTTGGTGGCACCCCTTGAACGGGTGCGGGTATCCCTGGAAGCGCAGCAGTTGCAGCAGCAGGCGTATGCACAGATCAGTCAGGCGATGGGGGAAGGCAAAACGGAACCGGACCCAACAGTGCGGCAGGCGGTGGAACAGACGCTGGCACAGGCCAGTCAACTGGCATGGTCGGTGTCACCTTCACCGCGGCTAAGTCAGCCGTTGTTGCAACATTTTTTGCACGATCAAGGGGCGAAGGTTCGGTTGTCGGTGTTGCGGATACCAGCGGAGCGTTCGAAGGACAAAATGCCCGAACCGACCCCCACGGAACTTCGCACACTTTTCGAGCAATACAAGGATGTGCTGGCTGGTAGCAGTCAGCCTTATGGTTTTGGGTATCGTCAGCCTGAACGGGTGAAACTCGAATACCTTGAGTTGTCGCCGCAATCACTGTTGGCAGCGGTGCGGGTGGATGAGGCGGATGCGTTGGCGCATTACAAGGCGAACACGAAGGATTACCTGCCGCCGAGAACACAATTGGGTGATGTTCAGGTGGTGGACGAAAACCCGTTGCCCTATGCACAGGTGCGTACGCGGATTATTGCGGAGTTGCGGGAACAGCGTGCCCGTGAGTTGGGAGATCGTATTTTGAAGGAAGCGCAGGGGTTGTTGCTGGATGATTCGCGTCGCTTGCCGGAGGTGGGCGGGTATCGTGATACCAGTGGCTTTGAACCGATGGCTTTTTCGAAAGTGGCAACGGAATTGCAGGAACGTTTCGGCGTGTTGCCGACGGTGGTGCGGTTGGATGGACAGTGGCTGACCGCGACGGAGTTGGGGCAACTTTCGGGCATCGGTAACAGTCGGATACATGCGGGATCGCGTGAGGTGCGACGACAACAAACCAGTTTTGTGAACTACGTGATGTCAGCCCGTGAGCTGTTGCCCGCGACGGACAACCTGCTGCTGACCATGCGGCTGCAAACCAAATTGGCGGGCAACCCGCTGATCGATGAGGCGGGGCATCGTTACCTGTTTCGATTGATTGAAGCACTGCCGCAGCGTAGCCCGGAGACGTTGGAAGAAGTGCGCGAACAGGTGACACGGGATGCGAAGCTGATTGCTGCGTACCAAAGTTTGACGCAGGATACGGCTGCGTGGAGCGAACGATTGCAGCAACAGACGCTGGCGGACCTGGCAGGTGATTTGAGTCTGACTGTGAAAATGACCGGGTTTTTTGCCCGGCGGAATATTGAAGGTGATCGATTGAATGTGCCCGACCTGCCGGGGTTGGCAACGGAGGACAACTTCCGGGACCAGGGGTTTGTCGATGCGGTGTTTGATCGGGCGGAGACGCTGGTGGGTGAAACGGGTTCGCTCAGTGGGGTGGAACGGGCGCAGCGCAGTCTGGCGATACCGGTGGCGGGTAAATTGAGTTTGTACCTGGTGGTGATTGAGGATTACCTGCCGATGAACAAACGTGAGTTTGAACAGACGTTGACGATGTACCCGCGGATACCGATGTGGATTTATCAGGTGATGCTGGGCGGTGAGGAATTGAACCCGCTGGCACTGGGACCGCTCAAAGCACGGACCGGGTTTGTCGAAGATGGCCGTGCAAATGAAAATGAAAGCGAATGATGGTGGATGAACCCGTTATCGGATGACCCGGATGTGAAGAGTTGTACCTGCAAAGTCGAACAACGATGTATTGCAGTTTGTAGTAAAGCACTCACCACCCCATGGCCACCCCGGCTGACAACGCTGTTGCAATGATGACCACCGACCCGCTGACGGGGCGATCGTTTCCAAGAGCGGTGGTGCGTGGCAAATTTTTGTGGGTCGGCCCGCAAAAGTTTTACATGAAGGGCGTCACCTACGGCCCATTCGCCCCCGACAAGGGCGGCAGCGAATATGGATCAACCACGACCGTCGATGCTGATTTTGCCGCGATGTCGGCCCATGGCATCAACACGGTGCGCACGTACACGATACCGCCCCGGTGGTTGCTGGATTTGGCGCAGAAGCATGGGCTTCGGATGATGGTGGGTTTGCCGTGGGAAGAACATATCGCGTTTTTGGATGATAAAAAACGCAGCAAAGACATCATCGATCGCTGTCGCAAAATGGTGCGGACCTGTTCGGGTCACCCGGCCCTGCTGGCGATCACCATCGGCAATGAAATACCGGCCACGATCGTGCGCTGGCACGGCGCTGCCAAAGTCGAACGGTTTTTGCATCGGCTGTATCGCATGGTGAAGCGTGAGGATGCGCAATGCCTGGTGACGTATGTGAACTTTCCGACGACGGAATATTTGCGCTTGCCGTTTGTCGATTTTGTCAGTTTCAATGTGTATTTGGAGCAGTGGGACAAACTCAATGCGTACCTGGCGAAGTTGCAGAGCCACGCGGAGGATCGTCCGCTGGTGATGGCGGAACTGGGGCTGGACAGCATTCGCAATGGGGAACATAAACAGGCCGATTCACTGAGCTGGCAACTGCGTGCAGGTTTTGATGCGGGGTGTGCGGGGGTGTTCGTGTTTGCGTGGACGGATGAGTGGTATCGCGGGGGTGCTGAAATTACGGATTGGTCGTTTGGTTTGACGACCCGTGAACGTCAACCCAAGCCCGCGCTGGCAGCAGTGCAAAAGGTGTACGCACAAGTGCCGTTCCCGATGGATCGACCCTGGCCCAAGATCAGCGTGGTGGTATGCACTTACAACGGCAAGCGATTGATCCGTGATTGCTGTGAAGGGTTGCGTGAAGTCACCTACCCCAACTTTGAAGTGTTGATGGTCGATGATGGTTCGACCGACGGGGTGGGCGAAATACCCAAAGAGTTCGGCTTCAAGGTCATTCGCACACCCAATCAGGGGTTGTCACGTGCCCGCAACGTGGGCATGGAAAACGCCAGCGGTGAAATCATTGCGTATTTGGATGACGATGCGCGACCGGACCCGCATTGGTTGCACTATTTGGCGCATACTTACATGACCAGCAACCATGTGGCGGTGGGTGGGCCGAATATTCCGCCGCCTGGGGATGGGCCGATTGCCGATTGCGTGGCCAATGCGCCGGGTGGGCCGATTCATGTGCTGATCACGGATGAAATCGCCGAGCACATACCGGGGTGCAATTTTTCCGTGCGTCGTGATGCCCTGATGTCGATTCAGGGTTTTGACGGCACATTTCGTATTGCGGGTGACGATGTAGATTGTTGCTGGCGATTACAGGATGCGGGCGGCACCATCGGGTTTTCACCGGCGGCGATGGTCTGGCATCATCGGCGCAACTCAATGAAGGCTTACCTCAAACAGCAGACCAACTACGGCCGGGCCGAGGCGATGCTGGAAAAAAAGTGGCCGGGTAAGTACAACGCAGCCGGTCACATTCCGTGGACGGGGAAAATTTACGGACGTGGGGCATTGCAAATGTTTCGACTGGCCCCGGCGCGAATTTATCAGGGCATGTGGGGGCTGGCCCCTTTTCAATCGTTGTATGAACCGGCCCCGGGCTTGGCCAGCTTGTTGCCGGCGATGCCGGATTGGTATTTAATCATTGCAACGTTGGCGGTGATTTCATTCATGGGTTCGTTCTGGCCGCCGCTGTTGTTTGCGTTTCCGCTGCTGCTGTTGGCGGTGGTGGCACCGATTCATCAGGCGACCATGGGCGGCGTCAAGGCGGTGTTCATCAACAAAGACAAATCACTTTGGCGACGGTTATGGAAACATGCTTTGACAGCGCTGTTGCACCTGTTGCAGCCAATGGTGCGGTTTTATGGAAGGACGCTGCTGGGGTTGCACCCGCTTCGTCAGCGCGGGGCACGCGAGTTTGTGTTTCCAAAATCAATGCGATTGGCCATCTGGCGGGAAAAATGGTCCAGCCCGGAACAGCATTTATTTGCGATGGAAGATGCACTGGAACAAAAAGGGGCAGCGGTGCGAAGGGGCGGCGATTTTGACAACTGGGACCTGCGCGTGTCCGGCGGGCTGCTGGGCGGGGCACGGTTGCGCATGGCCATCGAGGAACATGGTCAGGGGAAACAACAATTACTATTTCGCGTTTGGCCGACCTGGTCGCCGGTGGGATTGGGCATGATCGCCTTGTTTTTCATGCTGGCGTGGTTGGCGGGCTTGTTCGCGTGGAAGGCGGACAATTACTTTGCGTATGTGCCGGCGGTGGTGCTGGGGGCGGCTGCGTTTTTCGGGGCGGTCAAGGCGTTTCGTGAAGCAGGGACAGCTGTCGGCGCGATCGTGGCCACCATCAGCCCGGTGGTCGAAGCGGTATTGGCAAAACCCAATCCGCCTGCAACTAGTGAGACCCAGACCCAACAAAAAAACGCATAACCTGACAATCAACGGTTCAAGGTGTTGACAACTTCAAATGCACCGCAGAGAACGCGGAGATCGCAGAGAAAATCATGGTTCACACTGCGCATTGCAACCGCAATCTGATTGCTGCGAATTTACCTGACGCAGTCATTATGGCACTGCCCTTGATACGTGCGTTCAATCAATGGTCAAGGCATACCCGGACGGCGCAAACGCATTTACGAGCCGCGACCGTGAGGGAGCGGCGTGTTAACAGCATCAACCCAACGAGAAGACCGCTCCCTCACGGTCGCGGCTCGTCAAATCAAACTTCATGCTTTTGCCCTGCATGCCCGGGACTGGGCTTGTCAGCCTCGTACCCGGCTTGGTGATGCGCTGAATACTCATGACTGAAACTCGATCCAACCTCACCACCTTCAAACGCATGCTGCACCTGGGGCGACCGTTCTGGCCGCACCTGTCGGCGGTGTTCGTACTGGATCAATTCACCTGGGTGTTGATACTGGCCTCGCCGCTGCCGGTGGCGATGGTGCTCAATGTGGTGACCGACAAACCGCCCTTGCCGCAGTGGTTGATGCCGCTGGTCAGCCCGGAGTGGGACAAGCTCACGTTCATACTCATTGCAGTGGTGATGCAACTGACGCTGGCGATACTGGCCATGAGTCAGGATGCGCTGCGCCACATCATGTGCACTTTCACCGGTGAAAAACTCACGCTGGAGTTTCGTTCACGATTGTTTCGCCATGCCCAGCGTTTGTCGCTTTCGTTTCACGATGCCCGCGGGACCAGCGATTCGATTTACCGCATTCAGTACGACACGCAGAGCATTCAATGGATCATGATTTACGGGGTCGGGCCGTTCTGCTCAGCGATCGTGTCACTATTGGCGATGTTCACCGTGCTCTGGCTGATCAGTTGGAAACTGGCGCTGGTGGCTTTGGCGGTGACGCCGATGCTGGTGCTGATTCCACGCTTTTTCAAGGGTCTGGGGGCGCAGCGGTATCGTGAGGTCAAGGAACAGGAAGCCGATGCCCTGAAGGTGGTGCAGGAAGTGTTGACCGCCATTCGGGTGGTCAAGGCTTTTGGACGTGAAGACGATGAGCAGGATCGCTTTTTGAATCGGAGTCGTTCGACCGTGCGTGCTAAATTGCGGCTGGCGACGGCGGAAAGCGGCCTGGCCGGGTCGATCAAGTTCACCACGGCGCTGGGCGCAGCGGTGGTGCTTTACTTTTGCGCCAAAGACATACTCACCGGTTCGCTCACAGCGGGTCATTTGTGGATGGTCATGAGTTACACCGCGCAGTTGTATTCACCCCTGGAACAAATCACGCGCAAGATTGCGGACATTCAATGGTCGCTGGTGTCGGTGGATCGTGCGTTTGAATTGCTGGATGAAAAGCCCGATGTGCCACAGAAGGCCAATGCGCAACCGTTGACAAGGGCACGGGGCGAAGTGGTGTTGCGTGATGTGTCATTTGCGTATGCGGGGGATAAGGATAATCCGATTTTGCGTGGCGCCAACGTCAACATTCAGCCGGGGCAGCGCATCGGCATCGTGGGCAAAACCGGGGCGGGCAAAAGCACATTGGTTTCGCTGCTGATGCGTTTTTACGATCCGGTATCGGGAGACGTCATGATCGACGGGCTGGATGTGCGCGATTACAAACTGGAAGACCTGCGTAACCAGTTTGCGATCGTATTGCAGGAACCGGTGCTGTTTTCCAGCAGCATTGCCGAGAACATCGCGTATTCAAAACCGGGGGCGACGATGCAACAAATCATCGATGCGGCCAAGGCTGCGCACGCCGATGAGTTTATTCGTCAATTCCCCCAGGGCTACGAAACCCAGGTCGGCGAGCGCGGCATGCGTCTGTCCGGCGGTGAACGACAACGCATCAGCCTGGCGCGCGCGTTCCTCAAAGATGCGCCTTTGTTGATTATGGATGAACCGACCAGTTCGGTGGATGTGCAGACCGAAGCCCGCATCATGGAAGCGATGAACCGGCTGATGCAGGGGCGCACCTGTTTTCTGATCACTCATCGGCCCAGCACATTGCGTTACTGTGATCGTGTCATCGCGGTTGAATACGGGCAACTGGTGGAAAAGAGCGTCGAACAGGCGATGAACGTCGTGGCCATGGAGAGCGAGACATGAGCGAACGTCTGCGCATCGCGGTCACCGGACTGGCGGCCACGTACCCCCTGGGCGGCGTGTTCTGGGACTATTTGCAATACCCGCTGGGCTTTCATCAATTGGGGCATGATGTATTGTTCATCGAAGACACCGGCCAATGGTGCTACGATCCAACCGTGCAAACCTTCGTCGGCGATGGCACCAACAACGCCAAACTTTTGGCCGAGTCGATTCGTCGTGTCACGCCTGAACTGAGTGATCGCTGGTATTTCCGTGATGCGGAGAATCGCTGCTTTGGCCGAAGTACGGATGAGGTCGCAGCCTTTTGCAAAAGCGCTGATTTATTTTTGAACATTTCCGCCACGTGCTGGATGCGTGATGAATACTTTGCCGCCAGGCGTATTGCGTTCCTCGATAGCGACCCGATGTACACGCAGGCATCGATCCCCGATTACGTGGTCGGCAACGTCGATGACAAGACAAAAAAGCGCATCGACGACATTCGCCGACACGATGTTTTTTTTAGTTTCGGTGAAAACGTCGGGCAGCAGGATTGTCGCATTCCGACGGAGTTATTTGCATGGAAACCAACTCGGCAACCGATAGTGATGGACCGTTTCGAAGCCCATCGCGTGTCGATTGCGCAGCGGCGCAAGGCGATGGCGACGGTGGCATCATGGGAACCGGCACAGAAGGGGCCGATCGTACGGGGCGTGCAGTATTGGGGGAAAAGTGTCGAATTTCAAAAGTTCATGGAATTACCAAGCAAACTCAAAGAGGTGTTGGGCGCCAGGTTGAGCGCGGACCAACTGCCGGGACTTGAACTGGCAATGTCGGGACGGGCACCGGTCGATCAGTTGCGCAACCTTGGTTGGCAGATGGTGGACCCGACCAGTGTCAGCGACACCCCTGAAAATTATCGTGCCTACCTGGCCGGGGCGATGGGGGAATGGAGTGTCGCCAAAAACGCCTACGTCGCCGCCCGTACCGGTTGGTTCAGTTGTCGGTCAGCTTGTTTTCTGGCGCTGGGTGTGCCGGTGGTGGTGCAGGACACGGGGTTTTCCAAAGTGATACCCACCGGTCGAGGCGTGCATGGTTTTGATGATGTGAACGGCGCTTTGGCAGCCATCGAAAAATTACTCCCAACTCCGCAAGCCGAATCACAAGCGGCGCTGGACATCGCCCATGAATATTTTGATGCACGCAAGGTACTTGCAAAATTGATCGAGCAGGCGATGTCGAAATGAGTTGCAGGGGAGGCCCAGTGGCCACTTCTACACCGGCACCACACGCAGCAAACCCATTTCCCGCAGCCCGACCAGCTCACGTCGTATCGCCAAGCGCACCTCGGCCAGCATCGGCACATACAAAGGTCCGTTCTCCAAAAACCAGCGCACCCGTTTGGCATCACCTTCAATCGCATCCTCCGGCAAGCACTCGGCTCGATCCGCATCCAACCCCACCAACCTTTCCAGCTTGCGTAAACTGGCAGCAAAATCGACGCCCCCATCGCTGCGCAGATGCTGCATCGATGCCCTGCGCCAAAGCATCTGACACACCGCCCGGGCCTGGTGCTCGTTGTGCATCGGTTCGGGTTCCTCTGGCAAACACGAAAGCACCAGCGCCTGCACCGCACTGATCGGTATCGCGGTTTTGTTGTACAACATCGCCCTGTCAACATCTGCTGTCGTCGGTTGCATCACCGCAAAATATTCATCCCCCCGCTGCTCCACACGCAAGGGTCGCAACTTCCAGCGTGCGTGATCGTCCTGCAAACATTCCATATGCATCGGCGACAACGATTGTGTACGACCATCACGCACCATGTCTCGCATCTGCGCATAAAACTTTTGCAGGTGGGTAATGCGGTGCGTGTGCGGCGTTTTGCGCGTGATCTGCTGATCGTTCCATGTGAAATAGGTCACCCCCGCACCCGCACCCGGTACATGCAAAAACTTCAAGCCGACCAAGGCCGCCAGGGTGAAGTAAACCCGATCGGTATTGATATTCACCAACGGGTCCCACGCACCCATTTGATACAACCGATCCGCAGCCGACCGTCGCAGCAAAAAACTGATCGGCGGACGCCAGTTGCCCAGCAATTGCTGACTCAAATAATCATCATACTGCCCGGAACGAAATGTCACCTCCATCGGCTCACCATTGGAGCTGTGCATGCGCCAATGCCAGTCGCCATATGCGATGTCCGCCCCCGGCTGCGCCAGCAAAGCCTTCACCTGTGACTCGATCTTCCGAGGCTGAAGCTGATCGTCCGCATCCATCCACTGAAAAAAATCACCCCGAACCAGCGGGTAACCGGCACAAAATGCAGCGTTTTGCCCCCGGCGTTCACAAACAATAATCACAATATCACGTCGATATTGTTGTGCCAGGGTGCGCAACAAATTCATGCTGCCATCGGTGCAACCGTTGTCCACAAAAATGAATTGCAGGTGTGCGTAAGTCTGCGTGAATAAACTCCGCAGACACCCTTCAAACATCCGCCCGGGGTTGTAACACGCAGTCACCACCGATACGCAAGGCTGATCATTCATCACACCCATGCTCATCACACCCATCGTGCCCTTTGCCCCGATTCAATGCCCAATGACCAGCCCGCTGCCGGCAAACTCCCCCGTGGCCGGGCTGATGGTTTTGCGCGTGTCATGAATGTAATCGCGCATCTGTTCCTGAATCGTGGTCACAAAATCGTGCAATGATTTTTCATCCCCCTCGGCCACCAGTTGCACACAACCATCGTCCAGGTTACGCACAAACCCACACACCGCAAACCTGCGCGCGATTCTCACCGTGGTGTAACGAAACCCCACCCCCTGCACATGCCCGGTAAAATGCACCGTCCATCGCTGCATGAATTAACCTTGATTCCACGCCCTGCCGCCACCACGCCTGAACTTGATCATTCTTTCAATCTTCCACGCCTGAACTTGATGTCCGCGTCAAGTTCAGGATGCCTTGCCCCCTTATCTTTGAATCACAATTCCCTTGATTCCCTTGAATCGCATCTCACTTGAGCGCCGCCAATTCCGCATCGGGTATTTCAAAGTTGGCGTGCACCTTCTGCACATCGTCGTTGTCATCCAGCGCCTCCACCAGGGACAACAACTTTTGCACCATATCGCCGGTGACGGTGACACTCTGGTTGGGCATCATGGTCATGGCTGCCGATTCAACCTTGAACCCTGCCGCTTCCAGGGCTTTGCGTACCTGATTGGTGAGGTTGGCCGGGGTGTCGATGCGCCAGGTTTCGCCTTCCTCCACCACATCGCTTGCGCCAGCTTCCAGTGCCGCGTTCATGATCGCTTCTTCGTTCACGCCCGCTTTGGTCACTGTCACCTGTCCGACGCTTTGAAAAATATGCGACACGCAGCCCTTGGCCCCCAGGTTGCCGCCGTTTTTATCGAAAATCGCTTTGACTTCAGGGGCGGTGCGATTGCGGTTGTCGGTGTAAATTTCCAGCATGATGGCCACGCCCCCCGGCCCATAGCCCTCATAAATCACCGTTTCGTAATTATCCTTGCCCAGTTCCCCGGTCGCCTTTTTGATGGCGTTTTCAATCGTATCCCTGGGCACATTGTGATACCGTGCCTCGTCGATGGCCGCACGCAAGCCGATGTTGGCATCCGGGTCGCCCCCGCCAGCCTTGGCCGCCATGATGATCGCCCTGACACACTTGCTCCAGGCCTTGCCTCGCTTGGCGTCCGCCGCCGCCTTCTTGTGCTTGATGTTCTTCCACGCACTGTGACCAGCCATGCAAAAATCTCCATGCCCCGCACCTGCGGGAATCTTTGCATTGTAACGTCAATGGTTCACCGGGCGATCAATCACCTTTCGATCTTCACGTGGCTCGATCGCACATCGTCAATGTCACATCAAAGCTCAGGCATGGCCATGCTTGGGTATTATCCAGCGGGCGATCCAATGGTATTCCCAATTTATAAGTCAACAACCAAAAATATGTCCGATACATCTGCCTGACGAGCATTCAAACACCTTCACGATCAATCATGCCTCAGCGCCACGATCGGGTCCAGGTTCGCGGCACGAATCGCCGGGTAAAGCCCGAACACGATCCCCACACCCATGCTGATGCCCACCGACAGCATCAAACTCCACCAGGTCGTCACCGTCGGCATCTGTGCCAGCAGCGTAATCACAATCGGAATCGTCACCCCCAACGCAATGCCCACCGCCCCGCCGATCAGCGACAGCACCACTGTTTCAATCAAAAACTGCGTGATGATCTGTTTCTTTTTCGCACCAATCGCCCGGCGGATGCCAATCTCACGGGTACGCTCGGTCACCGACGCCAGCATGATGTTCATGATGCCGATGCCCCCCACCAGCAGACTGATCCCGGCAATCGAACCCAGCACAATATTGAACGTCCGCTTGGTCGCCTCGGCTTGCCTTAGTAAGGCCAGCGGCACACTCATGCGGTAATCCTCGCGCTTGTGAAAATGTTTGAGCATCGATTCCAGCGCCGCTGCGGTCTTCTCCACATTTTCCCGCCCATCCACTTCCACAATGATCTGATGCAGTTCCACCATCTCCCTCTCCCGACTGCCCGCAGTGTTACGCACCATCACATCCCCGAACCGTTCCCTTGCCACCTCAATCGGTATGTAGGCATCCACTTCCTGATCGGGCGTCTGAATGCCCCCGGATTGTGACTGTTCACTTTGAATGATGCCGATGATCTGAAAGGCATTGCCCCCGATGCTCAGCGTCTGCCCCAACGTGTTTTCCGCAGCCAGTAACTTGCGTGCCCCAAACTCGGTCAGTAACACCACATTGGCACGTTCACGTTGATCCTGCGGCAGCATCACCCGACCCGCAATCAACGGCCGTTGCACCAACTCAAACCAATCCGGCATCGTTCCCACCACACGCAACTCCATCGCCCGTTCCCGCAACCGCCCTTCCTTTCGCACCACCTTCACCGGCACCGCACGCTTCACCGTTTCAAACCCGCTTTGAATCCGATCCAGGTCATCGTAAGTCAACCCGTAAATGCTCATGTTTGTACGTTGCCGACTGCTGGCTGTTGAGTCTTCCGTCGGCTTGATCGCATTGATGATGATGTTGTTGCTGCCCAGTCTGCGAATCTGTTCCATGGCCTGCACACTCGCCCCCTCCCCCACCGACAGCATCGCCACCACACTGGCCACGCCGAACACCACACCCAGCATGGTCAAAAACGAGCGCAGCTTGTGCAGCAGCAGGTTTTTAATCCCCAGCCGAATGTCCAACAGCAGTCGCATGGTTTTGAGGTTCATGATTCATATTCCGTCCCCTCTCCCCCCGGGAGAGTAGGAGTGTTTGCTTCGCTCACATTAGGGTGAGGGCGTAACTATTCCTGAATGTACTATTTTCAAGGCCTTTTCTTCATCGGCCCTCACCGGGCCTCGATCACTCGGCTACCCCCCCCATGGCGAGGTTTTCAACTCTCCCACGGAGAGAGGTTTTTTTCAGAACCCTCGTTCATGATTCAAACCCCTCCCCTTCCATGCGGTGTATCAAGCCATCCTTCATGATCAGCCGTTGCCTCGCGTTGGCGGCGATGTCGGTTTCGTGCGTGACCATCACAATCGTGCGTCCTTCGCCGTTGAGCTTTTTCAACAGAGTCATGATCTGCTCACCCGTGGCCGAGTCGAGGTTACCCGTGGGTTCGTCGGCCAGCAGAATCGACGGATCATTGGACAGCGCACGAGCAATCGCCACACGCTGCTGCTGCCCGCCGGACAACTCCGAAGGCCGATGCCCCAGTCGTTGCCCCAGCCCCACCAACTCCGCCAATTCCGCCGCACGAGCCGCGGCCTTAGCCGATTCCCAGCCCAGGTAGTACAACGGCAACTCAATATTTTCCGCCACCGTCAGTTGTGGTATCAGGTTGAAGTTCTGAAATATAAAACCCAGGTACTTCAGGCGAATGTCCGACAAGGCATCATCATGCAACGTCGCCACATCGGTGCCTTCCAGGTAGTAATGCCCCGTGGTCGGTCGATCCAGGCAGCCCAGCACATTGAGCATCGTGCTTTTTCCCGAACCGCTGGCACCCATGAGTGCCCAGAAGCTGCCCCGTTTGATTTGCATCGATACCCCCGCCAGGGCGTGCACTTCCTGACTGCCCATCTGATACACCTTGGTCACCTGACGCAGTTCCAGCACCACATCGCTGGCATGACGCGATGTTGCCATGGTCGATGGTTGCGGCGACATATTGGTGATGGTCTGGGTCATTACTGCCCTTCTCCGCGCGGGGCTGATGGCACAGCTTGCGGCGGGTTTGCCGGGGGCGCAGGTGATCCCGGTGTCGTACCGCCTTCACCATTTTGCTGTTCACGTTGACGGCGCATCTGCTGTCGAATCGCATCGCGCTGTTCGGGCGTCATGTTTTCAAACTGACGCCTCAGCGCCGCGCGCTGTTCTTCACTCATATTGGCAGCCCGTTCCGCCCGGTTGCCTTGTTGCTGGCCCATGTTGGGCTGTTCTCCAGCCGGGGATGTTGCACCGGTTTGTGTCGCAGCCGCCTGAGGTGGGTTTGATACTGCTGTTGCATTGCTCACGGTTGCAGCCGGTTGCCCTGATGCACCTTGCTGATTCACCGGGGTTGCACCGCCATTGCCAGCACTCGGTGGGTTACCTGTGGTCTGCCCCGTTGCCGATCCATTCACAGGGTTTGCCGAAGGGGTGCGCACCACTGCCGATGCATGGTTGCCACCAGCGCCGGTTGCCGCTGCCATTTCCGTCGCCCCGGCTGCCGACAAGGGCGGCGATAAACTCACCCGCTCACCAGCCGACAATCCTTCCAGCACGTGAATCATACGGTTGTTGTCCAGCCCGATTTTCACCCCACGCGCTTCCAGCCTGCTCCCCACCGGCACCCAAACCGTCGGCTTCCCATTGACCCGCAGCACCGACTGCACCGGTATATACACCGCATCCTCATACTGCTCGATGATCACTTCCGATCGGCTGTTCATCCCCGTACGCAGGTTCATATGATCGCCATCGATCTGTACCGTCGTGGTGTACACCTTCAAATCCGGGTTCAACCACACACTGGTCGCATCCGGCAAAGGCGCAATCCTTGACACGCGCCCGGTAAACACCTCCCCCGGCAAAGCATCTACCGTAATCCGCACCGGCTGCCCCAATCGCACCTTCTCCAAACTCGATTCGTGAATTTTCAATTCGACATCGAATTCCGCAGCCGTCGGCAGATAAATCAATTCCTGCCGCTCGCGTACCTGCTGCCCCTCCGCCAGCGGTTCGACATTGCCGCGAAACCCGCCCCCCTGCGCGCTGGTGGCATACACCACCATCCCCGCCCGCGGTGCGGTGATTTTGGTCTTGGTAATTTGTTTCTCAATTTTTTCCAGACGCTGCTTTTGCCGATCGAATTCCGCCTGCCTCGCCCGCAGGTCCGCCTCCGCCTGCACGATGTCCGCGTTGGCCTTGCTCAAAGCCTTGTCCAGCGCCCTTTTCATCTGATCCACATTGGTGGTCAGCGAATTGAGCTTGCGGATGCGGGTGAATCGCTCCAATAAATCCTTGTTGGATACCGCCAGGTCGTAATCCAGTTTGGAGCGTTGCAGCGCCAGCCGATCGCTTTCAAACTCGGTCTGTGAAATGTATTTTTCCTCAAATAACTTTTCCGACCAGCGCAGTTTTTCCCGTGACTGCTCCATCTGTTCCCGAGCCAGTGTAATGCGATTGTCCGCCTCCATCAGTAGCTTGGGGTACTCACCATCCACGTAATTGGCCAGGTCCTCCTGCGCAAACTGATAGTCCAGTTTGGCGCGGGTGACATCAATCTCCGTCTGTGTCTGCGTCATCGAAAATTGTTCGCGTGCACGAATAAAACTCGCCTCGGCATTGCGCACCGTGATCTGCTGATTCAGCAGGTTTTCTTCCAGCTTTGATGCATCCAGTTGCACCAGCAGGTCATCTTGTTTGACCAGCGTGCCTTCGGAGACCAGGTAAATGATGGTGTTATTACCCTCGACATCCGACTTGATGATTTCCTGCTGCCGGGGCTTGATCGTGCCCGTCTCCAGCACGTTGATCGTCAGCGCCCCGCGCTGCACCACAAACGTCGGCATCGCGCTGATGCCTTCATCTCTGCCAAACACCCCCGCCGAGGTCGCCAGCACCAACCCTACCAGTAGCACCAGCCCCGCAATCATGCCGATCTGCACGCCCCTGCTTAACGATTTGAACCATATCATCCATTTCATGGCTGAACTCCCTGTGCAGGTTCATTCCGATGCTCGACCGCACCTTCATCACCAACACTTTCAACAACCGATTCACCTTGACGCATCTGAACTTCCGCTTGCCCCGCCTGATTCAACTCATCCGCTGTCGCATCCGCCGGTGACACCCAACTGGGCAGCACCTTTGCCGCTTGTGCTTCCGTCACCAAACCCTGGTCACTGACCGTCAGCACTTCCAAATCACGCTGCATTTCCAGTTCCGCCACCCGGTAACTGACCATCGCCGAGGTGAACGCATTCTGAGCCGTCACCAATGCGTCCTGCGCTTCCAGCAAATCACGTATCTGCGCCCGTCCCGCTTCCAAAAACAAATTCGTACTGGCCACCCGACGCTCGGCCAATCGCAAAGCCCGTGATTGAATCCGCAAGCTCTCCCGCTGTTCGAGCAGTCGCCGAAGGTTATTACGTATCTCCAGCTTGACTTGATCTTCCGATTCCTGCAACGAACGAATCGCTGCTTCCAGGTCGATCAAACTGCCTCGATAATTATTCCGCTCCGAGGTACGCTCCAGCGGCAAATTGAGCGTCAGCACCCCCGCATACGACCCATCATCCAATCGTAGTGCCGCATCCTCCCCCCCCGCCGAACTCGCACTTCGAAGCGACCCTGCCGAGCCACGAGCCAACAGTGTCAAATCCGCCTTCAATCGATCCGCCGACACCGCCGTTCCCCGCTGCCTGTCCAACACCCGTCCCACCGCCACCTTCAAATCCAGCCGATTCACCAGTGCCAACTTGATCGCCTCCAACTCATCGAACTCATACGGCCCGCGATTTACCATATCCACCGGCTCCAACACCACCGGCGCATCCGCACTGGGTACTTCCTTTCCCAAATCCTCTTGCGCCAACGTATCACCCCAGGCCTTGGCGCGAAGTATCATCATTTCCAGATCGCTGCGATCCAGTTCAATCCGTGCATCCACCGGCAAACCCAGCAACTGCTTGAATGAGTCCACCCGCCTGGCCAGTGATTGTTGCGATCCGATCCACGAAGCCCGTGCCCGCAATTCATTCTGTCTCGATTGATCCACCTCAATCGGCTTGAGCCTGCCCGCATCCTGCAATCGCTGCGCTCGCCGGGTCGAGGTCACCAGTCGCCGATAGTTGTCCTCCGCGTTGCGCACCTGGTCATACTGCTGCAACACCGCCAGGTATTCACTGGTGATGCGCACCGCAAACGTCCGCTTGAACCGCTCAAACCGATAAATCGCATACACCACATCCCGCTGCGCCTGTGTGAGCGGTTCGGTCACGATGAACTCACCACTGCCCCGCAGAAGCGGCAACGACACGCTTGCATCCCCCGCCAACCCCCGTGCACTGGCGCGATTGCCCGTCAATAGTGCAACCAAATTCATCGTGAGCGCGGTATTGAAAGTCATGCCATTCTTGAGTCGCTGGGTCAGCCCCAGCGTTCCTCGTGTGTCATTGGCGTACACATCTGTCGTGCCGGAAAGGTCCGCCGTCGTGGTATTGCCGGCTTGTCCATCCCACGTCAATCGAAACGCCTGTTCCGCCAAATCCAATCGCAACGCAGTACGAAACACCTCTTCTTTTTGTGTCTGATAGTCCCTGCTGCCTGCCGCCGCGATGCGCAGGGCCTCGACCATGTTGATCCGCAACGCCCCCTCCCCCGGCACCTCCATCGACTCTGTGTACGATTTCACCCCCTCATGTCGCAGGTACGCCTTGTCAGGGAACTGATCAATCGGCTCCATGTCCGCACTGCCCAGCACCTCCCGCACACTCATCGGCAAACCCTGCACCAGCATCAACCGACGACGCAGTGTGTCCGCCGGTGGTTCAATCGATATCGCATCCGGGTTGCCCGCCACCTCACCACGTACCTGGCTGATGATCCGAGCCGCAGTGCGGTCCGCTTCTTCCCGGTAACCCGTTGGTGACTTGCAGCCCACCAGCGTCACCGCCAGCACGGTCAGCAGCACAGCCGTGAATCCGCCTTGCCTCCGACTTTGACATAAATCCAGCATCATGAACCTCGCAGACTCATGAACTTCGACCCGGTTTGTTCGCCGG
>CAYRTH010000039.1:0-16325 GCA_964427135.1 uncultured Phycisphaeraceae bacterium
CAACCGCATGATTTCATCCCCAAATAAATCGTCCCCCACCTTGCCCATGAGCGCTACCTTCAGCCCCAACCGATGCAGCGCCAAACCCGTGTTGGCCACCGCACCGCCCGTCGAACGCAATGCCGGGCCTACCTTGTAAAGCGCCCCCGGCGAAAATTCACGCAAAGCCGTCGTTTCCACAAATGTTGGAAACAAATCCAAACAAATGTGCCCCGCCACCACCGCATCCAAACTGGTTGCCTGATTCACATTCATCTCCTCGCTAACGATCACCCATGATTCCCCTTCCATGACGCCGTGCCCTTCAGGGCCGGATCATTCCAAATCGACGGATGGCATCCGCCCAGTCATCATGATTTCACCACTTCACCACTTCACCAAATCACCACTTCTCCAAATGCCTACCTCCCCCGCCACGTCCATTCAATCAACTTGTCCGCAACATCCTTTTCCGCAGCCGTACCCCATAATTTTCGCAACGTCTCCGCCAGTTCATTCCGATCCCTCGGCTCACGCCCCAATAAAAATCGCACCCCAGCCGCCGCCCCTTTTGCCATGCACCCCGGCTCAACCCCCTGCTGCAAACACAACCGCATCGACCCATACAATCGATCGCTCCAACTCAGCTTGCGCTGCGGGTCACGAATCACCCGGTCCACCCGATCATTCAAATACGGATTGACCATCCGCGCCAATAAATCATCGACATACTTGGCAAACCCCGCCGGGGTGAACAGTGCATCGCCCAGTCCGCCATATTTACGGCACAAAGCCGTCCCCGCCTCCTGCAAAAACGCCTTGCGTGCCAAAGTCATGACATCATCATGCCCCGCCGCATGCGCCATCGTCGATAACCCGCGCTCATGCACCAGGTAACCGATCAACGCATGGGTGGCGTTATGCCCATACAACTTGGCTTCCTCAAACGGCATCAAATCGCTTTTTTCCTCAAACACCTCAATGCCATGCTTCACCCCCGGCAACCGCACCTTTTCAATCAATATCCGATTGAACGCCTCCACCAACACCGCCTTCCCCGACTTGGGCGTCATCGGCATCAGCCCCAGCTTTTTGATTTCATCAGCATCAGTGATCACCCCGCTCATCTTTCCGATCACTGTGTCGATCGCCTGAAATGATCGCAAATCAACTTCACTCAACTTTTCGCGCAAATGCCCGGTGAGTTTCACCGCTGCATGAGTATCGTTTTCCGCGGTGTAAATGATCTGTGGCCTTGCGCCCCCCTGCCCCTGCAACGCCTCGGTCAACAACGTCACCACACTCGCCGCATCCCCCGCATAAAACTTCACGCTCGGCAGCGCCGTGCCCAGTTCATCCGCCTCGCGTATCGCCTGCACCAGTTGCTTTCGATCCTCCGCCTGCCGAGGGTTGAGCATACGCACACCTGACACTCTGACGGCCTTGATCTCCGTCGCCAACGCCACATTCACCACATAACAACCACCGTTGCCATTGACCTGTTCCACCAAGCCGGCGTCAATCTCCGCCACGCTGTATTGATCAAAATTGCCCGACGAATACGCCTCCAACAGCAGCAAACCACTTTGAATCGGACCAAACCCAAACCCCACGTAATGTTTTTTCTTCATGGTATGAATCAGGTATTTCTAGCAACAAAAGTTTTTTATGACGCCGTGCCCTTCAGCATATTGTGTGCCGCCGCCAAAGCGAAGCACATGCCGACAACAAACGCTTTGCATGATGCCGAGCCCTTCAGGGCCGGATTACATCTCCTTTGCCGTCATTACCTCATCATGCCGACCCAACGACGCGCATTTTCAATCTACCCACTCTTCATAGCCGCGGGTGGCAACCCGCGGTGCTTGCCTCCTGCAAAATCCGCAATTCGCAATTCGACGGCTTCAACAGCGGGTCCTCCCGCTAAATTCCACATCCGAAATTCCCATCACCGCCACTTCTTCGCCTTGCTCCGGCGCACCACCCTCGACCCCGGCGTGCCCGGTTTAGGCCCCACCTTGCGCGACAGGTCCATCGCTTCCACCGCACCGATCTCCGGCGCTGCCTTCAATTCCTTGATTCGATCGCGCAGCATCGCCGCCTTTTCAAACAGCAATCCCTCCGCCGCTGCCACCATTTCCTTCTCCAACTCCGCAATGAACGCTTCCCGATCAAACTCGCCCTCTTCCTTCACCCCCACCGCCTCGCGCACCGTGCGTTGTGATTTCACCTCCAGCTCAATCCCCCTTCGAATTTCCTTCACAATCGTTTTGGGCGTGATCCCCATTTCCGCATTGAACGCCAGTTGCTTGACACGCCGTCTTTGCGTTTCATCCATCGCTTTTGCCATCGCTGGCGTCACCGTGTCCGCATACAAAATCACCTGCGCATCGATATTTCTAGCCGCCCGTCCGATCTGCTGAATCAAACTCGTCGCACTGCGCAAAAACCCCGTCTTGTCCGCGTCCATGATCGCCACCAGCGCCACCTCCGGCAAATCCAACCCTTCCCTCAGCAAATTCACCCCCACCAACACGTCATACACCCCCTCCCGCAACTCACGCAAAATCTCCACCCGATCCAGCGTCTGAATCTCGCTGTGCATGTACCGCGCTTTCAACCCCGATTGCTCCAAATACGTCGCCAAATCCTCCGCCAACCGCTTGGTCAATGTCGTCACCAGCGTGCGCTGCCCTTTGCTCGCTCGTTCCTGCGCCGCCTTGATCAAATCAGGCACCTGATTCGCAGCTGGCCTTATCACAATCGGCGGGTCCACCAGCCCCGTCGGTCGAATAATCTGTTCCACCACCGCCCCGCCCGATCTTTCCAACTCATACGGCCCAGGCGTCGCACTCACAAACACCACCTGCGGCCAACTTTTTTCAATCTCCTCAAATCGCAGCGGCCGATTGTCCAGCGCACTGGGCAACCGAAACCCATGTGCCACCAACGTCTCCTTCCGATGCCGATCCCCGAAATACATCGCCCGCATCTGTGGCACCGTCACGTGACTCTCATCAATCATGAGCAACCATGAAGAAGTGGCCGAGTGGCCAAGTGGCCGAGTGGTCAAGTGCGCAGCAACTTTCGATTTTGCTTCTCCCTGTTCCGTAACTTTGTCTGTCTTGTCTTCCACTGGGCCACTTGACCATTTGGCCACTTGACCACTTCCTTCTTCCTCCACTCGACCACTTGACCACTCGACCACTTGACCACTTCCCTCCTCCACTTGGCCACTTGGCCACTTGGCCACTTGACCACTTCCTTCTTCCACTTGGCCACTGGGCCACTGGGCCACTTGGCCACTTCCCTCCGGGTTCTCCGGTGTCCTCCAAAGGTAATCCCCCTGATATTCCCCCGCCATCGCATCCGGAAAATAATCCAGCAACGTGTAAGGCTTGGCTCCCGGCGGTCTTCCATCCAAATGCCTTGAGTAGTTTTCAATCCCCTGACAAAAGCCCACTTCCTGAATCATTTCCAGGTCATACTTGGTCCGTGCCGCCAATCGCTGCGCCTCCAGTAATTTGCCTTCGTGTTTGAAATGCAGCACCTGTTTTTCAAGTTCCTCCTTGATCGACGCAGCCGCCCGTTCGATCTGTTGCGGGGGCAATACATAATGCACCGCCGGGTACACGAAAATCTGCTGTTCGCTGCGCACGATTTCCCCCGTCAGCGGGTTGATGAGCGCCAGGTTGTCAATTTGGTCGCCGAAAAACTCGATGCGATACGCCAGTTCATCGCCCGCTTGATGCAGTTCCACCACATCGCCCCGCACCCGGTACGTCCCGCGTTTGAAATCGACCTCCGCCCGGGTGTATTGCAAATCCGCCAGTGACACCAGTAAATCCTGCCGATCGATCGCCTGCCCCACGCTCAGACTGATCACCGACTTCTTATACGTATCCGGCGAACCCAACCCGAAAATGCACGACACACTGGCGACAATGATCACATCTTTTCGACTCACCAGCGCGCTGGTGGCCGCCAGTCGCAAGCGATCCAAATCATCATTACGCGACGAATCCTTTTCGATGTAAATGTCCCGCTGGGGGATGTACGCCTCCGGCTGATAGTAGTCGTAATAACTCACAAAATAATGCACCGCGTTATGCGGGAACAGTTCCTTGAATTCCTCGTACAACTGTGCCGCCAGCGTTTTATTGTGACTGATCACCAGCGTGGGCTTGTTCACCCTGGCGATCACGTTGGCCATGGTGAAGGTTTTGCCCGACCCGGTCACCCCCAGCAATGTCTGGTACTTCTGCCCCTGTGTGATGCCCTGCGCCAGCGCATCGATCGCGGCCGGCTGATCTCCCATCGGCTGCATCGGCGACACGAGTTCAAAACGATCTTTCATGTCACTATTTTAGGAGATAGTCGCCGACGCGAAGCGTCCGCGCTAAACAAATGCGACCGATTTCAACTTTGTTCTGTTCTGACAAATTCGAAATCCGCAATTCGAAATTCGAAATTCCTCTCAAACCTTCACCAACATCACCACCACATGACACCCGATCGCCCGGCCTTCGCCGATCGCGTCCACCTTTTCATGCGTCTTGCCTTTGACGTTGATCTGGGAAATCGTCACCCCCAAAAGCTCCGCCAAATTGTTTTTCATGGTCGCCTTGTGCGGACTGATCTTGGGTTTCTGCAACACGATCGTCACATCGACATTGCCCACCGCGTAACCGGCTGCCCGCATCCGCCGAACCGCTTCATCGACAAAAATCCGTGAGTCCGCCCCCTTCCATTTCGGGTCGTTATCGGGGAAAAGTTGTCCGATGTCGTCCAAACCCAAAGCCCCCAAAATCGCATCGGTCAACGCGTGGTACACCACATCCCCATCCGAATGTGCCTCGCAGCCCCGATCATGTTCCAACTGCAACCCGCCCACAATCAGCTTGTGCCCCGGTTCCAAGCGGTGCAGGTCCCAGCCATGACCCACGCGATAGGGTAATTGAATCTGCATTTCGCTCATTTCAATTCCGCATAGCCGCGGGTGGCAACCCGCGGTGTTTTTTATTTCAAACCGTATTCTTTCAACTTCCGATACAACGTCCGTTCACCGATGCCCAGCATTTTCGCGGTCAGTTCCCGATTACCGTTGTGGGCGCGCAGGGCATTACGAATCGCCTGTTTTTCAATCTGTTCCAGACTCATGCCCGCAGGGATGTCCACCGGCATATCCCCCGCTCCCGAAGCCTGTCGTATCTCCGTCGGCACATCACGCAACCCGATCACCGCACCCTCGGCCACCAGCACCATGTTCTGCACCACATTGATGAGCTGGCGCACATTGCCCGGCCAGTCGAAGCGCATCATGGCCGTCATGGCCTCATCATCGAAACCCGAAATCGCCTTTTTCATCTGACCGGCAAACTGACTCAGGTAATGCCGCACAATCGCGGGTATATCCTCACGTCGTTCCCGCAGCGGCGGAATGTTCAGATGCACACCCTTGATGCGAAAATACAAATCCTGCCTGAACCGCCCATCCTTCACTAATTTTTCCATGTCGTGATTGGTCGCGGAAATGAATCGCACATCGACATGTTTCGGCTCGTTGGACCCCACCCGCACCACTTCACCACTCTCCAGCACACGCAACAACTTGGCCTGCATGTCCAGCGGCATGTCGCCGATTTCGTCCAAAAACAGTGTGCCGCCGTCGGCATACTCAAACACACCCTGACGATCTTTTTCCGCACCGGTGAACGCACCCTTGACATGCCCGAACAATTCGCTTTCCAGAATCGAAGCCGTCAGCCCGGCACAGTTCAGCGGTTTGAACGGCTTTTTGGCGCGATCGGAATTGCCATGCACCGCCCTTGCCACCAATTCCTTGCCCGTGCCCGATTCCCCGGTGATCAGCACGGGTATGCCCGATGGCGCGACCTGCCTTATCGACCCGAGCACCCGTTGAATGCCCTGACTCTGGCCGATGATGCCCTCAATGCCAAACATGGCATCGACCTGCTTTTGCAACTGCACATTCTGTCCGCGCAGCAATACCGCTTCGATGGCGTGGGTGCAAAGAGTGCGAAAGGTGTCCAGGTCCAGCGGTTTTTCGATGAAGTCATACGCTCCGCCGCGCAGGGCCGCCTTGGCGGTGGGCACATCCCCATGGGCGGTGACCATGATGGTTTCGGCGTTGCGCTGCGTCTGGCGGGCGGTTTCCAGCACGGTTTGGCCCGCGTGTTCATCGCCTGCCATGACCAGGTCGGTGACGATCAGATCGAACTGCCCGTGTTTGAGTTCATCAATCGTGGCGGGCAGTTCGTGGACAATCGTGCAAACATGACCAAGTCGGCGCAGGGCCTCAGCCATCACCTCGGCGTGTTCGACCTCGTCGTCCACCACCAGTATCTGTGCCGATATTTCATGAACCTGACTCATGGCTTAAGCATACCCAAATCACTGCATGACGCGGTAATCAGTCTGTAACCAAATTGCGATCATCTGATCGCGGTGGTTTTGAAAGCGGCGGAAGGCCCCCGCCGACTTGTTTCAATCATGGGTTATCCAATCACTCAATATTGAAACCACCGCCGATACCATCGGCAGCTTTGTTACCCAACGGCCTGGGCGTCACGCGATTGATTGTGTTTTTTTTATGGATCGCTTGACTTTTCTATTTAGTTAATTAAGTTAATTAATATGAAGGGCGTGCCAGCCAATTTGCGGAAGGTCAATGAGCGGGCGGTGTTTGACCGTCTGCTGCGGCATGGGCCTGCCTCACGGGCGGAACTGGCCAAGTCGATTCGTATCAGCGCTCCGACGGTGGGCAAAGTGGTTGATGGTTTGTTGGAAGCGGGGTTGCTCGAAGAAGCGGACACATTGCCGATGGTTCAAACGGAGGATGCGTTCACAGCCATGCACGAAGTCGATGCACGACTGGGCCGACCGGGTCGAACGTTGCGTCTGAATCGAGACAAGGCAGGCATCGTGGCGGTGCAACTGGGCGTGCATCACACACGGGTGGCGGCCTTGCCGGTGGCCGGGCCGATGGGCGAAGACTGGCCGATTGAATTTGAAACCTCACAAAACCCCGGCGAATGGTCACGTGCGCTTCGTAAAGCGGCGCGATCATTGGCAAGTGCGCAGCCCTGGGCGGTGATGGTGAGTGTGCCGGGGGTGGTGGACGAAAAGCAGAAAAAGGTGTTGCTGGCCCCGAACCTGCACTGGTTGGAACTGGCGGATTTACCGGGGTTATTGCGTGATGTATGGGGCTGCGGGGTGGAACTGGTGCAGGAAATTCGCGCCCTGGCCCTGGGGCATTTATCAGCGCAGCCGCAAGAGCGTGATTTTTTGCTGGTGGATATTGGTGCAGGTGTGGGTGGGGCTGCGGTGCTCAATGGGCAGTTGTTTACATCGTCACTGCCGTTGTCGGGGGAACTGGGGCATACGCCGGTGGTGGGCAATCGGCGTAAGTGCGGGTGCGGTGCGACGGGGTGTGTTGAAACCATGACCTCAAGGCCGGGGTTACTGGCGAGTATGCCCAGGCGCCAGCGCGGGGCGGCGTCATGGTCGGACCTGATCAAACGCATTGAAACGCAGGGTGTTGAACCGTGGTTGGCTGAGGCGATGGACGGACTGGGTGTGGTCGTGGGCGGAGCGATGAACGTGCTGGGGGTTCGGCAGGTGGTGTTCACCGGGGCAGTGACTGAGTTGCCCGGTGAAGTGATGAACGAATTGAGCAAGGCTGTGCAACGCTCGGCGATGTGGGCTCGCTTTGGGGAAGTGCAATGTGTTGCGGCGCCAAGGCGATGGGCGCAGGGGTTGGTGGCGGCGGCGATCGATCGTGTGTTATTACCCATGCCCTCGCAAGGCGACATCGTGATGTCCGATACAACCGCCCCGAAGGTTGCCACCCGCGGCTATGCGATCCAATAACACAACCATGATGCATGACGACCCACAGATTTTGTTGAAACTGGAACCCGTGCCCCGATTGCTGGCGAAGGTGCGGGCCTCGGAGCATTTTCAGAAGGGTAAGGTGCATGCTGCACGGGCACCGGGACGGTTGGATGTGATGGGCGGCATTGCGGATTACAGCGGGTCGCTGGTCTGTGAAATGCCCCTGGCGGTGGCGGCTGGGGCAGCGGTGCAGGCCCGTAATGATGGGCAACTGGTGTGTGTGAGTTTGCAAAACGAGCAGCCTGTGTCATTGGCGATGTCGTTGCTTATGACCGAGGACGCACTGGCCGTGCGTGGGTTGTTCAAGGCTCAAAACAAGTGGGCGCGGTACCCGGCGGGGTGTTTATGGTGGGTGTTGCGGGAGTTGCGGAAATCAGCAGGCGATGATGTATATGCGTGGGTGCAGCGTGGCATCACGATCATGTTGGACAGTGATGTGCCGCTGGGCGGTGGCGTGTCATCAAGTGCGGCGATTGAAGTGGCGACGATGACAGCGTGTGCGAGTTTGCTGAGGTTTTCACTGCAACCCCTGCAATTGGCGACGGCTTGTCAGTATGTTGAAAACCATGTGGTGGGTGCGCCCTGCGGCGTGATGGACCAGGTGGCTTCATGCATGGGCCAGGCGGGCGCGATGGTGGAAATTTTGTGTCAGCCGGGCAGTGATGGGTTACCAGCCCAGGTGCTTGTCAAGGTGGAAATACCCCGTGGGTATCGGTTTGTGGGCGTGTTCAGCGGAGCCAGTCATGAAGTGAGCGGCGACCCGTACACCCAGGCCCGCGTGGCCTCGTTCATGGGTCAGAAAATATTGTCAACGCTGGAAAAGGACGACCTGACGCAAGGCATGTTGGCACGGGTCGATGCCCTGAAGTATCAAAACCAGTGGCGTGAACGTTTGCCGATGACGATGAGCGGTGATGTGTTTATTAAGCAATTCGGCGGAACTCATGACAAGGTGACACAGGTGAAGCCGGGGGTGACGTACCGGGTGCGTGCGGGGACGGACCATCATGTGTTTGAAATGCAGCGGGTGTTGCGATTTGTGGTACTGCTCAAACAGGCTGCCCGGCTGACGAGTTCGCAAAACAGTGCGGATCAGGCACGGGGCGAGGCTTTGATGAATGAAGCAGGTGGGTTGATGTTTGAAAGTCACCAGAGCTACTCGGACAACGCCGGGTTGGGTCATGCGATGACGGATCGATTGGTGGCGATGGTGAAAGAGCGTGGGCCTGGGCTGGGGTTTTTCGGCAGCAAGATCACCGGCGGGGGTAGCGGCGGAACGGTGGCGATGCTATTGCGCGATGATGCGGCCACGCATGATCGCTTACTGGCATTGATCGATGAATATCAACGCGACACCGGACGCAAAACCAGACTGTTCATCGGTACCAGCCCGGGGGCCGCGGCATTGGGGGCGGTTGAAGTGTGAAATGTCGAATTTCGAATATCGAATTTCGAATTTCGGATTTTCAGAATCAGACGGATAGCAGATTGGCAATTTGATAAAGCGACAAGGAGCAGCGTATGAGCAAGGACCCGATCAAGGTGTACGACGCACGGTGGGAAGCAGGCGAATTCAGCGATGCGCAGGTGACCCGGTTGTTTGAAGCGACACTGATTTACGCGCGCGAACTGGGGGTGGACACGATCAGTTTTGCCCGTGATGCGCGGTTGGCAGCCGGGCATGTGATGGACCTGGGGGTGCAGGAGGCACTGCGGCAGGGGTTTAGGGTGTTTGTGCGACCCGAGCCGGTGAGCACGCCACAGGGTTACTTCACGGCCATGTGGGTGTCGCAGAAGTACCCCAAAACCATGGGGCTGGGCATCACGGCTTCGCACAACCCGGCGCAGTACATCGGCGTGAAATTTGTCGTGCCGACGGTGCAGGCGATTGGGTATGACTGCGGTCCCAAAGGCGGGTTGACCCGAGTGCGGGGAATTTATCACTCGACAAAAAAGGCAGCGACACACAAAGGTGAACCTGTGACCTTGCTGGACCTGACGCAGGCGTACATTGATTTTTCATTGGAAGCAGCAGGGGTGAAACCGGGAGCACTGCGGGGCGTGAAGGTGGTACTGGATGCATACCACGGGTCGGCTGGGCCGGAGTTGTATCGGGCACTGTTGCAGGCTGGGGCGACGGTGCACGCGATGCGATTGATACCCGACGGTTCGTTTCCAACCGGTTCACCCAACCCGACCAGTCAGGGCAAAATGGACACAGCGGTCAACTGGTGCAAAAAGAATAAATATGACGTGGTGATCGGCGTCGATGGCGATGGTGACCGCATGGTGTTCGGCGATGGACGCGGCATACTCACGGCTGGGTTCGTCACGGTTCCCATTCTGCAATCAGCAGGTGTGGGCGGCCCTCCAACAAAAAAAACTGCGGGCAGAACCGGCGGCAAAAAGGGTGGTAATCAGTCGACCCCGGCTGCGGTGTTGTATGACCCCAAGGTCAGTCCCTTGGCCTTGGCCGAGTGGGGCAAACTGGGGGTTCAGCCGGTGCTTTTCCGCAATGGGCATTCACAGATCAAGGACTACATGAAACAGATCGGCGCCCCGGCGGCGGCGGAGGAGTCCGGCCACTATTACCACCTGATTCGTATGGGCAAACTCAGCGCGAGCACGGAAAACTCAACCATGACCGTGCTCTACTTTTTGCAGGCCCTGGCAAAGGATCGCGGTTTGATGAATAGGTTGTGGGCTTTGCAAAAACAGGTGTTCACCACCGGCGAGTTCAACTATGAATTTTCCAACGACACGGTACGCGATCAGGCCCTGGCGGCGGTGGTGCGTCACTTTGTCAATCAGGGGGCATCAACGGTGACCGCCACGCCCGATGGCATTGACTTGCAGGGTACGTGCCTGAGTCATGGGGTTGACCTGCGCCCGGGGCATGTGAAGTTGGAGGATGGCTGGTATAGCGGCTACCTGCGGGTGGCGACCAATGAAAAAGGCGTGGTGCGTTCATACTTTTCGGCGGGTGACACCAAACGCGGACGGTTCATCGAAAAACAGGCACGGGCGATTTTGGGAAAACAGTTCAACGGCAAAGTGATTGATTGATGGTGCTGCCGTTTAGCGCGGACGCTTTGCGTCGGCGATGTTGCAGTGGGGATGAATGATTGGATTGAGTTTTGATACACAACCAACGCGAGGGAGTCATCGACATGGCCAAGAAAGTACGCAAAGCAGTGATCACCGCAGCAGGTCGGGGCACACGTCAATACCCGGCCAGCAGCGCGGTGCAGAAGGAAATGTTTCCGATGGTGGATCAGGACGGGTTGGCCAAGCCGGTGATTCAGATCATCGGTGAGGAGGCGATAGCCGCGGGGGTGGAGGAAATTTGCATCGTCACGCAGCCGGGCGATGAAAAGGTGTATCGTGATTATTTCAAGCGCATGAACGAGGACACATTCAAGGCGTTTCGCGGCAAGGACTGGGCGATACTGGCCAGTGAAAAATTGCAGGAGTTTGGCGAACGTTTGCACTTTGTCGCGCAACACAGCCCCGAAGGCTACGGCCACGCGGTGTACCAGGCGAAAGATTTTGTCGGTGATGAGCCGTTTTTATTGATGCTGGGCGATCATATTTACATCAGTGCAACGGAACAGAATTGCGCCAAGCAACTGATCAACAAGTATCAGAATGGTTTTCGGGCGATGAGTGCGGTGCAGGCCACGCCGGGCAAGTTGCTGCATTTGTTCGGGACGTTGCAATGCGATGCGGTCGATCCGGCAGCCGGGTTGTACAACGTGATGTCGATTGTCGAAAAGCCGACGGAAAAATACGCGGCGGAGAAATTACGTTCAGCGGGGATGCCGCCGGGCATGTATTTATGCCACTTTGGGATGCACGTTTTTCCGTCAGCGATTTTCAGTGCGCTGGAACATCACATCAAAAACGATGTGCGGGAAAAGGGTGAAATTCAATTGACCAGTGCGCAGGAATACATGCGTGAAAAGCTGTTGCCAGCGGGAACCTACGGGGCCTGCACCATTGATGGTCAGCGATTTGACACAGGCATTCCGTATGGGCTGATGGAATCGCAGATCGCGCTGGCACTGGCAGGTACGCACCGGGGCGATATCGTGGAGGCGATTGCGCGATTGCTGGCTGAACAGTTGAAAAGTCTGGCGAAAAAGTAAGTGCGGCAAAATCAAGCGGTCGAGCGGTCGAGCGGTCGAGTGCAAAACCAAGCCGAGGACGAAGCCGACCCCCGGGGGAGGCTGAGGACTCGGGTATTCTGCGTGGCGAATCATTCATTGGTTAGTTGGTCAAATCGTAAACTAAAAATGTAAAATCACTTGACCACTTCTTCGAATACCCGGGCCCTGGGCCTATCGGCCTCGTTCCCGGCTTGGTTTCTGAATATTCGAAATTCGAAATCATCGCCACTTGACCACTTCTTCTCGCAGTTGCCAGCCGTTCGAAAAACCCTATCTTGCTATGACTGTTCCCCGACCAGTTTTGTATCACCCTGAAGTATGGAGGGTTCACCTGTGTCCGTGCAGACCAAATTTTTACTGGATGAACGTCATCTGCCCAGTGCCTGGTACAACCTGGCTGCCGACCTGCCCAAGCCGATGCCGCCGATGTTGCACCCGGCCACTCACAAACCGGTGACCCCAGCCGACATGGCAGCACTGTTCCCCGATGCCATTTTGGAGCAGGAAGTCAGCACCCAGCGCGACATCGACATTCCCGGACCGGTCATCGATATTTACCGTCAATGGCGCCCCAGTCCGCTTTACCGTGCCCGCAAGCTCGAAGCCGCGTTGCAAACCCCCGCCCGCATTTATTACAAATACGAAGGCGTTTCGCCCACCGGCAGTCACAAGCCCAACACCGCTGTGCCGCAAGCCTATTACAACCAGCAGGCAGGGGTGAAAAAACTGGCCACCGAAACCGGGGCCGGTCAGTGGGGTTCATCATTGGCCTACGCCGGCTCCATCTTCGGCATTGATGTTGAAGTGTTCATGGTGCGTGTCAGTTACGATCAAAAACCCTATCGTCGCGCCATGATGGAAGTGTTCGGTGCCAAGGTTCACGCCAGCCCCAGCAGGCACACCCAGGCCGGTCGAATGATGCTCGAAACTCACCCTGACAGCCCCGGTTCACTGGGGATGGCCATTGGTGAAGCCGTCGAAGTCGCTGTCCTTTCCGGCGGAACCACCAAGTATGCCCTGGGTTCGGTCCTCAATCATGTGTTACTGCATCAAACCATCATCGGCATCGAAGCCATGCAGCAGATGCAACTGGCCGGCGACGACCCGGATATCGTCATCGGTTGCACCGGAGGCGGGTCCAACTTCGGCGGCATCGCTTTCCCCTACATCGGTCGCAACCTGCGTGAAAAGAAAACCACCCGCATCATCGCTGTCGAACCGGCTGCCTGCCCGTCGCTGACCCGGGGCAAATTCGCTTACGACTTTGGCGACACCGCACATCTGACGCCCCTGGTGAAAATGCACACGCTGGGCAGCACGTTTGTGCCCCCCGGGTTTCACGCCGGCGGACTGCGCTACCACGGCATGGCCCCGATGGTCAGCCACGCCATGCACCTGGGCTTGATGGAAGCTGTCAATCGTCATCAAACCGCCTGTTTCAAAGCCGGTGTACTGTTTGCCAAAACCGAAGGCATCACCCCCGCCCCTGAGGCCAACCATGCCGTGTGCGTGGCCATCGATGAGGCCCTGCGTTGCAAAGAAGAAGGCCAATCACGCTGCATTTTGTTCAACCTTTGCGGTCACGGACACTTCGACATGGGTTCGTACACCAGCTACCTGCACGGCAAACTTGTTGATCAGGATTACGACCCCAAAGAATTGGCCATGGCCTTGAGCGCCCTGCCGAGTGTGTGAGGAAGCATGTGAAAAGTGATTTCTGACGAGCCGCGACCGTCAGGGAGCGGTTGTTGGGTCGCGGGCAGATGACCGCAGGTTGCCACCCGCGGCTATGAAGAAATGAAAATTCGTTTGCATAGCATCAGATGTAAACCCGCGGTGATGAAAAATAGGGTATTTATCCGCGTAGCCGCGGGTGGAAACCCGCGGTCGATGTCCATCATCGGTAAAAAAACTTTTCACAGGTCATGCGAATTGACCGGGCATGGTGATACGATGTGCAACATCACTTTGATGGATGAAGGAGTGCACCATGCATTTGGGGAACGGAGCGGTCACGCCGGCGTGTGCGGTCATCGGCTTTGCCTCGGCTGGTGCGGGGTTATTGGCAGCCGGTTATTTTTTACGTCGCAGTGCACAAACCATCACCCGTCCGTTGATGCTGTCCGCAGCGGTGCTGGGGGCAGCCATCTTTGCATTACAGGCGATCAACGTCCCCGTGCTGCCGTTTTGCAGTGCTCATCTGGTCGGCGGCGTGCTCTTGGCCTGGGTGCTGGGTGTACCCCTGGGCATGTTGACCATGGCTGCGGTGCTGATCGTGCAGGCACTGCTGCTGGGCGATGGCGGACTCATGGCCCTGGGCGTGAACATTTTGAATATGGCGATTGTGCCCGGCTTACTGGTCGGGTTACTGCGTGGTTGGCAAATGCAAAGTGATTCGTCGATTCAACAGCCCGCCTGGCGAGCAGGGGTCGCTGCGGGGTTGTCGGTGTTCGTGTCTGCGGGCTTGATCGCCCTGCAGGTCGCCCTGTTCCGCACCAGTGACCAGCTTCAACACTGGAGCGCCTTTGCCGGTCAAATGATTTGGACGCACGCCCTGATCGGCCTGGCGGAAGCCATGCTCACCCTGGCGCTGTTGGCGATGCTGGGTCGCTTGCATCAGCCCGGTGCACTTGCACAACCCAAGCTTTTGGCCACCGGGGTCATTGGCCTGGCGGGTTCATTACTGATTCTGCCTTTTGCCAGTGCGATGCCCGATGGGTACGAATCCGCGGCCGAGCGTTCGGGTATGTTGCACACGATCGAATCACTCACCGGCATCAACCAATACGTGGCTCACTGGCAGCAAACTATCGTGAGTGCATTGCCCGCCACCGAATGGCTGATGCTGCTGGCCGGGGCTCTGTTCACCGGTCTTTTGCTGCTGGGTATCGCTGTCATGCTGGGCCGATCCGCGACGGTCCCTGTGACATCGACGACTGATCATCAATAAGCTGTTTTTCATGTTGCGACATACAACCATGATCACGAGGTGAGTGCATTGAGCAGTGTGCTGGTCATTGGTGTTGGCAATCGCCAGCGGGGCGACGACGGTCTTGGGCCGACGGCTGTCGAATTGCTGCAAAAAAAAATCACCGATAAGCGCGTTGCCTTTCAGCATGTGCCCCAACTCACCCCCGATCTGGCGGAAAAGGTCAGCAAAGTCGATCTGGTGATTTTCATTGAAACCTCGGTCGAAGCTCCGCCGGGGTCCATCGGTGAGCGTCCGGTGGAACCCAGCGAATCGCCCGATGTGATGGTGCATCAGGTCGGTGCTCCGCAACTATTGGCCCTGGCGCAGGCCACCTACAACCGTTGCCCGCAGGCGCGCTCCTTTTCCATCGGTGCTTCGTGGATGGGCTTTGGTCAGAAGCTGTCCAAGGATGTGCTTTTGTCACTGCCTGAACTCATTAAACGGGTGCGCAACTGCATCGACGGTTACCTGGGCACGGGGCAATCATTCTTCAAACGCGGCTTCAATTTCCGATGGGGCAAGTAACTGGATTATGCCTGACGCCGTGCCTTAAATGACGCCGTGCCCTTTAGGGCCGGATTCCTTCAGTCATATCACTCACATCAATACCTGAATGATCCGGGGCTAAAGCCCTCGGCGTCACCTCGGCCATCATTCATGACGCCGTGCCCTTTAGGGCCGGATTCCTTCACTTGTTAAAATGAACCCATGCCTCGGCCAACCTTCAACTGGCGGCATGTCATCCTTGGAACCCATGGTAGTTGGCTCCCCGGTGACCCGCGCGGTTTTCATTCACGGGATCATCGTCTTCACTCCTCCGGTGATTACAAAAATCCACCACCGTTCGAAGAACACGCGGGCTTGCGTGACTATGTTGAAAGCCAAAGTGCCACTGCGGTGTTGATACACAAGGCTCTGCACCCCGCCGTCGGAAGCGCACTGATCGCCAGCCTGCAGAAGGAAAACTGCCGCGTTCTTTGCGCAGCAGTTGCCGGCTTGCATGTCCATATCCTTACTGAATTACCGGCCAACCATGATGAAGCGGACAAAGTAATCGCACGTACCAAGGGACGGGCATCTCATGCCGTCCGCTTGGAGTTACCCGGTCGGCTGTGGAGCCAGGGAGCGACGATGATTCATATTCGTGATGAGTCACATCACCATGCAACCTTTCGCTACATCTTGAAACAACCTGATGCATGGATATGGGATTTTCGTGAGCAGGAACAAGGCTGAATCCGGGGCTAAAGCCCTCGGCGTCATATCAGCAGTATCTATGACGCCGTGCC
>CAYRTH010000039.1:16425-23648 GCA_964427135.1 uncultured Phycisphaeraceae bacterium
ATCCGGGGCTAAAGCCCTCGGCGTCATATCAGCAGTATCTATGACGCCGTGCCCTTTAGGGCCGGATTTTCATTGCTTCATGCCGCATTCTGGGCCGAACCAGGGGTCGCAGGCACAGTCGGGGCCTTGGGTTTGGGGGCAAACACGCGCACACAATTGCGCCCCGATGCCTTGGCGGCATACACGCCCTGATCCGCCGCCTTGATCAACTGTTCCACGCACTCAAAAAATGATCCGTCGTGCGTGGCCACCCCGATGCTCACCGTCACCCTGAGCTTCTGTCCGTCATCGGTCAATATCGGCGTATCCTCTACAATCTTGCGCGTGCTCTCGGCGATCTGTGCCGCATTCACCCGGATGGTATCGGGCATCACCACCGCAAACTCTTCCCCACCGTAACGTGCCACCAGCGAACCCTCCGGTGCCACCTTTTTCAGGTTCGTCGCAATCTCGATCAGCACTCGATCACCGATCAGGTGACCATAAGTGTCATTGAAGTTTTTGAACTTGTCCGCATCAATGAACAACAGCGACAACGGCATTCCCTCTTTGCTCACTTCATCAAAATGCACCGCGATAAACTCGTTGAACGTCCGACGATTGGCGGCCCCGGTCAGCGAATCCGTCGATGCCTGCTGCGCCAGCTCACGATTCTGCGTTTCCAGTTCGCTGGACTTCTGCGCCTGCTGCAAACTGATCGTCAATAGCGCCTCATTGGCACGCGCCAAAATTTCCTCTGCATTGCCCAGATGACCCGTGGGCAGGTCAAACAACCGGCGCATCTCCACCGTGTTTTTATGCACGTTCGCAAGCAACGGCTCCGACACCTCACGGGGCATGTCGAACCAATTCTGCGCCATTTGATAGTAATGCTGAAGCGCCCCCGCCGGCTGATCGCTCATGAACACCTCAGCCACGCGATTACCCAATCCCACACAACGTACCATCGATGCCAGTTCTTCCGGCCCGTCGTTGGGCTTTTCGTGATAACGGATCGGCTCAATCAAAATCGGGGGCAGCTTCCACTGCTCCGCCAGGGCAGCACCCACCTGCGCATGATCCAACTCATAACGCTCATTCTCCAATCGACTCAGCAGCGTGTGATCCGTTCCCGCCTGTGCCACCAACCGGGTATAACTTTCGCCCAGCGTCTGAGCCATGACGATCAAACCCAGGTCCTGAAGCAGTCCGCCTAAAAACGATTCCTCCTGCTGCGGGATGCCGCTCTCCCTTGCCAGGGATCGCGCTGCCACGGCTGTGAACAGACTGCGCTTCCAATACGACAGATGATCAAAGTCGCCGTGGTTGGCTTCCTTGAGGTTGTGCACCAGTGAAAAACCCAGCGCCAGCGTGCGCACCGCATTCAAACCCAATATCACCAGGGCATGTGTGATGGTCGAAATGGTCTGCGTTTGTCCGTAGAACGATGAGTTGACAGTTTTGAGAATTTTGCCCGCCAGTGCCGGATCGTGACTGATCGTATTGGCGATCTGACGAATATTCACATCGCGCTGCTGCACCAAATCGATCACTTCCAACGCGATCGTCGGCAGGCTCGGCAGCCTCGGTGAACGTAGCATCTGATCCAATAAATCCTGATTCATACCCCGACCCCTCCCCTGCACTAGCCCCAGCTTGATATTCGACGAACCACATGCCATGTCATGCAGTTTGCTCCTGTCGTACTCAACATCGACAAAAATATGCCCCGGCTTAAGGGGTTTTACCGGGTCTATTTCTGGAATACGTTGAATCTTTAAGTAAATGATTACATTCACCGCCCTCGACGGTGTGCGTGGGTGCCACACAGCGTCCCGAAGGGCGCTGTGTGTGTATTGTGGCACCGCCGCCCTCGGCGGTGTGATTGTTCAAAGTGATTCACCCAGCCGGGGGCGGCTGGGCTACAACCTCAGACGCGACAAGTCGCGGCGCTAACCGATACGATTGACTCGACCACTCGACCACTTCATCATTCGAAATCACTCCACCGTCACCGTTTCCTGATTCGGTTGTGCTGGTGATGTCGTCCCCGCCACGACGGACTTCATCTCCAAAACCCTGACACAATTCCGTCCCGCAGCTTTGGCGGCATACAACGCCTTGTCCGCCCCGCTCAGCAAACCGACCGATGTCGGAAAAAGCTGTTCCACCTGTGTCGCCAATCCGATGCTGACGGTCACCTGCAACGGCACCCCACCGTCGGAAGTCAGCTTCAACCCCGCCACCGCCTTACGCATCAACTCCGCCTGCTTCGTCGCGGCCACACGATCCGTCTCCGGCAACAACACTACGAATTCCTCGCCCCCGTACCTGGCCGTGATCGCCGACGACGGTGACACCCGCTGCAATGTTTGGGCGATTTCCACCAGCACCTTGTCGCCGGTCTGATGACCATGCAAATCGTTGAACTTCTTGAAATAATCCACATCCACAAACAGCACACTCAAGGGCAACGCATCTTTGACCGCCTGCGCAAAATGGTGCTCCATCGCCTGCCCAAACCGATGACGATTCCACAACTGCGTCAGCGGGTCGGTCGTGCTCTGTTGTTTCAACACTACATTGCGCTGGGTCAATTCACGTACCTGCTGTTCCTGTCGGGCGGTCAGTTCCATGAGCAGCGAACCTGCCTCCGACAATATTTTTTCGATCTCGGCTTTGTCATCGCCCAGCGGATTGACGTTGACCAAATCACCTTCGCGCACCGCCTGCAAAGCTGAACGTAATATCAACGCGCCACGGTCCGCCCCGATGCCGAACCAGCGTCGCAGCAGGCCGAAAAATTGATCCGCCATGACATCGTGCCGTCGATGCAGGAGCACTTCCGCCGCGATGGCTCCCACATGCACCGCCCGGGCGTGATCGATAAAAGCCGGGGGCGCCTCCTCCGGGCAGAGCTGATGCCGTAACGCCTCGGTCACCATCATGGGCAAACGCCAGTAACCCGCCACTGCCGCCCCGACTTCGACATGATCCAACTGATACGTTCGCCGTTCACTCAGCAAAAGCGCCCGACGACTGGCGCCAGCCCCCTTGACCACCTGCAAATATTCATGCCCCAGTTCCCGCAGCATCGCAATCAAACCCGCATCGTAAAGCAGCCCTGCGGTGAAGGCTTCCTCCGCTTGTTGCATACGTACCGACCTGGCCACCGCCCCCGCCGTCGCTGCACACAAATAACTGCGCTGCCAGAACGATTCAAAATCAAACGGGTCCCCGCAAGCATCCTTGATCGTTGGTGAAAGGTGAAACCCCAGCGCCAGCGTTTTCATGCCATCCAACCCCAGCACCTCCACCGCCTCCGCCAACCCGCCCACCGGTTCTTCACAGGGCCGCAAATGGTTCACAATTCGCAATGTCTGCGCCACCAAAGCCGGGTCCCACAGCACCACCTCCAGCAACTGTGCCAAAGTTACATCCTGTCGCCGACATAATTCCACCACCCGCCTTGCCACCTTCGGCGGCGTGGGCAGCCTCGATGAATGCACCAGGCGCTCTAACAACTCAACATTCATAGCCACCCCGCCTTACACATTCGTGCGACATCACCCGGGTACTTATTGCAACGCACACCCAAACAAACCTTGGCTGACCTGATATCAGCACTAGACCTTAGTACTATCGGCCGTTGTCACGCAATTCTTAATGAGTGACAATCTCAATATTGCGAATACCTTGCCCTTGGATTTCACGCCTGATCTTCGTCGTCCGCGACGAAGATCAGGATTGTTTTCCAATCACCATTTTATGCGTTGGTATCCGCCGTCTTCATTCAAACATTGATCCACCAGTCTGTATTTGTGGCACCGCCGCCCCCGGCGGTGAAAGACCTTTGTCGATTGTGGCACCGCCGCCCTCGGCGGTGCGATTGTCAATTAAAAAACCCAGCCGGGGGCGGCTGGGCTAAATGCGCTATCCAAATCGCCGACGCAAAGCGTCCGCGCTAAACATATCAAATCACTCGATCATTTCTTCGAATACCCGGACCCTCGGCCTCCCCCGGGGGTCGGCCTCGTTCCCGGCTTGAATTCCTGCCCAAGGCTGGTATCCCCGTGGCCAGCCGTCCCGGGGGTCGGCCTCGTTCCCGGCTTGAATTCCTGATACTCGAAATTCGCAATCCGAAATCCGACATTCGAAATCACCCTCACTCGACCGCTGAACCACTTCCATGCACAATACCCCCCAATCATGCGCTACCTGATTCTCGCAGCTTCGATTCTGATCCAAACCTGCGTCGGGGGGCTTTACGCCTGGAGCAGCTTCGTCCCCGCTCTGCACGACGACTACCACCTCACCATGGCGCAAACGCAGGTGCTCTTTGGTTGCCTCATTGCCGTGTTCACCCTCACCACCATTTACTCCGGTCGTCTGCTCCATCGTCGCGGGCCTCGCCTCGTCGCCTCTCTGGGCGGACTGCTCTTTGCCCTGGGCTATCTGCTGGCCTCTTATTCCGGTGGTTCATTCCTCAAACTGTTCATCAGCATCAGTCTCATCGCCGGTGTGGGCACAGGGTTTTGCTACGTCTGCCCTCTGGTCATGTGCGTCAAATGGTTCCCGCGTCAGCAAGGCTTGGCCGCCGGGCTTGCCGTCGCAGGCTTTGGCGCTGGCGCCATCCTCCTATCCAGCCTCGCTGAATACTTTTTCGATCAAGCCTACAGCGCGCTGTCGATCATGCGTTGCATCGGCATCGCTTATGGGTTGGTCATTCTAGCAGCCGCCTTGTGCCTGCGCTTCCCCCCCACCACCACCATCACCACAAGCGTTGCCAAAATCCCCACCCGCCAATTATTTAACGACCCCTTTTTTCTGGCTCTGATCGCGGCCATGTTTTGCGGCACCTTCGCCGGACTGCTGGTCATCGGCAACCTCAAACCCCTGGCCCTTTCGCTGAACATCGACGCCCACATCGCCGCTGCCGCCATCAGTGGCTTTGCTCTGGGTAACGCCACCGGTCGCATCGTCTGGGGCTTATTAACTGATCGACTCAAAACCCGCGTCATCTCACTGAGCCTGATATTCCTGCTCTTTTCATTGTTGTTGCTGCTGGCCATGCCCTCCACCATCGCCTTGGTCTTCGTCACCCAATCGATGCTCGTCGGCCTGGCCTTTGGTGCCAGTTTTGTGATTCACGCTGCCCTGGTCAGCACCCATTACGGCTCCGACCGCGTCGCCCGCATCTATCCCTTGATCTTCGTTTCCTACGGCCTGGCCGGCATCACCGGCCCCTTCGTCGGCGGTTGGCTCTACGACCTCACCAACAGCTACACCCCAGGCCTGCTCGCCGCCATCGCCGTCGTCATCCTCGGCTTGCTCATCAGCAACTGGCTCCTGCGCCGCCCCTCAACTGTGTCTTGACTGTGGCACCGCCGCCCCCGGTGGTGGGTTTGTCAATTGAAAAAACCCAGCCGAGGGCGGCTGGGCTACATTGAACTCAATTTTCTTCTCACTTGACCACTCGGCCACTTGACCACTCGACCACTTCTTCTCACGTCGTTTCCGTACCCGCCTTGGCCGGTTGCTCCGGCTCGGTCTTATCATCGGCCTTGGCACCCACCGCTACCGTCGCAGCCGCTGCTAGCTCACCAGTCGTCAGCGTCAACCCTGTCTTTCCCTTCTCGTGCCTGATTTGCACTGTCTGTCCTGCCTTGAACTCGCTGCGCAGAATCGACTCCGACAGCGGGTCTTCCACCAGCTGTTCAATCGCTCTTCGCAACGGCCTTGCACCAAAGTCCGGGTTGTAGCCCTTCTCGATCAAAAAGTCCTTGGCGCTCTGATCCAGTTCCAGCCCGATCTGGCGCTCCATCAACCGCTGGCGAACCTTGCGCAATTCGTACTCGACGATCTGATCCAAATTCACCCGCGACAACGGACGGAACACGATCACATCATCCAACCGGTTGATAAACTCCGGCCTGAAATATCGCTCAATTTCGCCCATCAATGTCTGCTTCATCTTTTCATAATTCGCCTCTTCCGACGGCTTGGCAAAACCAAACCCAGCTTTGTTCTTGATCAGGTCCGCACCGATGTTGCTGGTCATGATCAGAATGCAGTTACGGAAGTCCACATGCCGACCGAACGAATCGGTAAGCTGCCCTTCTTCCATGATCTGCAACAGCATGTTGAACACATCCGGGTGCGCCTTTTCAATTTCATCCAGCAGCACCACCGAATAGGGCCGACGACGAATCGTCTCGGTCAACTGCCCGCCTTCCTCGTAACCCACATACCCAGGCGGGGCGCCGATCAATCGGCTGACGTTGTGCTTCTCCATGTATTCGCTCATGTCGATGCGAATCAAGGCATCCTCATCGCCGAACATGAACTCCGCCAATGTTTTTGCCAGCAGCGTTTTACCCACGCCCGACGGCCCGACGAAAATAAACGAACCCATCGGCCGTTTGGGGTCCTTCAACCCCGCACGCGCTCGGCGAATCGACTTGCCCACCGCCTTGACCGATTCATCCTGGCTGACGACTTTCTTGTGCAGTTCATCTTCCAGCCGAAGCAGCCGTTCCGACTCGGTTTTTTCCAACCGTGTCAGCGGCACGCCGGTCATTTTGCTGACCACTTCCGCCACGACGTATTCGTCCACCACGCCATCGACTTCCTTGGCGCGGTTCTTCCAATCCTTTTGAATCTGTTCCTTCTGCCGGCGCATCGCTTCGACCTGATCGCGCAGTTCCGCAGCCCGTTCATAGTCCGCAGCCTTGACCGCTTCGTCCTTATCCACCGACAGCCGTTCGATCTTTTCCTCGACCTCGGCAAGCTGCGGCGGCTTGCTCATGCTCTTTAAGCGAATCCGTGCCCCAGCCTCATCGATCACGTCAATGCTTTTATCCGGCTGCACCCGCCCGGTGATGTAACGCATCGACAACTCCACCGCCTGCTTGATCGCCTCATCGGTGATCTGCACCCGGTGGTGCGCTTCGTAACGATCGCGCAAACCCTGCAAAATCAGCACCGTTTCATCCTTGCTCGGCGGCTCCACAATGATCGTCTGAAACCGTCGTTCCAAGGCCCCGTCCTTTTCAATGTATTTGCGATATTCATCCAGCGTCGTCGCTCCGATGCACTGAATCTCACCGCGCGAAAGCGCCGGCTTCAACACGTTCGACGCATCAATCGCGCCCTCAGCGCCACCCGCACCGACCAGCGTGTGCAATTCATCAATGAACAGAATCCCATTTTTGGCGCGACGCACTTCGTTCATCACCGCCTTG
>CAYRTH010000040.1:0-23544 GCA_964427135.1 uncultured Phycisphaeraceae bacterium
TGTGGTGAATCGGGGTCATACCAACATAGCATCCGGCCCTAAAGGGCACGGCGTCCAATAAACAACATCGTTTTGGCAATATTCATAACGTCCACCTGATCATCACTTATCCATTTTACGGAGGTTCCCGCATGTCAGAAGTTGTGTCCAACACCGGCGGTGTCGATTCCCTGCTCCAAGAATCACGCTTGTTTCCGCCCCCGCCGTCCATCAGTCAACAAGCCCACATTCAATCCATCGCCCAGTATGAAAAACTATATCGCCAATCCATCGACGACCCGCAAGCCTTCTGGTCTGAGCAGGCGCAACAGTTGCACTGGTTCAAAAAGTGGGACCGCGTGCTCGATTGGAACCTGCCCGATGCCAGGTGGTTCGTGGGCGGACAAACCAACATCAGCTTCAATTGCCTGGACCGGCAGGTACAAGCCGGTCTGGGCGACAAGCTCGCACTGATCTGGGAAGGTGAGCCCTATGACACGGACAAAAAATCACCCAATGAAATTCGCCGATTCACTTACGCCAAGCTACTGACAGAAGTCAGCAAGTTCGCCAACGTGCTCAAATCACTGGGCGTGAAAAAAGGGCAGGTGGTGACGATTTACATGCCGATGGTCCCGGAACTGGCGATTGCGATGTTGGCCTGCGCCCGCATCGGTGCGCCGCACTCGATCATTTTCGGGGGCTTTTCCGCCAGTGCGATTCGTGACCGAGTCGAAGACGCCGACAGCAAAATCATCATCACCGCTGACGGGGGCTACCGTCGCGGCAGCATCGTGCCTCTGAAACAAAATGTCGATGAAGCACTCACCCTCACCGATCGCGTCAAAACCGTCGTCGTGTACCGTCGCACCAGCGAATCGGTAAACATGACCCCTGGCCGTGATCATGATTGGCAAACCTTGATGTCCGCCGCTTCCGACACTTGCCCTGCCGAGCCGATGGACAGCGAAGACCTGCTCTTTGTGTTGTACACCTCCGGCTCCACCGGCAAACCCAAAGGCATCATGCACACCACCGGCGGGTACATGGTTTATACCTACCTCACTACCAAATATGTTTTCGACCTGCACGAAGACGACCCGACCGACCTGCACTGGTGTACCGCGGACATCGGCTGGGTGACCGGGCACAGTTACATCATTTATGGTGTGCTGCCCAATCGTGTGCCCACATTGATGTACGAGGGTGCGCCCAACTTCCCGGAAAACGATCGCTTTTGGGACATCATCGCACGGCACAAGGTCACCAAGTTTTACACCGCACCGACAGCCATCCGCGCGTTCATGAAATGGGGCGATCATTGGCCTGCCAAACATGATTTGAAAAGTCTGCGCATTTTGGGCAGCGTCGGTGAACCGATCAACCCCGAAGCCTGGATGTGGTATCACCAAAACATTGGCGGCTCACGCTGCCCGATCGTCGATACCTGGTGGCAGACCGAAACCGGCGGACACATGATTACGCCCCTGCCCGGTGCAATCACCCAGATACCCGGCTCATGCACACGTCCGTTTTTCGGCATCGACCCGGCGATTGTGAACAAGGAAGGCGTTGAAATGCCCGCCAACGCCGGCGGGTTTCTGGTGATTCGCAAACCCTGGCCCAGCATGTTGCGAGGCATCGTCGGTGATCGTGAACGCTTTTTGAAAACCTACTGGAAGGAAATACCCGGCGTGTACTTTGCCGGTGACGGGGCACGCAAAGACCCCCGTGGTAATTTTTGGGTCATGGGGCGCGTCGATGATGTCATCAATGTGGCGGGGCATCGTCTGGGCACGGCGGAGATCGAGTCGGCCCTGGTCAGCCACCCGTTTGTAGCGGAAGCGGCGGTCGTGGGTATTCCGCATGAATTGAAGGGCACCGGCATTGCTGCGTTTGTGACGCTCAAAACCGGTCGCAACCCCACGGACGAACTCAAAACGGAATTGATCGCGCACGTGGCCAAGGAAATTGGCGCCATCGCCAAGCCGGACCAGGTGCGCTTCACCGAGTCACTGCCCAAAACCCGCAGCGGTAAAATCATGCGCCGCTTGTTGCGTGAACTGGCCACCGGCGGACAGGTCAAGGGCGATACGACCACGCTGGAAGATTTCAGTGTGCTGGTGAAATTGCGCGGCAGTGATGAAGCTTGAAGACGTGGTCAAGTGGTAAAGTGATGATAAATGTTTAGCGCAGACGCTTTGCGTCGGCGCTCTGGTTAACACGTCGGGTGCCTGTGGCACGGTCGCGTGCCACAGCAATCATGTAGCCCAGCCGCCCCCGGCTGGGTCGTGTGCACGATCAACCACACCGCCGAGGGCGGCGGTGCCACATTCCGTGGTGCCACATTCCGCATTTTCACTGCCCTGGGCGTAACAACTCCAACCACGCTTCGGGCAATACTTCCAGCCACCACCGCCCATGCGTCCGTTTGACGAACACCTTGCAGCCAAACGTCTGCGTCAGCGATTCGGGGGTGATGACTTCCCTGGGTGGCCCGCCGGCGATGATGCGTCCCTGTTTCATCAACAACACCAACGCTGTGCGCGGTGATATTTCTTCAATGTGATGCGTGATCATCAGCACCGTCGGCGGCACAACCCCCGGAACCCCCGGCTGCGCCATGATCCGCTCAATCGTCGCCAGCACCTGTTCACGACCCGCAATGTCCAGCCCGGCGGTCGGCTCATCCAATATCAACAACTCCGGCTGATGCACCAGTGCCCTGGCCATCAAACACCGACGCTGTTCCCCCGATGAAAGCAATCCGTAACGATGCGTCAACCGCTGTGCCAACCCGACCTGTTTAAGGACCTGTTCCGCCCGTGCCCACTGGTCATGGGTGGGTATGTCGTACAAACCCACCGTCGCAAAAAAACCGGTGGCCACCGCTTCCAGCGCGGTGAGTTCGGCATCGACCACCGCCCCGGCTGTGTGCATCGCCCCCGCATCCACCACCGGGTTCACCACACCGATGCGCTTACGCAAAGCCCGCACATCCGTCTGTCCGATGGTTTGGCCCAACACGGTCACCTGACCCTGCGTGATGAACATGTGCCCGGTGAGGCATTTGGTGAGCGTGGTTTTGCCGCAACCATTGGGGCCTAGCAACGCAATGCACTGTCCGGCCGGCAACGTGCAATCAATGCCCTGCAAAATCGCCGTCTGACCGCGCGTGACATACAGGTCACTGACCATCACCGCAGGCGGCTGGTTCGACTTGGACGACGATGGTTTTGCGTGTGAATGATTCATCACACCTTCGCCAGTTGCCGTTGCTGGACGTAAGCCACCGCATTTTGAAAAAAGCGCAGGCCGGGGGGCGTCATCGTGAGCTGATTCGACGACCAGCGGGTCCAGTTGGGGTGTTGCGTGACATCGACAAAGCGTTCGGGGTGCGGCATCAAACCCAGCACCAGCCCGGAAGGATCGCACACCCCCGCAATGGCATCGACCGACCCATTGGGGTTGCCAACAAAATGAGCATGGCTGTTTTCACCCGCTTGCACCAGGTAACGCAACGCCACCTGTTTTTGTGCCTGTAATTGCTTCAGCACATTTTCGTCACGCGGCACAAACCGGCCTTCCCCATGGGCAATCGGCAGATCAAAACCACCTAACTCAGATAAGCCTTGCGTCCAGATACAGACGCTTTGTTGTGCGTCGTCGGCTTGCAGACTGATCCAACGGTCAATGAATCGACCGGTGGTGTTGTCCGCCAGCGTGACACTTTGTTGACCGCTGAGCATGTCATCGGGGAAAGGTAGTAACCCCAGTTTCACCAGCACCTGAAACCCGTTGCATATGCCGATCATCGGTACCCCGCGCTGCAGCGCTTTGTGCAACGGTTCGGCCAGTCGATGGCGCAGACGATTGGCCAGAATGCGACCGGCCGCGATGTCGTCGCCATACGAAAAACCACCGGGAAACCCGATCAAATCAAACCGATCGAGCATGGTCGGCTGTTCGATGAGCTGATGCAGATGCACGGTTTGGGTGCGACTACCCGCCAGCTCAAAAGCGTGTGCCAGTTCACGGTCGCAATTGGTACCTGCCGTCCGCAGAATAAGGGTCAAAGGTTGCATGAACGCATTGTAAGGCAATTTCAAGGGCGGTAGGTAACCGCAGGTCACCGTGAACAAAGAGTCCGCTTTTTTGAACGCCAAGTCGCCAAGCGGCCAAGACGCCAAGAAATCAATAGCCACGAAGTCACGAAGGACACGAAGCAGAACAGAATGGTGAATGGATGATGAATGTAGGATGGTGGACAAAACAATGTGGTTGATATGGTGGACTTGATCGATACGCATCATCCATGATCCATTTTCATCATGTGTTTTGTGTCTTCATAACTCATTCCCTTCATCTTGGCGTCTTTCTAGCTTGGCGTCTTGGCGTTAATGAACTTGTCTGATTCCCGTCTTGTTGTGGCCTTGTTGCGGTTTGATTTTTTCTTCGTGTCCTTCGTGTCTTCGTGGCCTCGTCATCATGTTTTATCAATCCGGCAAAGCATCAATCAGTTTTTCGATTTGAGCCGGGGTGTTGTAAAAATGAGGACTGACGCGCAATCGACCTTCGCGCACCACGATGATGATGTTTTGCTTTTCAAGGTCGGTGACGATTTGTGACAAACTCATGCGCTGTCGTACCGATTCCGGGGGCGTGAATACCACGATGCCACTGCGTTCATCGGGGTGTAGTCGTGGTGAAAAAATCGCGTAGCCTTTTTCGATCAACCCCTGACACAACCGGGTGGTGAGTTGTTCAATGCGTTGCCATATGTGGGTCATGCCCAGGTCGGTAAACATTTGCAGACTCGCGCCCAGGGCCAATACACCGGGAATGTTGTAGCTGCCCGGTTCAAATCGACGGGCATCGGGTTGAAACTCGAATTGGTAGTTGCCGTAGTCGGAAGCGTTCTTCATGTTCATCCAGCCGACGACGCCCGGATGCATCAGCGGGATTAAATCTTCACGCGCGTAAAACAGGCCGGCGCCTTCGGGGGACAGCAACCATTTGTGACCGTCAGCGGAAAGAAAATCAATGCCCAGTTCGCGCACGTTCACCGGCAGTGCGCCCAAACTTTGTATGGCATCAACACACAGGTACCCGCCCGCCTGGTGCACCAGCCTGGCGATCGGCTTGAGGTCGATGCGGTAACCCGATGCATACTGCACGTGTGAAAGTGAAACGATACGGGTGCGGTCGGTGATGGCTTCGAGCACATCATCAACATCGATGCGACCGTCGGGTTGCTGCGGCACTTCGATGAGTTCGACGCCGAAGCGGGAAAGGTCCTGCCAGGGGTATCGGTTGGCCGGGTATTCGACATTGCTGATGACCACTTGATCGCCGTGTCGCCAGGGTAAACCCTTGGCCACCAGTGATAGACCCGTGCTGGTGTTGGGTACAAAAGCGATTTCATGTCCCCCGGTTGCGCCGATGAACTGGGCAGCCAGTTGTTTGATTTGATGGGCACGCTTGTACCAGTCGGATTGAATGTAGGCATGCTGCTGCGCCTGATCGGTGTAATGGCGCAAGGCTCGCGCCGCCGGGCCACTGATGGGGGCGACCCCGGCATGGTTGAAAAAGTCCAGCCGATCAAGGATCGGAAACTCATCACGAAAATCGCGGTCCAATGTCATGGGTTTTCCGTTGGTGTGTAGCTGTGTCTGGTTGCTGGTTGCTTGGAGCTGGGCAGGTCAATCGTTCAATGGTTGTCGTGCATTGCCCAGCACCCAGCCACTAGCCCCCGATGAGTCAATCATCATCGTCCAACCGCAACCGTTTGCGTGCCGCGGCAGCGGGTTGGTTGGCTTGGGTCATATTCAACCACGCGCGGGCTAAGTCCAAATCTTCCGGTCGCGTGATTTTGAAATTGGTCGAAGCCCCTTCGATCACCATCACCGGCTCACCCAATGCTTCCACCAACATCGCATCGTCGGTGATCGCCGTCGTCGGCGCTTGTGACATTTTGCCATCGACAATTTGTGCGTAGGCTTTGCGCAACAGGTTCACTTCAAACACCTGAGGCGTTTGTACCTCAACCACATCACGACGATCAATCACTCCCACCACCTGGCCCAACGGCTGAGTGGTTTTCGATGCTGCCCCCAACAAATCCGCCAAGGGGTCGACTTGATTTGCAGCAGGTATCGCCTTGATTTTTTTGAGTGTCGCGGCTGCGGGAATGCCCGGTATCACCGCTGAATATTTTTGCGACGCTTCGATCACCCGGTTGATGATTTTGACATCGGTGAGCGGTCGAGCTGCATCATGCACCGCCACATGCGTCACTTGCGGGTTGATTGCTTTGAGCGCATTTTGCACCGTTTCCCAGCGTTCGATTCTGCCACCCGCTACGACCGTCACGCCCAGAAACGAGAGTTTTTCACCCCAACGCAACTTGAACTCATCGAGCGCATCAGGGTGCACCGCCAGAATGATTTGCACCACCTCCGATCGTCCGGCAAACAGTTCAATAGCACGCAAAAAAACCGGTCGGCCCAAAAGGTCCGACTCGATTTTCGAACCACTGCCCGGTGATGATGGTTCACTCGCTGCTGCAAAGCGATTCCCCAAACCCGCGGCAGGCAATATCACAGCGATTTTCATGTGGGCATGATAACGATTAGCCGGTCAACTTTGGGTTCAACGCGACGATTCGTGAATCAAACGGCGATACAACGCCATCGTGGCCGACATTTGTTTTTCATACGTCAAATGCTGACGTACATGTTCGGCTGCCAACACACCCATGCGACGTAATTCACGCTGATTCGACAAAAACGCAACCGCTTCGTGTAAAAACGCATCATGGTCAATCGGCGTTGATCGGCCGGTCTGCCCTTCTATGATGGTTTCACTGGTGCCTGCGGTGCGTGTGCGCAGCACCGGCAAACCCGTGCACATAGCTTCAATCGTCACCAGTGAAAAGCCTTCAATCTGCGACGGCAACAACAGTGCATCGGCAGCTTGGTAATAAACCAGTGGTGACCCGAACGGGTACACACGCACCTGATTTTGCAAACCCTCACGCTCGATGCGGGCACGCACCATCGCTTCGTTGGGGCCGGTGCCCACCAACATCACCTGCATCCCCGGCACCTGTTTCGAAGCTGCCAGGTCGAGTAACCAGTCTTCATTTTTGGGGTCTTCCAATCGGCCGACGTACAGTGCGATGGGCCCATCGCTGGTGAGGTTTAATTGTTTGCGTGCCGCTTCACGCATGGTCGGTGTGGTGACCGGGTACAGCAACGGGTCGAGGCCATGCGGAATGATGGTGATGCGTGAGGCATCGACCCCGGCTTCGTGAATCAACCAGTCACGGGCATCGACACTGGCCACGTGGGCATGATCGCCAAAATCCGACAGCCAGCGCCACAGGCCGTGAATCGGTATGCCCGACAGATGCAGGGTGTACAAAATCGGCAGACGAGGTTTACGATTGCGCGCCAATCGACGCGCCAGAATCATGGGTTTGCGAAAGTGAACGTGCAGCAGGTCAGCCGGGTGATCGCGCAGCCAATGGTGCAAAATGCGATTAGCCTGCCACAAGCGTATCGGCCCGCCATGACAGGGTATTTGGACCCACGGCCAGGGTTTGGGCACAAACAGCTCACGGGTTTCATGTAATTGGCCCGCGACGGCCATGGTGTGCCCTCGCTGGTGCAGGCAATCGCACAATTGACTGACATAACGGAATAGTCCGCCGGTGTCGGTGCGCCCGGTCAGGTGCAACACTCGCAATGGGCTGGTGTCGTGGGTCACGAGCGTGATTTTACTTGAGGAACAGTTCGATCACCGGTACCGCGACGTTGGGTTCGATACTGGGCAGATTGAGCGTGAGTATGTCTTTGCCAAGGTCGATCTGTTTGCCATGCCACTCGTCCATGCGCATTTTGATTTCACTGGCATCGTTGAGTAACTGGGCGTATTCAACCTTGTCGGCCAATCCGTCAATGTGCAGATGTTTAAAAGGCATGGCGAACAGGTGGACATACAGGCGTTTGGTTTGCGGGTTGTAGGTGAGTCGGCAATCCGTCGGGGCCTTGATGCCCTCGGGGGCCTGGGTACAGCCATAAATACTACGACTGTGATACTTCATCCACCTGCCGATGTCGGACAGACGTGACAGGGCACGTTCATCAAACTCGCCGCGCCCGGTCGGACCGACATTGAGCAACAGGTTGCCGCCTTTGGAAACGCAGTCGATCAGAGTGCGGATGAGTTCATCACTGCTGCGCCAGGTTTGTTCGTCGCGGTGATAACCCCATGAACCGCTGAAGGTTTGGCAGGCTTCCCAGACCACAGGTTGGCCCTTGTAATGCACCCAACCACGTGGCTGCACCTGTTCGGGGGTTTTGAAATCCCACGCGCCCTTGGTGTCGCCCAAATCCAGCCGATCGTCGAGCAATACCTTGGGTTGCAGTTTGCGAATGAGTTTGAGCAGTTTTTCACTCTGCCAATCGTTGTGGCCCTTGCCCGAACCGTCGGGTTTGGGGTATGAATAATCAAACCAAAGGATGTCGATTTTGCCAAATTGCGTCAGCAGTTCACGCACCTGATTGTGCAGGTACGCAGCATATTTTTTCTGATCACGTCCCTGATTCATTTTGATGCGATCAGGGTGGTCACGATACGGGCCGATGTGCGGATCAAGCACAAAATGGGGATGATGCCAATCGATCAGCGAATGATACAAACCGACACGCAAATCACGTTTGCGAAAAGCCTTGACCATCGGCGTGAGCAGGTCCTTGCCACAGGGCGTGTTGGTCGATTTGTAATCCGTATGTTTGCTATCCCAGAGGCAGAAGCCTTCGTGATGTTTGGTGGTGATCACAAAATATTTCATGCCTGCGTCCCCGGCTGCCTGCGCCCACACATCCGGGTTATACAAATCAGGGTCGAAGTGCTTGAAGTATCGGCGTTCGTATTCATCGACCGCAATACGTTCGTGATTCATCAGCCATTCGTGCCGGGCCCCCAGTGCGTACAAACCCCAGTGAATGAACAAACCAAATCGATCACGAACGAACCACGATGAATCGCCGACGGTCGGAAGGGTTTTGAGCATGTGTTGCCTCTGAAAATGGTGATATCGTTGAATGTTTCGGTGATGGAATCAATCGGTTGCCCAACACGCCTGAACTTTAGCGTCGGCGATTAAGTTCAGGATGTTTTCATAAAAAGAATGCGTCGTAATCGCCAGGCATCACCGCCTTGGGCATCTAAATCAATTATTTGATGTTCCACGCAGCGCAGCAAATATCGGCGATAAACATATCCACTCATTGGATAACTGTCCATGTCGCAGCAGGTCGGCAAACATGATTACAATGGGGCCATGCTTGAACCCATTGCACAACTCAAGGCACAGATCGAAGCAGCGCTGGGGTCGATCAAGGACCCAGCCACGCTTGAACAATTTCGCATCAAATACCTGGCCGGCAGCGGTGAACTTAAAAAACTCATGGCCCTGCTCAAGGACATACCCGGGCCTCAGAAGCGTGACTTCGGCAAACAGGCCAATGACCTCAAAGCCTGGGTTGAAGGACAGTTCAACGCGCTCAAGGAACAAGTCGGTGCAGCACCGGTGAAAACCAGTGGCCCGATGATCGATGTGACGGAACCGGGCTTGCCACCGCGGGTGGGTCGAACGCACATTTTGACGCAGACCATCGACGATTTGATCGATGTGTTTGGTCGGATGGGTTTTGAGGTGGCGACCGGGCCGGAGGTGGAAGATGAACATCACAACTTTGTGGCCTTGAACATACCGCGCTGGCATCCGGCACGTGACCCGCTGGACAATTTTTACATCGACAAGCCGGAAATATTCGGCGGCCCCGCCGGTTCACCGGGCACGATGTTACGTTCGCAGACCTCGACGATTCAGGTGCGGGTGATGGAAAAGCAAAAGCCACCGATCCGCGTCGTGGCCATGGGCCGGGTGTATCGCCCGGATGAACACGATGCCACGCACTTTTCGATGTTTCATCAGGTCGAAGGTTTGTATGTCGATCGCAAGGTGAACATGGTCGATCTGAAAACGACCTTGTTTCAGTTAGCCCGCGCTTATTTTGGACCGGAAGCCGAGGTGCGATTCAGGCCCAGTTATTTTCCCTTCACCGAGCCCTCGGCTGAGGTCGATTGCAAAATGTACCTGGGCGGCCAATGGGTCTGGAAAGAACTGGGCGGCTGCGGCATGGTCAACCCGGCAGTGCTGTCGGCCTGCGGCATCGACCCCGAAACCTGGACCGGCTTTGCCTTTGGTCTGGGCATTGAACGACTGGCCATGCGCAAGTATGCCATCCCGGATATCCGCTGGCTGTTCGAAAACGATGTGCGATTTTTGCAGCAGTTTTGATGCCTTGCTAATGACATTCATTGAAGAAAAAGAACACCGAAGAATATGCCTGTAACAGCTCGGAAATTCAGTGATCGAGTGCGCAGGGTGCTCAAGGGCGGTTTCTCGCAAGCGGGTTTGCCGTTGGACAAACTGGAAATTCAACCGATTCGGGGAACAAAAATGTACCGTATTCTGATCACTTCGCCGAAGTTTTCCCTGCTTCGGCCCTCCGAGCGCCAGGACATCGTCTGGCGAATGCTTAAAAAAGAACTTAAACAAGATGAAGTCTTGTTGATTAGTTCGGTATTCACGCTGACGCCAGAAGACATCAAAGACAAGGATTGATTATTCATGAGTATGTCGCCTTTGATGCAAACCAACCTGCCGCTGCCCGGTCGTCGTCAGGGTAAGGTGCGCGATGTTTACGATGCGGCGCTGACCGATGGTTCGCCGGTGCTATTGATCGTGGCGACCGATCGCATGAGCGCCTTTGATGTGGTGATGCCCAACGGCATACCCGGCAAGGGCATCGTGCTCACGCAGATATCACGTTTCTGGTTCGACATGATCGGGGCCAAACTCAGTGATCGACTGCAACATCACCTCATCGCCACCGATGCGCTGCAGGTGACGGGGTTGGATGAGGCAGAGCGAAACATGCTGGATCGACGGGTGATGGTGGGCAGGCGATGTCGGGTGCTGCCGATTGAGTGCATTGTGCGCGGGTACCTGGCCGGGTCGGGCTGGGCGGAGTACCAAAAATCGCAGACCGTATGCGGGATGAAATTGCCCGGCGGGTTGAAGCAATGTGCGAAACTGCCCCAGCCGATGTTCACGCCTTCGACCAAGGCTGCGGCGGGGCATGACGAGAACATCAGCTTTGATGAAGTGGTGAAAATCATCGGGGCGCCGCTGACGGAACAGTTGCGCGATTTGTCACTTTCGATTTATCAGATGGCCCACGATTACGCAGCAGGTCGGGGCATCATACTGGCGGATACCAAGTTCGAGTTCGGCTTGCCGTTGGATATCGACGCGGAAAATATCAACAGCGATATCAAACCGATGCTGATCGATGAGGTGCTGACGCCCGACAGTTCGCGCTTTTGGCCGGCGGATCAGTACCAGCCCGGCCGTGATCAGCCCAGTTTCGACAAGCAGTATGTACGCAATTACCTGCAAGACCTGGCGGATCAGGGCAAGTGGCGCAAAACACCGCCCGGACCGACGCTGCCCGACGAGGTAGTACGCAACACGCTGGACAAATACCTGGATGCCCATCGTCGGCTGACGGGGCAGACGCTGGTTTTGGATTGAAGTCACGTGATTTTTTATCAACGGCCCAGGCATGGCCATGCCTGGGCTTTGTCGTTGTCGTTTTTAAGCAAAATTGAACATCATCCCTTGACATATCACAAAGTCATGATATATTGATGTCATGATGTCAAGCCATACACAACATGAACTCATGGACATGGCGGCGCTGGAGGCGGCGGCGGGGGTGCTGCGGGTGCTGGCACATCCGCATCGGCTGCGCATCGTCGAATTGCTTTTGGATGACCGGTTGCCGGTGGGGGAACTGGCGCGCTTGCTGGAACTGGCGCCCAATGCCGTCAGTCAGCACCTCAACCAGATGAAGGCCCATGGCATACTCAGCGCCCAGCGTGATGGCCGTGAGGTGCATTACCAGGTCATCAGTCCGCATGCCAAGACTTTGATCAACTGCATCCGCAAACACGCTCACTAATTCACAGCATAAAGGAATCATCATGGGCGACAAACGCACGATTGTGGTGGTCGGTGGGGTGGCCGGGGGCGCCAGTGCCGCAGCCCGTGCCCGGCGGGTCAATGAACAAGCCAACATCATTTTGCTGGAGAAGGACCAGTACGTTTCGTTTGCCAATTGCGGGTTGCCCTATTACCTGGGCGGGCAGATCACCGACCGCAACAAGCTGATCGTCGCGCGACCCGAACGTTTCAAAAACTGGCTTAACATCGAAGTGCGCACCCGGCATCAGGTCATCGGCATCGACCGACCCCGGAAGTTGGTCAAGGTATTGGAACGCGATACGGGGCGTGAATATGAGCAAGGGTATGACAAGCTGGTGTTAAGCCCCGGGGCTGAGCCGATTCAACCCAAGGTGCCGGGCTTCAATGCCAGTAATGTGTACACGCTGCGGAACCTTGCGGATACGGATCGCATCAAACAGTTTTTGGTGGAACGTAAACCGAGCAAGGCGGTGGTGGTGGGTGCGGGGTTTATTGGTCTTGAAATGGTGGAAATGTTGCGCGAGCTTGGCATGAGCGTGGCCCTGGTGGAAATGGCCCCGCAGGTGCTTCCGCCGCTGGATGAAGAAATGGCTCACATGGTGCAGGCCGAGCTGGAAAAGCATGGGGTGGCGGTGCATTTGGGTAACGCCCTGGCGGGGTTCGCAATCACAGGCGAACAAGCGACAGCGGTGCAAGTAGCCGATGGCACGACGATACCCTGTGACCTGGCGATTGTCGGTGCGGGGGTTCGGCCTTCGGTGCAACTGGCGCAACAAGCCGGGTTGGACATTGGCTCAACCGGTGGCGTGAAAGTCAATCGTCATATGCAAACATCCGACCCGTCGATTTACGCGGTGGGCGATGCGGTCGAGTACCTTCATGGGATAATGAAGCGTGATTTACGGGTACCGATGGCGGGGCCTGCCAATCGCGCCGGTCGTGTGGCGGGGGAACATGCAGCCGCCGACGATGGGCCGATGATGCCGGTGGTGATGGGCACCGCGATTGTGCGGGTCTTTGCTGTAACAGCCGGGCTGACCGGGCTGAGTTCGCGCATCGCCAAAAAGGAAAACATCGCGCATCAGGCGGTTTGGGTGACGGGCAATCATCATGCAGGCTACTACCCTGGTGCGCAAGAAATGATGGTGAAATTGTTGTACGCCCCGGAAGATGGTCGCATTTTGGGGGCACAGGTGGTGGGCGGCGCGGGGGTGGATAAACGATTGGACGTGATCGCCACAGCCATGCACTATGGCGGCAAGGTGGATGATTTGACACAGTTGGATTTGGCATATGCTCCGCCGTTTGGTTCAGCCAAAGACCCGGTGCATATGGCTGGTTTTGTGGCTCAGAACGCATTACGCAAACTCGATGCACATGCAGCGCCGACCTGGCCGCATGACCTGTCGGATGACCAAAAACAGTCACTACAGATTGTCGATGTACGCACGGCTGCGGAATGGAACGCAGGTCACCTGGACGGTGCTGTATGGATACCGCTGGATGAACTGCGCCAGCGTGTGCACGAACTGGACCCCTCGAAAACGACTTTGACGGTCTGTCGCGGCGGACAGCGGGCTTATTACGCAGGTCGCATTTTGCGGCAAAACGGGTTTAAGGATGTTCGAACTTTGGCCGGCGGCATGCTGATGCAACAGCATGTCACGATGAAAAAAGAAAGGGTTCAATCATGACGACCATTGCATCGCCAGTGGTGTTGACAGTGGACGGAAAAACCCTGCAACAGTGGTTGCAGCGTAACGAGGCGTTGTTGGTGGATGTGCGTGAACCGGCGGAGTTTTCGGCGGAGCACATTGATGGGGCAAGGCTGCTGCCGTTGTCGAAGTTTGAACCGGCGCAGGTGCCTGCGTCCAATGGTGTGAAGGTGGTGATGCAGTGCAAGTCGGGGATGCGTTCGCGGCAGGCAGCCGACCGATTGATCAATGCGGGTGCGGCGGAAGTCTGGCAACTTGAAGGGGGTATTGAGGCTTGGAAGAGCGCCGGTTTGCCAGTGATCAAAAGCGGCAAAGGGGGGATGGATGTGATGCGGCAGACGCAGCTTGTCATCGGCACTGGGGTGTTGACGGGCGTGGTGCTTGGGGTGTTGGTGTCGCCCTGGTTTTTGCTGATCAGCGGGTTCATGGGTGCCGGATTGATGTTCGCGGGTATATCGGGTTTATGTATGCTGGCGACGCTCATGGCTCGCATGCCCTGGAACCAGAAGGCTGACATGGGTTGCGGTTGCAGTGGTGGCACCTGTGCGACCAAATAAAAAAGCCGACGTGAAGCGTCGGCGCGAAACGGGGAAGTGTTGATGCAAAGCATCGGCGGTCAATGAAGTTTTAGCAAGGATTGAATGGGTGGGGCAGGCGTCCCGCCTGTCGAATGGGCGATAGCCCATGTTGAAAAAACAAAGCCATTTGAGCCTTCGGCTCAATGACAGGCGGGACGCCTGCCCCACCGGAATAAAGGGCGGACGACTGCCCACAGTTGTGCTTCCCTGTGGCACAAAGATGTGCCACAGGCACCCATGCAACAATCAACTGATACTGATCGTCGGTGCCTGTGCGTCGCTGTTCATTTGTCGAATGGCCAACTGGCCGACCACGTTGCGGGTCATGGCTTCGAGTGCCTCGCCCAACTGGCGATCATCATCAAAGTTGGCGGTCGGGTTGCCCCGGTCGCTGTTGGCACGCAAACGCATGTTGATGGGGATCATTCCCAAAAAGGGAACGCCCATTTGGGCAGCCATGACCTGCGCCCCGCCGCGACCGAAAATGTCATATTCCTTGCCGTCGTCGCCGATGAAGTAGCTCATGTTTTCGACCACGCCCAGCACCTCGATGTCCAACTGTTGGAACATGCGCACCGCCCGGCGGGCATCGTCCTGTGCCACCTTTTGCGGCGTACAAACCACCACGGCCCCGGCCAGGGGCAACACCTGCGACATGGTCAGCGGCACATCCCCCGTGCCCGGCGGCAGGTCGATCACCAAATAATCAAGTTCACCCCAAAGCGTTTGCGTGGCCAGTTGTTTGAAGGCCCCGTGCGCCATCGGGCCGCGCCAGATCAGGGGTTTTTCAGATTCGACAATGGCGCCGATAGTCATGGCTTTGATGCCATGGGTTTCAAAGGGAATGATGTCGGTACCACGCAACGGCGGCGGCTCGTTGTTGGGTATGTTTAATAGTGTCGGCATCGAAGGCCCGTAAATATCACCATCCAGCAAACCGACTTTGTAACCGTTGCGTGCCAGGCCCACCGCCAGGTTGACCGACACGGTGCTTTTACCCACGCCACCTTTGCCTGCACCCACCGCGAAAATGTTTTTGACACCCGGCAAAGGGTTGTTCAGGGCCACCTGTTTTTGTGGACTGGTTTTGGCAGGGGCGGTGAATTGCACGACCACTTCTTTGATTTCGTCGCCGAGGTTACGGACAGCCGTGATGGCGCTGAGTTTCAAGGCTTGTTGATAGGCAGGTGACTGGTCGGCGGATTCAATTGTGATCGTCGCCAAACCGTCGCAGTAGGCGATGTTTTTCACCATGTCGAGACTGACAAGGTCGCGTTGCCGCTGCGGGTCGCTCACTTTGCGCAGTTGATTGAGGATGTCGAGTTTATTCAGTGGCATCGTTTCAAGTCCTTGATTAAGTTCAGTACTCAATCATAGCGACATCGTCCAGGGCAAACGCATGTACGAACCGTGACCGTAAGGGAGCGGTCTTTCTGTAGGTTCGATTCAGGTAAATAACCGCTCCCTCACGGTCGCGGCTCGTTAAACCCCTACACATGCGTTTGCCCTGCGACATCATCGCCATCATTTCGAATTTCGACTTTGATCATGTAAGCTGGCTGGATGCTGCACGTAGCGTTATTTCAACCTTCAATTCCGCCCAACACGGGGAACATCGCTCGGCAATGCGTGGGGATGAAAGCGCGGTTGCATTTGATCGGGCCATGCGCGTTTGATCTGTCGGATCATGCGGTCAAACGCGCGGGGCTGGACTATTGGCCGCATTTGGATTGGGTGAAGTACGATCAGCCGGAGGCGTTTGCACAGTGGTTGGAGGAACATGGGCGGCTGCCCTGGGTGGTGACCAAGTTCGGGGCGCAGCGGTATGACCGTGTGCCTTATGCGGATGAGGATGTGCTGCTTTTTGGCAATGAAATACAGGGGCTGCCCCCGGCCTGGCATGATCGTTACCCAACCCGACGCATTTACATTCCGATGCCCGGCCAGGTGCGCAGTTATAACCTGTCGAATGCGGTGGCACTGGTGCTGGGTCAAGCGATGAGCAACGCGGGGTTGTACGATTGATGAAGTGGCAAGTGGCAAGTGGCAAGTGGCAAGTGGCAAGTGGCAAGTGGTCGAGTGGCCAAGTGACGGAACCAAGCCAAGAACGAGGCCGCCCTCCGGGGGAGGCCGAGGGCTTGGGTATTGATGCATTGAACGGTTCGCCTGGGTCAATAAAACTGTTCGCTGCCTCATCCAGCCTGCTGCGATGGGGTCTAAAATCGGCTCGGTGAACCATGCAAAAAAATCGCGTCGATGCAGTGACCGACCCGGACCTCAAGGCCATTTTGGATCGTGCTGTGACGCAAGTCGGAGGCGACCCGGAGAGCGAAGCCGGGCTGATCGTGCGCGAAATGCTGCACACCTCACTCAAACTTTTGAAAGATCAATCCAACCTGGGTGAACTGAAGTTGATCAGTCGTAGTTTCAAAGAACTGCGATATGCGCTCAAGGTGTTTCGCCCGTATCGGCACCTGCCCAAAATTTCGATTTTCGGTTCAGCCCGCACCCCGGAGAGTCACCCGCAGTATCAGGCGGCGGTGCAATTCGCAAAACACATGTCCGAGCAGGGCTGGATGGTCATCACCGGTGCAGGCGACGGCATCATGGCGGCTGGTCACGGCGGAGCCGGGCGGCAGGCCTCGTTCGGTGTGTCGATTCGCCTGCCCTTTGAAACCAACGCCAACAAATACATCAAGGGCGACCCCAAGCTGGTGACCTTCCGTTATTTTTTCACCCGCAAACTCATGTTCATGTGGCAGAGTCAGGCGGTGGCGCTGTTCCCCGGTGGCTTTGGCACGCACGATGAAGGCTTTGAAGCGTTGACCCTCGTGCAAACGGGCAAGGCCCCGATTGTGCCGATTGTGATGGTCGATGAACCCGGCGGGGCGTACTGGTACTACTGGCAGGATTATGTCCGCGATCACCTGCTCAACACCGCCCTGATCAGTCCGGAAGATTTGAGCCTGTACCACATTTTCGACGACCCGCAAAAAGCGGCTGACCATGTGGTTGAGTTTTACAGCACGTATCACTCGCAGCGTTTTGTGCGCGACACGCTGGTAATGCGTTTGAAAAAGGCATTGACAGGTCAGCAGGTGGAAGCATTGGATCGTGAATTTCATGAACTGGTCGCAAGCGGTCACATTACTCAGGGCGGCCCGTTGCCGGAGGAACAGGACCATTTGGACTTGCCCCGGTTGCGCTTTGAATCAACCAAACGCAGTTACGGACGGTTAAGGCAGATGATTGACCGCATCAACCAGTATGGTCACGTGAGTTGAATGGTCGAGTGTTTGTCTTTTCTAATGTTTAGCGCGGGCGCTCGGCGTCGGCGCTGATGGTCATTGAAGGAACCATCCTGAAATTCACTGGCTTGTGAAGTTCATGCCTGGAAGATTCAAAAATCACCACATCACCTCATCATTTATAATTTTCATGCAATCCAAATCAGCGGCTATGATCATGCATATTCATTCTTTCACCCAAGGGAATTCGCCCCATGATCACCAAACATTGGAACCCCATTTTCATACTGGCGATGATCATGTTGCTTTCATCGCTGACAACCGGCTGTAAAACCCTTGATTCGCTCCTGGCTGGGGTGCCCAAACCCACTGCCTCACTCAAGGATGTGCGGTTTGATTCGCTGTCGTGGGACAAGCTCGCCCTGAAGTTTGATGTCCAGGTGAACAACCCCTATAGCCTGCCGCTGCCCTTGGTAAACATGGACTATGGCTTGACCAGCGGAGCTTCGCAATTTTTATCCGGCAAAGCTTCGTTCCAGGACATGACCATTCCCGCCAACGGTTCGCAGATGGTCACCCTGCCTGCCCAGGTGAACCTGGCGGAGGTGATCAACTTCGTCAAGGGCGTTCGTCCCGGCAATGTGATGCCATATGCTGCCAACCTGAACCTGTCGGTCGAGGCTCCGCAACTTGGACCGATCACTTTGCCCATGTCGCGCAAGGGTGAATTGAAAGTGCCCAGCATTCCCGGTACCGCTGGCTTGCCGGGGTTGTGGTGATCCGCTTCATAACATTTTCAGAAGAATAATGGGGATAAGTACATTTATTTTCCAACCTGACAGGACCACGCCTGAACTTCATCGCCGCGATGAAGTACAGGATTCTTTTCCATCCCACACGATCAATTCAAAACCATCCTGAACTTGCTCGCCGACCATCAAGTTCAGGCGCGATTTTTATCGAGTGTTTTGCAGCATCGTTTGGCCGTCGTTTTTTTAATAATAAAAATGCAACCCTGCGCCGAGGTAGCGGATGCTTTCGTTGAAAAACTGGCCATGCGGTGATCGGCCGGTGTAGTACTCGATTAAAAACAACATGCGTGAACCGCTGCGTCCCTGCAACGGGTCGGCAAATTCCAAGCCCGCACGTGCTGACAAGCCGCCGTCCCAGTCGTGATACTCAAAATGTTTCACGTCAATCGCGGCAATCGGCGTGGCCCATTCATCCAGCAATCGCCAGGGGCTGCGCATTTCGACACCATACTGCACCATGCCGATGCCCAGGCTTGATGGGTCGGTGTTGACCAGTACGCCGCCGCCTGCGTAAACCCGCAGCCAATCTGCCGCCTCGTAGGCGACGATGAGTTGGGGTGATTCGTAACTGAGGTTGACGCGCTGCGCCAGGGTGATGCCGTTGTTCAAAATGAATTCATCGCCCAGGTGCGAACTTTGGTGGTAGTAACGCAGCAGCATCGACCATGGGCCGTTACGCCAGGCAATGCCGCCACCGATGAAGTAGTCCGCGTTCACCAGGTCTGCCGAGTCCGAGTCCATATCGAAAATCGCAAACAACCCGGGTTGCAAAACAAATTCATACTGCCCGCCCATCCAGTCGGGCGCATCATCACGGAACATCGACAAGGTTTCGCCGAAGCTGACCGTGGCCACGGCGTTCAACGTTTCGCCCTGATAGCTGGTGTACGAGGCCCCGAAATGCGGCCAGCGCGGGTCCGCCACGAGGGGGTCAAACAGCCGGTCTTTGGGGAACACCTGAAAACCCCCGGCTGAGGGCAGTGCGACGTTGCCAACCTGTGGCGAAGATTGGCGAATTGGTGCGCCTGTCGATGGTGACGTGGTTTGGGGTGGGGTCGAATCGGTGGTGGTTGTGGTCGGCAAGGCAACATCCTCCGCCAGTTTCACCTCACGCACACCGCGTACCCTGGTCAGCGTTTGCACCAGTTGAGTCAGTTGGTCACCCGATAGCCCGGTGCCATCGACGATGACGATGCCCTGGCGTACCTGAAGGTTGACCGTTGACCATGCCGGTTGTTGATCGACGACCGCCTGCACATACCCGCGCAGATACAAATCATCTGCGGGTGTCTGTGTCTGTCCCTGGGCCAATACGACAGTAGCTGTGGTAGCGATGATGAAACTGCCAACCCCAAGCCCGATCCCCCGATGCGTCATGCATTTCATAAAAGTCCCTCACGTTGGTGTGCCACCATGGTAAGGGAAAAAACGGAGATTGCCATGGGTGGGTCAAGTCGCTTGTGGACATCAAATCACCAAAACATGCTTGGTGACGGCAATGATCGCTGAACCAAAGGTGTTACAAAGGGGTGAACTCCCCAATACACCCGGCAGGACTCGAACCTGCAACCTTCTGATCCGAAGTCAGAAGCTCTATCCAATTGAGCTACGGGTGCAAACCGCAAGCTGATCAGTCAAGTTAGCATATCACCCGGTTCACGGCAAAGTGATTCATTTTGACAGAAGCAAAGAATCCTGATCTTCATGAGGACATGAAGATCAGGCGTGAAAGAACAGATGGGGGGATCACAGTCAAACCTGCAAATCGCCGATAACCTATTGGTATGGTTCGTGAATCAGGGGCGGCTGAAGCATGATTGAATGCTGGTCCAATCCAGAGGTGTCCCGGTGCGCTCGAATCCGGGCGTATTTACACTCGACGCAAGCCCCGGCGGGGGTGTGTGGTGAACATGACCCGCAATGGCTGACGATTTTGCAGCAGGGGTTGGGGCATCAGCCGTATGCGGTGGTGGCGCTGGGTGAAACGGGGGATAAGCTCACGGGTTATCTGCCGTTGTGTTTGGTGCAAAGTGTGTTGTTTGGAAAATTTCTGGTGAGTCTGCCGTATGTGAACCGCGCCGGGTTGTTGGCCGATGATGCGGCGACACAACAACAACTGATCGACCGTGCGTGTCAACTGGCGGATGAGTTGGATGTGAAGTATTTGGAATTGCGTCACGGCCAGCCTGTGGAACATGGCAAGCTGACGGTTCGACGGGATGATAAAAAACGGATGGTGCTGGAGTTACCCGATTCGCCCGAAGCGTTATGGAAAAAGATGGACGCCAAGGTTCGCAATCAGGTGCGCAAGGGTGAAAAAAGTAATCTGAGTGTACGTTTTGGCGGAGTCGAGCTGCTCGATGCGTTCTATGATGTGTTTGCGATCAACATGCGTGACCTTGGGACGCCGGTGTTCGGCCGTCAGTTGTTTGCACAGATCGTGAAGCAGCATGGGGTGAAGGGTAACGAGGAAGCGGGCCAAGCCAAGGGGGATTTGCATGTTGAAAATGCGCAAAGTGGGGAAGCTGGGGGCAACGCAGGTGGGGGTGCGGAGTTGGTGGTGGTAAACTATGAAGGTCAGCCGGTGGCAGGGGCACTGCTGGTGCATGACCGGGCGTATGCGGGGCAACCGGCCAGTACACAGGTGCCCTCGGCCAGCAGTTTGCGGTCGGCCAGCAACGTCAGTGCGAACATGTTTATGTATCACCAATTGTTATTGAGGGCGATGGCCAGAGGTAGCCAGCAATTCGATTTCGGACGATCCAGTGTCGATTCCGGGACGTACAAGTTCAAGAAACAGTGGGGTGCGCAGCCTCACGACACGGTTTGGCAATACTACGTGCGCAAGGGTGATGTCTCGGAAGTTCGACCGGACAACCCCAAATATCAACGACGAATCGCCACCTGGCAGCGTTTACCGGTCTGGCTGACCCGAATGATCGGCCCAACCATCGTGCGAGGCATCCCTTGACAGCGTCCACATCGCCGACCACAACTTCGATCAACCTATCGGGGGAGGGCAACCCCGGCGGAAGCGGACTGCCTCGACTGACCGGTCGCGCCTGGTTGGGGCTTCTGCTCACCGCCGGTTTGCTGACGCTTTCATGGAAGGGCACGTTCAGCGACATGTGGCTGCGCTGGTTCCCGGCGTGGGAGCGCATGGCGGATGCTTCGCTGATGGACCGACTCACCAAAGGCGATTCGTACTACTCGCATGGGCCACTGGTCGGGTTGACCAGCCTGATTTTGTGTTACTTCATTTATCAGCGCGTGGGTGTTCCTGCGCAACGAACGATGTCATCGGCGATCATCGGCTGGTCGCTGCTGATTGTGTCGCTGATGTTTCACTTGATGAGTGTGTATGCACGGGTGATGTTCGTTTCCGGTTTTTCGCTCATTGGTGTATTGGCGGGTTTGGTGCTTTTATGGGGCGGATGGGCGCTGCTCAGGGCGTATTGGTTGCCGGTGCTGGTGTTGTTTTTCATGGTGCCGCTGCCGGAGGTGGCGGTGGGAGAATTGAACTTTCGATTGAAAAGCGTTGCCAGTGATGCGGCTGTGTGGGCGACCAACTCGATCATGGGTATTCCTGCGATCAAGGATGGCAGTTACGTTTTTCTGCCGCCGGATGTTCCCGGTGGTACACCGAAAATGCTGGTGGTGGAAAATGTATGTTCAGGGTTGCGCAGTCTGATATCACTGACGTTTTTTGCGGCGCTGTTTGCGATGGTTTGCCGGGTGCGCGGCTTCTGGCGGGTGATGATGTTGCTTTTGGCGGTGCCGGTGGCGGTGTTGTGCAATGTCATTCGCATTACGTCGCTCAACGTCGTGGCCCACTATTTCAACGTCGAAGAAGCGGGCGAAGACGGCTGGTTTCACGGGTTTTCCGGCATGGTGGTGTTTCTGATCGCCCTGGGGCTTTTGTTTGCGTTAGAACAACTGATCATCGTGGGCGGACGATTTTTCAAACGTAATTGGACCGACCCGCGTTTGCTGGGTTACCTGGATGGTCTGCCCAAGTTGCAATCGTCGCATCTGACGGTGCTGCGACCGATGGTATTGGCCACGCTGGCGATTGTGGTTGGGTTGTCGGTGTGGTGGGGTCGTGAAACGGCTCGTGAACATCGTGGTGCGGTGGCGGCGCAGGCGGTGCCGGAGGTGGTGCAGGTGAACGACCTGACCTTTACGGGCGAAAATCTGATACTCGATCAGCAGACGCTGACGATTCTGGAAACCGATGATTATTTGTGTCGCTTGTATCGCTCGCCGCAGCAGTTGCCCTTTGAGTTGTTGATTGTGTTCTCGGCGGACAATCGCAAGGGGACGCACCCGCCGGATGTCTGTTTGGAGGGTAGCGGTGAAAAGATTTTGACCAAGGATCGTCAGTGGATGACGCTGGCAAGCGGTCGTGAACTGGCAATGAAGGAGCTGGTGACGCAGTACAACAATCGCTTGAGCTATCACCTGTTTGTGTACAAGTGCGGGGATCGTTACACGACCAGCTTTTTCACGCAGCAGGCGACGATTTTTGCCAATGGGCTACTAGCGCGTAACACGGCTGGGGCCTTGATTCGTGTGACGGTGATGGTGCCGGGCACGGATGTGGTCAGGGCCAGGGACCAGGCGATGGCGGCGGCCGGGGTGCTGATGCCGATCATTGATGCGCGGTTGCCGTGAGATGATTTAGCGTTGTTTGAATGATACGAGCAGCGACCGTGAGGGAGCGGTGATTTGAATGAATCATGAAGAGCAAACCAAAGAACTCAACACAGAGGTCACAGAGTGCACAGAGCAGCGAGTCAGCAAAGTGAACCTGTTCGATCCACTGCTTTCAATAGATCAAAGATTACACAATTGGAATCAGAAGAAGGCATGAACCAATCGTTTGCAACCTTGAATTCAAGGGTTGTCCAGCTTGTATAGCAACGCTCAAAGGCTTGTTTCCGCTCTGTGATCTCCGTGACCTCTGTGTTGAAAATCGGTTCGTTTTGGTGCTCGAAATGCAAGGACCGCACCCTGACGGTCGCGGCTCGTAATCGAGAAAGGCACGTGGTGGAATAAGGCATGACTCCGCGAATTCGGTTGATTTTG
>CAYRTH010000041.1:0-1911 GCA_964427135.1 uncultured Phycisphaeraceae bacterium
GTCAATCGTAACCAATTGTCACTATTCGACTTCTAACCGGACAGTACTGATGTCGGATTTCGAATTTGAAGACAAGCCGAGGACGAAACCGCCCCCTGGGGGAGGTTGAGGACTCAGGTATTGCTGAAGGATTGATTGAGCGCACTTGTCGCAATCACGCCTGAACTTCACGTCCGCGATGCACCACCCAGGCATTGAGCGTACTTGTCATAGTCACGCCTGAACTTCACGTCGGCGTGAAGTTCAGGATGGTTTTATTGGAATGACAGCGATTGGATTGATGTGGCACCGCCGCCCTCGGCGGTGTGATTGGAAAGGGGCGGATGGTATCCGCCGTCATTTTTGGATTTTGATTGAGCAGAATCGACCGCCGATACCATCGGCGGCTTTGACTGACCCATCCGGGGGCGGCTGGGCTACATGAACCACCATCCGGGGGCGGCTGGGCTACAATGACTTGATCACTTTGACATGCGGGTGAAATGCGGTTTTAATGCTTAGCTACATTTTGCAGGGGCAATGTGCCTCTGAAGTTCCAGCACCGGGTCCGCGGTAGTCACCGCCTCGCCCTTTTGGAGCGTTCCCGCAAGCGGTCGTCACGACCTGCGTAACCGGGAACCATCACCCATGGCCAATTACACAGGCCCGAAGGTCAAACTGTCTCGTCGCGTCGGCGTGCCCATCGTTGATCTGCCCAAGCACACTTCCAAACGCGAACTCAACCCCAACGGGATGCACGGGTATCGTGGTCGGCGCTTGCGCGACTACGGCATCCGTCTGAACGAAAAACAAAAACTGCGCTATCACTACAACCTGATGGAAAAACAGTTCCGTCGCTACCTCGATGAGGCGGGTCGCGCCAAGGGCAACACCGGTGAAGTGTTGCTGCGATTACTTGAACAGCGATTGGACAACGTGATTCGCAGGCTCGGCTGGGCGCGATCGATTTGGTCGGCAAGGCAACTGGTCAGCCATGGGCATGTCATGGTCAATGGCCGCAAGGTCGATCGTCCGGGGTATCAGATCAAGGTCAGCGACAAGATCACCATCAAAAAGGAAAAGACGCAGAAGATCGTGCGCGAAACCCTTGAATCACTGCCGGGTCACCAGGTACCCGGCTGGCTGGGGTTTGATCCTTCGACGCTCACGGCTTCGGTCAATCTGATTCCGACATCGGACCAGGTCCCGTTTGATGTGAACATGAACCTGATCGTCGAATTGTACCGCTGATCAATGATTGCGGGTGTTTTTAAAAGGCCCAGGCATGGCTATGCCTGGGCTTTGTTTTTTGGGTGGAGAATGGGTAGCGATGGTCACGGCGGTTGTTAGCCGAGGGTGACAAACCTATGCTATGGGTCACGATTGACGGAAACTTTCATGCGTTTGTCACGTAAAACCGATTACGCTTTACGAGCCTTGATGACGCTTGCTGCGCAGGAGGGCAAGGGCACGATATCGATTCGTGAACTGGCGCAGCGCAACGATGTGCCCAAACGGTTCCTTGAACACATCATGCTGGAAATGAAACAGCAGGGCTGGGTGGTGAGTCTGCCCGGTCGTGATGGGGGGTACAAGCTCGCCAAGTCGGCGGAACAGATCACCATGGGCATGGTGGTGCGACATTTCGATGGGTTGCTGGCCCCGATCGGCTGCGTGTCGGTGAATCAGTATGAGCCTTGCACGCAGGAACCTTTCTGTAAGTTTCGTCGTGTGCTGTTGGACATCCGCAATTACACCGCACGGACGATGGACCGGGCGACGTTGGCACAGGTGATTCGCGGAACACCGGTGAGTCGCAGTGAGGTGTTCGACGATTCACTGGTCGGCGGCGCGGGGATTTGAGGCATCTGAAATGATCGAGGGATGAAGTTATAGAACCGCGGGTTTCCACCCGCGGCTACGAAGAGCGTG
>CAYRTH010000041.1:1921-23286 GCA_964427135.1 uncultured Phycisphaeraceae bacterium
TGATCCGTCTAGCCGCGGGTGGAAACCCGCGGGCGATTGCATGATGGTGTGAGGATGAACCAGCAAATGAAAATCATTTGATTTGTTCCTTTTTGATGGAACCCATCAGCGACCGATGCGTCCAACGGATTGAACCCCCGAGGATGTTGCCATGATGAATCCCTTTTTTCGGTCGTTGTTTGCGTCAATGTGGGTGCTTTTTGTGGCTGGCGTGTCGTTGGTGCCGGCGCAGGGTTTACTTGTCACCCAACCCCCGGAGTCGATGCCTGATTTGAGAACGGTGCTGCCGACGCGCATGTCGATGCTGGAAATGCAGCAGCACCATGTCACTGTGCGGATTGACGGTCAGATTGCGGTGACGACCGTTGATCAGGTATTTCGCAATCCGACCGGCCAGCGTTTGGAGGCGACCTACTTTTTTCCGGTCCCCAAGGGTGGCAGGCTGGATAGCTTCGCCATGGAAGTGGACGGTAAAATGGTCGAGGCGGAATTGCTGGATGCAGGCAAGGCCAGGCAGATTTACGAAGAAATCGTGCGCAAGGCACTGGACCCGGCACTTTTGGAATATGCGGGGCGCGACCTGATCAAGGTACGGATTTTTCCGATCGAGCCGGGATCGACCAAGCCGGTGAAACTGCGCTACACGCAATTGTTGTCACGCGATGGCAACCTGGTGAGGTTTGCATACCCGCTGAACACGGAAAAATTTTCCGCCAGCCCTGTTGGCTCGATGATGGTGAAGGTGGAGGTGAGTGCGAATCAGCCGATTACGACGATTTATTCACCGACCCACACCATCGATGTCACCCGACCCAATGCAACCAAAGCGGTGATTGGTTTTGAAGTGAACAATGCCAGGTCGGAGACGGATTTTGAGTTGTTCTTTTCAGCCCCGCGCAAACCTGGCAAGGTGGAGGCCAACGAAATCGACCTTGCATTACTCACTTTTCACGAGGGCCTTGCAGGTGGCCAAGGCGGGTATTTTTTGCTGCTGGCCAGTGCCCCTTGGAAAGCCCCCGATACTGCGGCGATCAGCAAAGATGTGCTGTTCGTGGTCGATACTTCGGGGTCGATGCAGGGCGACAAAATCAAACAGGCACAAAGGGCATTGTTGTATTGCCTGCGCGGTTTGAACAAGGGTGATCGATTTGGAGTGGTCGGATTTGCGACCGAAGCGCAGGCGGTGTTTGACAGGCTGGTGAGCGTTGATGAGGCAAGCCGAAGCAAGGCGGAAGCGGCGGTGGCTGCGATGACGGCTCGCGGGGGCACGGCCATCGAGGCAGCTTTGCAACTGACGATGCAGACGGTGCGTGAACGTGATGACAAAGGCAGGCCGATGTCGGTGGTATTTTTGACCGATGGTCAGCCGACGGTGGGGGCACGCGATGTTGAAACGCTGTTGAGGGTGGCACAGAAGCAAACCGATGGACAGAACGTTCGGGTGTTTACCTTTGGCATCGGCAGCGATGTCAATACCCACCTGCTGGATCGGCTGGCGCAGGAAACCAAAGCTGTGTCGCAGTATGTGTTGCCCAGTGAGGACATTGAAGTGAAGGTGTCATCGTTTTTCGCACGGATCAGCAACCCGGTGCTGACGAATGTGAAGTTGGAGGTCGATGGGGTGAAGGTGAGTCAGTTGTACCCGCAGGTGTTGCCGGATTTATTTGAAGGCGATCAGCTTGTGGTGGTTGGACGTTACAGCGGTAGCGGGTCAGCCAAGGTCACACTTAACGGACAGAGTCATGAGCGTGTGCAGCAGTGGGCCGGGGATGTGAAGTTCGAGGCGCAGAACAAGGAGCATCATTTTATTGCCGGTTTATGGGCGACCCGGCGGGTGGGGTACCTGTTGGATCAGGTGCGACTGCATGGTGAAAGCGAGGAATTGAAGGATGAAATCACCCGGTTGGCGCGTCAGTTCGGCATTGTGACGCCCTACACGGCGTACCTGATTGTGGAAGATGAAGCCAAGCGGAATGTGCCGGTGACGATCAGGGCATTGCAGAACATCGCGGCCCCCTCAGCAGCGCCGGTACGTGAAGAACTTCGTCGTGCAGCGGTGGACATGCGTGAGCGCAAGGTGGGTGATGATGCAGTCGCCAATGCGCAACTTGGGGCATCGTTACAGGCGGCCACGGCTCCGGCGAGTGTGGCACAAAAGTCGATGAGTTCATTGGGCGAGCGCGCAGTGGCGGGCAGTGGGGCGGCTGCGGAATTGGCACGGGATAACCTGAGGCAGTCACAGCAACAAATGCGGGTGGTGCGCGGGCAGATGTTTTATCAGAACGGATCACAGTGGATCGATGCCCGTGTGCCAGCACAGCAAAATGCGAAGAAGGTGCAGGTGGTGTTCAACAGTGATGAATACTTTGCCCTGTTGCGCAAGCACCCGGAAGTTGGGCCTTGGCTGGCGCTGGGTGTGAATGTGCAATTCATACTGGCGGACACGGTGTATGAAGTGGTGGCACCGGGTGCAGGGTCGTGATGATGGATGAGGTTACGTGTTCATGGCCCAGGCATGGCCCCCCGGTAATGCCTGGGCTTTGTCGTGCAATGGACGCGCTGGTTTTGTTGTGACTGGTCTGAATGCGGCTTAATATAGGGATATGACGACGGATGTGGCAGCATTGCAAATCGTGCACTACCCCGACCCGGTGCTGCGCGCCAAGGCCAAACCCATCGAGGTTATCAACGATGAAGTTCGACGGGTGGCCAAACGGATGATCGAGTTGATGCATCAGGCCCCGGGGGTCGGACTGGCGGCCCCACAGGTGGGTTTATCGTGGCGGATGTTTGTCGCCAATGCCACGGGCGACCCGAAAGACGATTTGGTGTTCATCAACCCTGTGCTCAGTTCGCCGAGTCGGCAAACACATGAACGCGAGGAAGGGTGTTTGTCGCTGCCGGAGATTACGGGCGTGATTCGCAGGCCGATGGCGATCACCATCACGGCACTCGATTTGGAAGGGCAGGAATTTGTACTCACATCAGCGGAATTGCCCGCACGTATCTGGCAACATGAAACCGATCACCTGGATGGGGTGCTGATTGTCGATCGCATGTCGCCGATGGACCGGTTGGCCAATGAAAAAAAGTGGCGTGAACTGGAGCGCGGGGGGTAAAATATCGGGCGAAGGTACATAAGGGAGTGAAGTATGTCGGAGGCAACATCGACATCGGAATCAACGTCACAGTCACCGACGTCACCGACGGAAGTAGCATCAGCCTCAGTAGTGAAGCCAAAGGCTCAGGTGAGCAAACTTGCGGTGGTGGGGCGGTGGGTGGCTGGGGTGGTGGGGTTGGTGATGTTGCTGGGGGGTGTTGGTGCGGTGATGTTTGGTAATTGGAATCCGCCGCCGGAGCCGCCGAGGGAATTGGTGCGACCGGTGAAGGTGACAACGGTGGTCGATGCGTCAGCACAGACGGAGCGACGATTACCGGGACAGGTATTGGCGGGGCGAACGGTGGATTTGTCATTTCAGGTGGGCGGTCCGGTGCTTGAATCGAATTTGAAACTGGGTCGTGAATTAGCGGAGGGGGAGGTGGTGGCCCGCATTGACCCGGTGCGCTTTGAGCAACAGATTGCGGTACTGCAACCGCAGATTGAGCAACTGCGCATCAAGCTGGAGCGGATTGAAAAGTTGATTGCCGCCAACGCGGCGACGGCGCAGGAATTGACGGATGCAAAAGCAGCCTATCAGGGGGCGCAGGCGCAATTAAAAATTGCGCAGCAGTCACTGGCGGATACAGTGCTCAAAGCACCGTTTCGGGCGCTGGTGGTGCAGCGTTTTGTCGAAAACTTTCAGAATATACAACCCGGAACGCCGGTGGCACGGTTGCAGGATATTGCAACGCTTGATTTGGCGTTTGATTTCCCGGAAGCGATGGTGGCGCTTTATCGCAAACGGCCGGAGGTACAAAGTACGCAGGTGAATGATGGGCCGAAGGTGGTGTTCAGTGTGCTGCCCGACAAGGCGTTTTTGGTGACGGTGAAGGAAGCGTCGGCAGAGGCGGACCCTTCGACGGGTATGTATCGTGTGGTGTTCACGATGCCAAGGCCGACGGAACTCACGGCTTTGCCGGGTATGGCAGTGACACTGGTGCTGCCTGCGCGACAGGGTGATGCAAAGCAATTGGCATTGCCAGTGGCGGCGGTGTGGGTCAATGATGAGGGGAACAAGCAGGTTTGGCGGGTGCGTGAAGTGGGCGGGCAATACCAGGTGGAAGCTGCAACGGTTGTCGTGGTGCGCATGATCGGCGAGCAGGCGATCATCGGTGAAGGTGTATCAGCGGGCGACAAGGTGGTCACGGCTGGTACATCATTGCTCGGTCAAGGACAGCGTATTCGGCTGATGGAGCAGCGTCCATGAATATCGCAACTGTTTCGCTGCGCTATCGGGTGGTGGTGACGGTATTGACGGTGCTGATGATTTTCGTGGGTATCAAGTCATATCAAACTTTGGGGCGACTGGAGGACCCGGCGTTTGCGATCAAACAGGCAGTGGTAGTGACCAGTTACCCCGGTGCGATGCCGCAAGAGGTGGCGGACGAGGTGACCGAGCCGATCGAAGCGGCGATTCAGCAGTTGTCATATGTCGATTACCTGAGTTCGACATCGACGGCTGGGCGGTCGATGGTGAAGGTTTATATCAAGGATCGGTATCGCGGACATCAGTTGCCACAGATTTGGGACGAATTGCGGCGCAAGGTGTCAGCGGCGGCTGTGCAGTTGCCGCCGGGGGCGGGTACGCCGATGGTGGACGATGATTTTGGGGATGTGTTCGGGGTGCTTTTTTACATTTATGGCGACGGTTTTTCGATGACGGAACTGCATGAGTATGCCCGCGAGCTGCGTAAGGAATTGTTGCTGGTGAAGGATGTGGCAAGTGTTCGTCTGATAGGCGAACCTCGCGCGATGATTTTTTTGGATGTATTGCCGGAACGATTGGCGGGGTTGGGGGCGGACTTACAAGCGGTGGTACGGGCGTTGGAAGGCAAGGGGCTGGTGGTGCCTAGTGCCCCGGCGATGGCGGGTGATCGACGGATCATGATCGAGCCGACGGGCGGGTTGGATTCATTGCAGGCGATTGGGGATGTGATGGTGCCGACGCAGAGCGGGGCGCTGCTTCGGTTGGGGGATGTGGTGACTGTGAGCAGAGGGGAGGCGGATCCGCCGAGCGTGGTGCTGAGGTACAACGATTACCGGGCGATTGCGATCGGAGTATCGACGGTGTCGGGGGGCAATGTGGTGAACATGGGGGAAGCGGTGCAAAAGCGTTTGCAAGAGCTGACGGAGCAAACGCCTGTGGGTATTGAAATGGGTGTGGTGTCGATGCAGTCGGAGGGTGTGCGGCAGGCGGTGCGGGGATTTACGATCGGACTGGTGGAATCGGTGGTGATCGTGGTGGGGGTGTTGTTATTGGCGATGGGTTTACGCGCAGGGGTGCTGATTGGAGTGGTGTTGCTGTTGACGATTTTGGGGACGTTCGTGGTGATGAAGTTGCTGGGGCTGGAGTTGCAGCGCATATCACTGGGGGCATTGATCATCGCGCTGGGGATGCTGGTGGATAATGCGATCGTGGTGGTTGAAGGCATGATCGCGGGAGTGAAGCAGGGGTTAACCCGAGCGCAGGCAGCGGAAAAAATTGTGGGGCAGACCACCTGGCCGCTGTTGGGTGCGACGGTGATTGCGGTACTGGCGTTTGCACCAATTGGGTTAAGCCCCGACAGCACGGGTGATTATTGCGGTTCATTGTTTACGGTGATTTGGGTGTCGCTGCTTTTAAGCTGGGTGTTTGCGATCACCAGTACGCCGGTGATCGGCGCGGTGATACTCAGTCAGGGCACGGGCGATAGCGGGGGCGACCCCTACGGCGGCTGGTTGTTTCGCAGCTTTCGTGGTTTGCTGGAAACCATATTGCATCATCGCTGGATCGCGCTGGTGGTGTTGATCATCATGCTTTGGGGCACGGCGGTGGGTTTTGGTAAAGCCAAACAAGGGTTTTTCCCCAATTCGGCACGGCCGCAATTCATGGTCGAACTTTGGCAGCCGCAGGGCACGAGTATTCATGCGATGGACCGTGAGTTGTCGAGCATGACCGACTGGGTGCGTGAGCAAGAGGGGGTGACAGCCGTGGCCGCCAACGCCGGTTCGGGGACGTTGCGGTTTGAACTGACTTACAGCCCGGAAAGCCCCAATCCGTCATACGGGCAACTGATGATTTCCGTCAGTGATGCCGGGTACATTGATCCGCTGATGCAAAAAATCAGGCAGCGCTTGGCGGAGCATCACCCTGACGTTTTAGGTTGGCCCTGGCGGATGGTACTGGGGCCTGGGGCGGATGCGAAAATTCAGGTGCGACTGCGCGGGCCTGATGCGTCTGAATTGCGACGATTGCAAAGTCAGGTGCAGGCGATCATGACCGATGACCCGTATGTGACCAACTTGCGCAGTGACTGGCGGCAGCGTGTGCCGATGATTGAGCCGGTGTTGGATGCGGATCGAGCAGCGCGGTTGGGGGTGACACGTCGTGAGGTGAGCCGGGCGATTGCATTGGCGTATGAAGGGGTCAACGTCGGGGTGTATCGTGAGGGCGAAGATTTAATACCGCTGCGGATGCGTAGTGTGGTGAGTGATTCGCTGGATGCGGGGGCGTTGCCGGATGTACTCGTGCCCACAGCCAAAGGTCGGCTGGTGTCGCTGCAACAGGTGGCAACCCAGGTGCAGGTTGGCTGGCAGGACCCGATCATCATGCGGCGTGATCGTGTGCCGACGCTGACGGTGATGAGCGACCCGGCGGTGGGTGGAGCGGCCTTTGTGTTGAATCGATTGCGTGCTCAAATCGAAGCGATACCGCTGCCGACCGGTTACACGATGACCTGGGGCGGTGAGTATGAAAAGACCAGCAAAGCCAGTGGCGGACTGATGTCGCTGTTGCCGGTGTGTTTTGGGGGCATGGTGCTCATATTGATTGCGCTTTTCAACAATTTGCGCCAGCCGATGGTGATATTGATGACGCTGCCGTTGGCGATCATTGGCGTGACGGTGGGGCTGCTGACGACGGGGGCGGAGTTTGGTTTCATGCCGATTTTGGGGGTGCTGAGCTTGTCGGGCATGATGATTAAAAATGCGATTGTATTGATTGACGAGGCCAATGCGTTGCAGGCCGGGGGCATGACGCAATATCAGGCGATTGTGCAGAGTGCGGTGAGCAGAACCCGCCCGGTGAGCATGGCGGCTGTGACGACGGTGCTGGGCATGATTCCGCTATTGACGGATGTGTTTTTCAAGGACATGGCGATTGTGATTATGTTCGGGCTGAGCTTTGCGACGGTGCTGACGCTGGTGGCTGTGCCGTTGTTGTACGTGATCGCGTACCGGGCTTATCCGGGCAGCAAAATGTAAAGTGGTCAAGTGGTCAAGTGAAAGAACCAAGCCAAGAACGAGGTCGCTGCGGCGACCGAGGACTTGGGTATTGAAAAGAAGTGGACAAATAAAGACCGATGATGCCCAGGGCTTTAGCCCCGGATTGATCGATGGTGGCACCGCCGGCCCCGCCGGTGGGTATTTGCAAGACGATTCACTCAGCCGTGGGCGGCTGGGCCACATCGACACAAATCGTCCGCGCTAAGCAAATACAATGTGATCGACCATTTCATCAGATGCGACAAGTCGCGGCGCTAACCGATACGATTGACCTGCCCTCCATGAACCACCCTGCATGCCCGACCCAAGGGGTAAACCGTGGTCATGAAGCATGGCAAACTCAACTCAATTTGTTGATTAAAAATAACAAAGGTCAAGGGCGGGAAAATCAGCCTTCGATGCCGGTGATTTTCACCTTGAGGTAATCCTGTCGGTGGCCCTTGCGTTTGAGTACGTTTTTCCGTCGGCTGTAGCGCCAGCTTTTGACCTTGTCGGTCTTTTCCTGCGACAGAATTTCGCCGCTGACCTTGGCGCCGGCAACATACGGCTGACCAATGCGGGCCTGGGCGTCGGATTTGGGGTCGCCGACGAACAGCACCTTATCAAAGGTGATGGCTGCCTGGTCGGCGGATCGATCGCGCAATGCAACGCGAATGATGTCGCCCTGGCTGACCTTGATCTGCGAACCGCTATCTTCAATGATTGCGTACATTGGTTTACCTCATTTCGTGCGAGCCGAGTAATGTATCCGAAACTGATACGATTGCCAACTGGCCAATCAACGGCGGCCGGGTGAACGCATGTACGAGCCGCGACCGTCAGGGAGCGGGGTTTTATTTGCCTCGGCCCAACACAAGACCGCTTCCTTACGGTCGCGGCTCGTAAAATCGATCCACATACCTTTACCCTGACAACGGAGGCTCATCATGACGAACACTTTGCCTTCAACACCGGTTGCGACGACCCCTGATAACCCTACGAGTACCACGGCCCCGTGTCATCGTGATATTTATGTGTTGGTGGTGGGGTTGTTGGTGGGGGTGGTGCTGGGGCCGGGGGTGTTGGGGCAGGTTTGGCCGTGGGCTTATGACCAGTTGTTTGTGGGTTCGGGCCCGGCTCGCAGTGAACTGGTGACCTATGAAAAAACCAACCATGACATACTCAAACGCATGGAACAATCGGGGGCCACGGCGGAGGCGGTGACGGAAAAACGGACGATGATTGAATCGGGGCGCGTGCCACTGGAAGCGCAAATATTGTTGTCACAAAAGCAGCATCGTGACTGGTTGCGGGGTCGGTCGGCTGCGCTGGTGCTGGCGGTGTTGGTGCTGATGGTGATCGAAGCGATGCTCGGCTCGATGCAGGGGGCAGCCTTGCAGCGATTGCGTCATCGGCTGACCACGGCTCGTTATGCGCTCATGGCGGTATGGGTGATGGTTTTGCTGGCGGAACCTTCGGGGTTGGGGGATGCGTCGCTGGTGACATTCATCGCATTGCTGGTACTGGTGAGTCTGATTTTTGCGTATTTGCCGATGGGTTGGTTGCGATATGGGCGAAGAACGGTAAGCTAAGGGATTCGGGCGTTCCTCGCTCGATCCGGAGCCAGTAATGTCGCTGATCAAAGCCTGGGCGAATCACTTTCACAGCACCATCCGCATGCGTGGCCGGTCATACCAGGCGCAGGGTCGGGTGAGTTTGTTGCCCGTTGCGCCGGGGCAATGGGTCAAGGCTGCGGTCAAAGGCAGCGGTGATCAGCAACATACCGTCACCATCAGTGGCGCAGGACCCACCGCACAGGTGCATTGCACCTGCGCATTTTTCGCCAAGGGTCAATATTGCAAACACATTTGGGCGACGCTGCTGGAAGTGCACTACAACGGAATGAAGGACAAGGTCGAGGGTGAAAGCGACGACTCGACAACCGCCGACAACACGGCACTCAATAACCAGAGCGATGCCCCGGTATTGGCAATGCCCAAGGCTCGCAAGCGCGATCCCGGTGCGGTCAAACCCGTGGCACAGGAACCCGAATGGGTTGGTCGGCTGACGTTGTTGCGTTCATCGATCATCGAAACGCCTTCGACGACCACGGCGCTGGTCCACGGCCTGCGACAGATTTGTTACGGGATCAACGCAGGAGCAACCCGGCGACTTGGGCAGCTTGTCATCGAATTAAAACAACGACAACCGACCCGCACCGGTTGGGGACCAATGCGTGCATGGCGGGTGACGCCGCAGGCAGTGAGTGAACTGACCGATGGGCTGGATCGTGAACTGGTGTCGCTGATCGTCGGTGGGCAACGCATTCATTCAGCGGATCATGACCCGTTGGATGTCGGATTGGCGATGGGGGCACGGGGGGCGGACACGTTTGCAATGGTGAGTGGTGCCTGGCGGACGTTGCTCAAACGATTGGCGGAAACCGGGCGAGCTTTTGTGTTTGATGATGAACCTGAAGCGGGGGATGCGGACAGCATCACGTATCCGTTGCGGTGGGGCGATGATGTGAGCTGGGTGCTTTGGCTGGTGGGGCAGGACACGGGCGAGGCGCTGGCGTTGGAAGTTGAGTTTCGTAAAGGTGGGGATCGATTGGCGGTGCATGAACCGGAGGTGGTGCTGGGCGGGCCTGATGGTTTGCTGATTCATGGGGGAGTGGTGGGGCTGCTGGAGGATCGTGATTCGTATCGCTGGGTACAGCATTACCGGGACGAGTTTTTTGCTCATGGCAAGGGTTCGCCGCTGAAGGTGGCACAGGGGGAAGTGCCCCGGTTTTTGGAGAAGTTGTACACCCTGGCGAGTTTGCCGGAGTTGGAGTTACCCGAGGGCGTAGGACCACAGGAGGAACACGCGACGCCGGTGCCGCATTTGGAGCTGTACAGTCCGGGTTCAGGGCCGGGCTTTGAGGCTGGCAAAGATGGAGGTCTGACAGGGGGAAGCGGAGGAACCGGCGGTAACGGGGGAACCGGGGGAACCGGGGGCGGGGCGATGGCGCGCAACCTGTTGTCGGCTCGGTTGTGGTTTGGGTATGGTTCGCATCACATCAAGCCGGGGCAGGCGGGTCGATTTTTACCAGGGGGTTCGGCCAATGAAAGCGGTGAGGTTGCCCTCTGGGGTCAGGTCGATTTGGCAAACTCGTTGCAGGATGAAACTCAATCGACAAACAATGCGAAGCTCGATGCGCTGGATTTAGCCGAGTCGGTGGAAGATGAATTGGCTGCGCAAGTGCGGGTACAGGGCGGCGACTTCGATGATGATGACGATGATGATTTTTCGATGCGGGTTGAAGCGCAAGGCCCGGCGGAGGATGAAAGTGATCGAGGGGAGCGGGTGAGTTTTGCCCAGGGCAAAAGGCCGGTGATTATCAGGCGTGATTTACGTGCGGAGGAACAGGCGGTGGCGTTGTTTATCAGTCTGGGTTTTCGCCCGGAACTGGTCAACGGCAACAGTACGGATTTATTGGGGTCGCTGCCGGTGAAGTCGATGCCGATGGTGGTGATGCAGTTATTGATGCGCGGGTGGGTGGTGTCAGCGGATCGCAAAATCATGGCTCGTCCCGGGGCGGCGAATTTGTCGGTCACCAGCGGGATGGACTGGTTTGAACTGCGTGGCGGAATGACATTCACCCGTGCCGATGGCAATGATGAGGTTGTGCCATTGCCGGCGATTTTGCAGGCTGCCAAGGAAGGTCGAACACTCATCACGCTGGGCGATGGTTCACAGGGGTTGTTGCCGGATCAATGGTTGGTCGAGCATGGGTTGCTGGTTGGGGTGGCGCAGGTCGAAGGTGATGTACTCAAGTTCAAACGTAGTCAGGCGGCACTGCTGGATACGTTGCTGGCACGGCAGGAAATGGTGCAGGTGGACGATGCGTTTGCGGCAGCCCGCGAACGTTTGCATCACTTTGATGGGATTGTGCCGATGGAGCCGCCGGGGGATTTCAAAGGTTCATTGCGACCGTATCAGAAAGATGGTTTGGGTTGGCTGGCGTTTTTGCGCGAGTTCGGCATGGGAGGCGTGCTGGCCGATGACATGGGGCTGGGTAAAACCATTCAGGTGCTGGCGATGCTGCTTGCAGAGAGTGGCCCAGTGGCCCAGTGGCCAAGTGGCCAAGTGAAAGAGGAAAAAAGTGGTCAAGTGGTCGAGTGGCCGAGTGGTCAAGTGACGGAAGGGGAAAGGGGTTCAGTGGCCGGATACCCGAATCCTCGCGGCGATGCCGCTCGTCCTCGGCTTGGTTCGACAAATTCGAAATTCGATGGCCTCGACTGTGGGTCCTCCCACAAAATTCGAAATTCGAAATCAACGATTCGTCCGTCGCTGGTGGTGGCACCGCGGTCGGTGGTGTTTAACTGGATCGATGAGGCACAACGCTTTGTTCCCGATTTACGGGTGCAGGCATACACGGGCACGGAACGTCAATCATTACGTGAGGCGTTTGTCGAGCATGACCTGGTGATCACAACTTACGGGCTGGTGCGACGCGATGTTGATGAGCTGCGCAAGCAGCGGTTTGCGTATGTGATTTTGGACGAAGCACAGGCGATCAAAAACCCTGGTTCACAGGTCGCCAAGGCGGTACGGTTGCTGCAGGCGGATCATCGTCTGGCGCTCACGGGTACGCCGGTGGAAAATCATTTGGGCGATTTGTGGTCGATTTTTGAGTACCTCAATCCCGGGATGCTCGGCGGAGCGGGTCACTTTGGCCGACTGCTGAAAAATGCGTTGCAGAGCGGGCGGAAAGATCGTTCGAATGGTCACGATGAGTCGAATACACCGGTTGAAACCGCCGTCAAAGTCATCGCTCCAACAGGCACTGTTGCAGCGGTGAATGGTGAGGGTGACAGTAGTGACGATGCTCACGAGAGTGTGCAAATCACAGGCGGAAAAATGTTGCAGAGCACCGATGTCGCCCGGCAGTTAGGCCAGGCGCTTCGACCCTTTATTTTGCGACGCACTAAAAAACAAGTACTGCGCGACCTGCCACCCAAAACCGAACAGACCGTGCTTTGCGAGATGGAAGGTGAGCAAAAAGAACTTTACGAACAATTACTCAAACACTATCGCGGGTCGCTCTTGTCGCAGAGTCATGGCCATGAATCGACGGGGCTTGGTAAAAACAGTGTGATGGTGCTTGAGGCACTTTTGCGTTTGCGGCAGGCAGCCTGTCACCCAGGGCTGATTGATCCGAAATTCGCCAATCAACCCTTTGCCAAGCTCGAAGCCCTGCTCGAACGGCTGGACGATATTGTCGAAGAAGGGCACAAGGCATTGGTGTTCAGCCAATTCACCTCGTTCCTCGAACTGGTACGCAAACAACTCGACGCCCGCGGCATGGTGTATGAGTACCTGGATGGTCAGACTCGTCATCGTAAACAACATGTTGAACGTTTTCAGACCGACCCCAAGTGCCCGGTGTTTTTGATCAGTTTGAAGGCCGGCGGTTTGGGGTTGAATCTGACCGCAGCCGAGTATGTGTTCATCCTCGATCCGTGGTGGAACCCGGCGGTGGAAAACCAGGCCATCGACCGGGCACACCGTATCGGCCAGCAACACCATGTGTTTGCGTATCGACTGATCTGCCAGAACACCGTGGAGCAACGTATTGCGGAATTGCAGGCCAAAAAGCGACACCTGGCGGATGCGATCATCGGTCAGCAGACGGAAAGTCTGCTGGGTAGTCTGACCCGTGATAATTTGGAGCGATTGCTGAGTTAGGCCTGCATTCAACACAAATTGGCAAAGAGAAAAACATGAACACAACAAGGTGGATTGATAACGATGGTTGGCAGGGCTTTGGTGTTGGTCGGCGATACACGATGTCAGGGTGTTGGTTGTTGATGGTTGGGGCGGTGATGGTTTGCGGTTGCACGCACAAGGTGGAAGTGGATGTGAAGAGTGTGCCGCCGATCGAGGCGACGGTGAATGTGAATTTGCGGATCGAGCGCGATTTGGATGGTTACTTTGCGTATGAGAATGCGGAGAAGTACCCGCTGTTTCACGCACTCAAACAGGCGGGGAAGATTGGCGAGACGTACCAGGGGTATGTGGCTGCGGTGAACCAAGCGGATATGAACGATCATACGATCAAGACGGTGGTGGAGGGTGCCAATCGAGATCGGGCGATGATTTACGGGACGCTGGCCAAGCAGGAGGATACGGAGGCGGAACTGATCGCAGCGCGTAATGCGGAGCGAAACTTTCGACAGGCCGCAGCGGGGTCATGGTTGTTGACAGCCGAGGGTTGGCAACAGAAACCGGGGATGTGAGGGAAGAAGTGGTCGAGTGGTAGCGGATTTCGAATATAGCAAACAAGCATGAGTCGAGTCATGTGAGGCAACGGTGTCACAACGATAAACTCACCGCCGAGGGCGGGGGTACCACAAAGCAAACAGCCCGGACAGTAAGGAACACAGTGGGGTACCCGGCTCATTTGTCACGGTCATCATCGGGATGTGTTGATCCGGCCCTAAAGGGCACGGCGTCCTTATCATGAAGTAAGTACGGTTGTAAAAAGGTTTCGATGCAGGACCAATATTGTTGCCAGGCTTGCGGGGTGTAGTTGTCGTGATCGCCATCGAGAGTGATCAGGGTGGATTGTTTGGCGAGTTCGTGCAGGCGGTGGGCGTGGGTGAGGGGGATGAGTTTGTCATGCTGGCCGTGGAGCAGGAGGATGGGGATGTCCAGTTGCGCAAGGGTACGGTCGGTGCGAAAGGGATGGCGAATCAGCAAGGGCGGGGCGAGGTAACCGCGGGCCATGGCGGCCATACTGGTGAAGGTGCTTTCGAGAATCAGGGCGGTGGGTTGGTGGCGGGTGGAAAGGTCGGCGGCGACGGCTCCGCCGAGGGATCGACCAAAATAAATCAAACGTTTGTCATCGACCTGTGGTTTGGCCAGTATTTGTTGAACGAACCAATGGGCATCGTCGCCGATGACGGTTTGACCGGGGTGGCCGTTGGAGCTGCCGAAGCCGCGATATTCGATGAGCAGAACGCCCAGACCCAGAGATTGAAATCGCATGGTGTGCAGGTGAAGGTCGGCGATGGTTTCGCCGTTGCCGTGCAGGTAAACCAGTAGTGGTCCGGGGGCTTGGTCGGTTGCGTTGGGGGGTGGGAAGTACCAGGCTTCGACGATGCCGTCGGGGATGGAGCGCTCGAGTAGCTCTGCTTGCGGGGGGATGGTGGGGGGCTGACGGTGGCCTTGGTGCATGATGGGGAAAATCATGCGGTCCTGCATGATGAACAGGTAGGTCCACCATACGAGAAAAAAGGCAAGCAGGGTGATGAGGGTGGTGCGCAGGAGGCGAAAAAGGTAAGAACGTTTGGGCATGATGCGAACACTTTAGCGTCGATTGGGAGGAGTGGATGTTTTTTTGTATGATGCGTCACTTCCCCCTTCATGGATGGAGTAACGCATGTGGTACGGGTCAAATCATCGCCGGCGATTCTGCTGGTTCGGTTTGCTGATAAGCATGGCGATTTTATTGGCGTCATCCGCAGGAGCTGCAAACTTGCAGATCAGCGGATCAGCGGTCGGTGCGGGGCGATTTCCGGCACACACCTGGGGCCTGATGACGCTGACCGTCGATAACGCTGAGGCACAAGCCCGACAGTTTTTCGGCGTGGTGGCGACCGATCAGCAATCAGCGACGCAGTTTGTGGCGGACCTTTGGCTGCCGCCACGGAGCCGATTGGTGTGCAGTGTGCCGTTTTACATTGCTGAGATTGAGCGTAATACACGCTCAATACCGGTGACGGTGCTGCTGACGCCGCAGGACCAGCCCAATTTGGCGCTGTCGAGGCAACCGGCTTTGTTGATTGCGGATCATAGTTCGACGCGTATGGGATTGGTTCATGATTCGGCCAATGAGGTGGTGATCGATTTGAGCCAGGCGGTGCGGAAAAGCGCAGGGCAGGATGATCGATTGGTTTTCATGCGAACCAATGCGTTGCCGGGGCAGGCGATGGCGTATCAGGCGTTGCACCAAATGTTGCTCGCCCATTCGCAGTTGCGTTTGGATGGGGCGCAGGTTGCGGCGCTGAGGCAATGGCTGGTGCAGGGGGGGCGGTTGTGGATCATGGCGGACCTGGTGCCGGGGGAGCTGCTCGACGCGTTGTTGATGGAAGATGAGAGTTTGGCGCAGGTGAGCCGGGTGGAGTTGCATGAACTGACGATTGAGGGGGAGGGTGCGAAAACGCAGATCAGCTCGGAGCGGCCGATTGCGTTGGTGCGGGTGTTGCCATCGGAAGGCTGGCAGGTGATGCAGCGTGTGGAAGGGTGGCCGGCGTCGCTGCGTAGGCAGGTGGGGCAAGGGGTGATTGTGGTGACGACGCTGGGGGCGCGGGCGTGGGTGGATGATGGGAAAAAATTGAGGGCATCAGCAGAACCGGTGACAAGGGTGGTGATGCAAAAGCAAGCGACCAGCACCAGCGATTTGGTGCGCTGGGATCGATTTTTACTGGAGCAGATCGGTTACCGCGTGATCAGCCGAACGGTGGTGCTCAGTGTGCTAGCGGGGTTTTTGGTGACGTATCTGCTGACGGGGTTGTGCCTGCATCGACAGGGGCGGATGGAACACATGGGCTGGATCGGCGCGATACTGGCGGTCGTCGGCGGGGCGGTGCTGCTGGGGTTGGGGGTGATGCATCGACAGGATACGCCCTCGACGGTGGTCAGCGGGAGCATGGTGGAAGTGGTGCCAGCACAACGGCTGATGCTGGCCGATGGGCAGATGCAGATATACGCCCGGCAGCAGGATGATTCAGCACGCATTGAAGCAAGCCGTGGCGGAGAATTTTTGCCGACGGTGATCGATCGGACAGGCAGAGAGATGATCGGCGCGGGGCGGATGATTTGGACGGACATGGACCGCTGGCAGTGGGAGCGGTTGAGTTTGCCGGAGAACGCGGTGGCGTCGGCGCGGTTTGCTAACGGAATCATGATGAGTGAACCGGCGGGAGCGACGCTGCGTTTTGGGGCGCAGGGGTTGGCAGTGGAAGCGACGGGGGATTGGGTGGGGGCGATGGAGGATGTGATCATCGTTGGGCCGACGGGCAAACTGGCGGCGAAGTCGACTGGCGGAGGGCAATGGTCGGCTGGGCCAGCGGAGGTACTGGGCAGCGGGCAATACATCAAAGGGGTGATGTCGGGGCAGCAACAGGTGTTGCGACAGAATATTTATCGCACGCTTTTTGAGCCACCGGCGACGGGTGAGGCGATGATGCAGGAAACCAGGATGGGGCGAGGTAGCAGCGGGATGGTGTCATTATGGAAGGCGCAGAAGCCGATGCTTTTGGGTTGGTCCAATGCGGTGCCGATGGGTTTGAGTACGACGTTGGAGGCAAGGCGAGTGGGCTGGTCGCTGGTGAGAATGCCGTTGGAGATTGAACGACCGGCGGAGGGTGCGCGGATTTTGGTGCCCGATGCGATGGTGAAGTTTGAAGTGAGCAGGGGGGAAGCGCAGGCAGCGGGGGATGGCAAGCAGCGCACGGCAAGAGTGGGTCGGTTGACCACGGCTTACGATGAAAATCGGGGACAGTGGCTGGCGATCAACCAGGGCGGGACGGTGCCGGTGAAATTCAGTTTGCCGGTGGAATTGCTGCCGGTGAAATGGGAGGAGGCGCGATTGTGGATCGATATTCGTGCTGCGGGGCGGACGGTGGAATTGAAACTGGCACAGGGGGAACAGAGTGCGACACTCATCAAACGCGATAGCCCGCTGGGTCGGTATGAAGTGGTGATCAGTGCTGAGCAGTTGAGTCAGGTGGAGACGCAGGGCAGCATCACGTGTCTGCTGACGGTTAGTGAACTGTCAGATGCGGGTGCGATGGGACAGCCTTGGAATGTGCAGGGAATCGGGCTGGAGGTGACGGCGACGGTGGGGGCGAAATGAGGGAAGTGATAGAACAGAATACGCGCCCTCACCCCAACCCTCTCCCGGAGGGAGAGGGGGCGGAAAAGTGGTGAGTGGCCGAGTGGTCAAGTGGTCAAGTGAAAAACACCAAGCCAAGAACGAGGCCGACCCCGGGGGAGGCCGAGGGCTTGGGTAGCAAGTAAGGCTTGGTGAATCGAGTCAGCAGCGGACGTACCAAAAAAAAGTGGTCAAGTGAGCGAGTGGTCGAGTGGACGAGTGAAAGACAGTGATGCTGGGTTTTGCGTCAGAATACCCGGGTCCTCGGCCTGTCGGCCTCGTACCCGGCTTGAGAAAAGACTGATTACGAAACAACCATGAATGATGCATTACGCGAAATGAAGGAGTCGGTTCATGAGCGAGCAAGTGGTGGTTGAAACCAAAAACCTGACCAAGCGTTACGGCGAATTCGTGGCGCTGGACAGTCTGACCATTCGGCTGGAGCAGAGGCAGATTTTGGGGTTCATCGGCCCCAACGGCGCGGGTAAAACCACGACGATCAAAATACTGGTGGGGTTGTCCAAGCCGACGGAGGGCAGTGCGACGGTGTGCGGGTTGGACTGCACGAAGGATGTGGCGGCGCTGAAAAAGGTGATCGGTTACATGCCCGATACGTTCGGGGCTTATGACAACATGCGGGTGCAGGAGTACCTGGACTTTTTTGGCGCTGCTTTCAAGATACCGCGCAAAGATCGACAAAAGCAGATTGGTGAGGTGATGGAAATTGCCGGGGCGGGGTATATGAAGGATCGTTACGTCGAAAGTTTGTCGCATGGCATGAAACAGCGCGTGGGCATTGCACGCACACTGATGCACAACCCTCAGGTTTTGATTTTGGATGAACCAGCCAACGGATTGGACCCGCAGGCACGCATTGAAATGCGCGAGTTGATTTTGCGTTTGTCGGACATGGGCAAGACGATCATTGTGACCAGCCATATTTTGCCGGAACTTTCGCGCATTTGTAATGTGGTGGCCATCGTCACCAAAGGGAAATTGAGGGCCTTCGGCAGTTTGGACGACATCATGCGTCAGGTGCGTCAACGGCGGGTGATCGAAGCTCAATTGCTGTCGGTCGGTGATGTGGACCGTGCCAGCGACATCATTCGCAAACGATTGGAAACGGATGCCGAGGTGACGCAATCGAAAACCGAAGCGGTGGTGCGTTTCGCCACGCAAAAAGGCGATGAGGAACTGGCGGGCATTTTGATGGAACTGACCAAACAAGGCATCAGCCTGGCGCAATTCCGTGAACAGGAACTGGACCTTGAAGATGCGTTCCTTTCGGTGACGCGCAACGAAAAAGGCGGCAGCGGTGATCGTGAGCCGATGACGGTCGGAGGAAAACGCTGATGTTGGTCAATCCGATCATTCAACGCGAATTGGTGACGGTGCTGCGTACCCGCAAAGCCTTGTTTGTGCAGTTGGGTTTGGTGTTGCTACTCACGGTGCTGGTGATGTTGCGCTGGCCCAGTGACAGCCTGGTGAACCTGTCGGGCAAGCAGGCGCAGCAGGTGTTGTCGGTGTTCGGTTACGGACTCATGGCCGGGTTGATTTTGCTGGCCCCGGCGTTTCCAGCCACGAGCCTTGTGCGTGAACGGGTGTCAGGCACGCTGGCGTTATTGCTCAACACACCGATGACGCCCTGGTCGATATTGCTGGGCAAGCTGCTGGGGGTCAGCGGGTTTGTGGTGCTGCTGGTATTGGTGAGTTTGCCGGCGGCGTCGGCTTGTTACGTGATGGGCGGGGTGAGTTTGTGGGGGCAACTGATACCGATGTACGTGGTGCTGGTGTTACTGGCGGTGCAGTATGCGACGCTGGGGCTGCTGGTGAGCAGTTACGCCACGAGTATTGATTCGGCCTTGCGATCCACGTATGGGTTGGTGTTGGTGATGGCGGTGCTGACGCTTGGGCCGTATCAGTTTTTACGCGGCATGGCAGTCGGGCCGATGGGCGAAGTGCTGGATTGGATTCGCTGCATATCGCCGATACCAGCGATGATGGAAACGCTGGGGCATCAGGACGTGGGCGGCGGGGGGTTACTTGAAACGACCCAACTGGCATGGCGATACAGTTTGCTGGCGGTGATTTCGATCGTGGTGTTTGCGATGTGGACGATGGCGCGGCTGGGCGGGTGGATTTTGGACCGGGCGCGCTCGGCGGGGCAGATCACCGATGAACGTTCGGCCGGGGTGCGGGCGTATCGTCGCATCATGTACCTTTGGTTTTTTGATCCGCAACGGCGCAGCGGGATGATCGGGCCGATGAGCAATCCGGTGATGATCAAGGAATTTCGTTGCCGGCGGTTTGGGCGTAGCAATTGGATGATGCGGTTGATTGCGTTTTGCATGATCGCGTCGCTGGGGCTTGCATACTTTGCCAGTCTGACCTGGTCCAAGCGGTTGGAGCAGAACGAGGGTGTGGCTGTGCTGGGGGCGATCATGGTGATTTTGCAGATGGCGCTTTTGGTGTTGATGACGCCGAGTCTGGCATCGGGGCTGATCAGCGGTGAACGCGAAAGCGGCGGTTGGCAATTGTTGCAATTGACGCCCTTGTCGCCGTTCACGATTGTGAAGGGCAAACTGATGTCGTCGGCCTGGACGGTGCTGCTGATCATGTTCGCCACGTTGCCGGGGTATGGGCTGATGATATTGATCGACCCGGGGCAGACGATTCGCGTCATCAATGTGATCATCACATTGCTGCTGACAGCTGTGTTCGTGGTACTGTTGAGTGCTTTGATCAGCAGCATGTTCAAACGCACAGCGGTGGCGACGGCGACGGCTTATGCGGTGGTGGTCGGGTTGTGTGCCGGGACGATGCTGTTCTGGGTGGGGCAGGATGCACCGTTTAACCAGAGTACGGTTGAGTTTGTGCTGCAATTCAACCCCCTGGCGGCAGCGCTGCAGTTGATCGAAGCCCCCGGTTTTACAAGGTATCAACTGGTGCCGGGGAATTGGTGGTTCATCGGCGGCATGAGTCTGGTTTGTTTGCTGGGGTTGTTTTATCGCACCTGGAAACTGACGCGACCCAGTTGAGTGAAGCTTTTGAAGGTGAGTTTTTATCATCATGAATCATCGGATAACCGCCACGCCCTCACCCCTACCCTCTCCCGGAGGGAGAGGGGGAGATGCGCAGCAGATCATTGAGATACCCATGAGTGCATCAAGTTTGATATCAACGATTTTGCAAAGCATGGTCGCGGCAATGGTCGTGGGCATGATGACTATGCCCGTATGGGCGCAAGGCACAGGCCCGATGAACCCGGCGGCGCAGGGCAAGTGGGGTTTGGACCATGACTATGACAGCGACCCGGTGATTGTCGCGCCTGAAATCAAGACGGTGTTTGATCCGCAAACGACCGAGTTGTGGAAACTGGCACTGGATCGGCTGGATGTGGAAACGCGCAGGCAGGCGGTGCAGGCGATTGCCAAGGCGCATGCGGAAAAATGGGTGGATATGAAACCGCTGGGGACGCGGTTGCAGACGATGTTGGAAACCAACACGCACCCACTATTACGGCAAGCACTGGTGCGGGCGTTGGGGACATTGGATGACCCGGCGGCGGGAACGGTACTGGTGAAAGCGATCAGCCACGCGTATGCGGATGTTGATGTGCTGACGCAAGCGGACGCGGCGTTGGCTGGTTGGAAAACACAAGGGGCATCGGCATTGTGGTTGGCGCGGATGAGGGATGAAAAATCACCCTGGCCTGCCCGGCAGTCGGCCATGCTGGCGCTGGGGGTGGTGGGTGAAAAACAGGCGGAAGGTGATTTGCAGGCACTAGTGAACAGCAGCAATGCCCCGATGACGCATCGGTTGACCGCAGCGCAGGCATTGGCACGCATCAACACAACCGGGTTGGTGTCATTGGCAGGCACGCTGGCGGGTGATGGTGACATGCAGGATCGTTTGCTGGCGGTGACATTGCTGCAACATCACAGTGATCACGAAGCCGTGAAATTGTTGCAGCAACTGGCCAGGGATGATGAACCAGCGGTGGCGCAATTGGCGGCGGATCGATTGCTGGCATTGTCA
>CAYRTH010000042.1:0-23249 GCA_964427135.1 uncultured Phycisphaeraceae bacterium
GACTTTGGACTTTGGACTTTGGACTTTGGACTTTGGACTTTGGACACAAAGAATACCCAAGTCCTCGGCCTCCCCTTGGTCGGCCTCGTCCTTGGCTTGGGTTTCTGAACTTAGCTGTGTGCATCGTGGTTATCATTTCTGCATGTCCGCTCCGCAAGCCCCCACCATCACACCGCGCCAATTGCAACAACGCTGGACCCAACGCCGCATTGTTTGGGCTGTGGGTATCACGTTTTTGTTTTTACCACTGTCACTGCTGGATCATCAAGGTTGGCTGCTATACGACGGCGGCGACATGCGTCGTTACCACCAACGCACCTTCACCGTTACCCGCATCATCGACGGCGATACCCTCGATATCGTGCACCGTGACGGTAAAACCACACGCCTGCGACTTTGGGGTATCAACTGCCCGGAAATCGCCCACCCCGAACATGGCCGACTTCACAATGACCCGCTGGGCCCCGAAGCAACCGCATTCACACAACAACTGACCCTCAACCAGCGTGTGCAATTGCAACTCGAACCGCACCGCAACCGTGACGCCTTCGACCGATTGCTGGTGTACGTCACCCTGCCCGATGGTTTGGTACTCAACGAACAATTATTGATTGTCGGCCTGGCCAAGGCCGACGAACGCCCCGATGACCCGCGATTTGCGCATCGTGATGCCAAACGCTACCAACTGCTGGAACACCAGGCCCGCCTCGACCGCGTGGGCCTGTGGGCAGGTGGGAATAAAGCGCCCGGCTATGATGAAATCAATGATGTCGAAAGATACCCCTGATTAGCACTTACATCGTTCACACAACAACTGACGCCGAGGGCTTTAGCCCCGGATCGTTCGCATAACCATCCGGCCCTGAAGGGCACGGCGTCAATGGCGCCGACGCAAAGCTTCCGCGCTAAACCAAGGCAACATCCCCGACTTTCAAAACTGCGCCAAACACGGTAACATTTGCCCAATTTGCAACAGGTCGAAACCACGGCCCCAACCTGATGCTTCATGAATCGCACCAACCTTGCTACCTGTTTCGGGTTGTCCGAAACGGGTGTCTGACTGCAACCTGCCGTATGTGATTGATTTTTCATGCCCAAACGCACTGACATTCGTACCATTTTGATCATTGGTTCAGGCCCGATCGTCATCGGCCAGGCCTGTGAGTTTGACTATTCAGGCACCCAGGCCTGCAAAGCCCTGCGTGAAGAGGGGTATCAGGTCGTTCTGATCAACAGCAACCCCGCGACGATCATGACCGACCCGCAATTTTCCGACCGCACCTACATCGAACCGATCACCCCTGAAGCCGTCACCAAAATCATCGAAAAAGAAATGGATGGCAAGTATCACATTGATGCCCTGCTGCCGACGCTCGGTGGGCAGACCGCGCTGAACACCGCCTGCAAACTGTACGATGCCGGGGTGCTGCAAAAGCATGGGGTGGAAATGATCGGGGCCACCCGTGAAGTGATTTATCGCGCCGAGGACCGGTCGCTTTTCAAAAAAATCATGGAGTCAATCGGGCTGGCGATGCCCAAGGCTGGCATTGCCCATTCGATGGAGGAAGCCTGGCAGGTGGTCGAAGGCACCGGGTTGCCGGCCATCATTCGCCCTGCTTTCACCCTCGGCGGCACAGGCGGGGGCATCGCCTACAACCGTGACGAGTTTGAAGAAATCGTCAAACGCGGACTCGATGCCTCGATGACCCGTGAAGTGCAGATCGATCAATCGGTCATCGGCTGGAAGGAATACGAACTCGAAGTGATGCGCGACCGCGATGACAACGTGGTCATCATCTGCTCCATCGAAAATATCGACCCCATGGGCGTGCACACCGGCGATTCGATCACCGTCGCCCCGGCACAGACGCTTTCGGACAAGGAATACCAGCGCATGCGCGATGCCTCGATGGCGATCATCCGCGCCATCGGCGTCGAGACCGGCGGCTGCAACATTCAGTTTGCCGTCAACCCCGTCGATGGCCAAATGCTGGTGGTGGAAATGAACCCGCGGGTGTCGCGCAGCAGTGCATTGGCATCGAAAGCCACCGGTTTTCCGATTGCCAAAATCGCCGCCAAACTGGCGATTGGTTACACGATGTGGGAACTGCCCAACGACATCACAAGAAAAACCGTCGCTTGTTTTGAGCCGACGATCGATTATGTGGTGACCAAAATACCGCGCTGGACGTTTGAAAAATTCCCGGAAGCTGACGAAACGCTGACCACGCAGATGAAAAGCGTCGGTGAAGCCATGAGCATCGGACGCACCTTCAAAGAATCACTTCAGAAGGGCATCCGTTCGATGGAAATCAAACGCTTCGGCTTCGGCTTGGACAACAATGACAAATGGTTGGCAGCACTGCGGGCCACGATTGACCTGCTCAAACGTGATCACCCCAATGCGTTGCCTGCGATTCGCAAGGTATGTTCGGAAGGTGGCCGCAAGTGCACTGAATTGCAAGCCGCTGCGATTTTGTACCAGGACCCGGCCCTGCATCCGACGCTATCAGCACCGGCGCGACAGCAGTTGGACATCATTATTCAAGGATTGGGCGCGGGTCACGGATCGGTCAAACACACCGCCATTGATGCCGCCAATGGTGGCACTGCGGGGACGAGTAAAAAACAACCCGAACGACGGGTGGGCGAAGTACGTGGTTATGCGGGGCATGTCGAGCAGTTGCTCGAACAGGTTGAGTGGCCGATCGCGCCGGAAAAACTGACGCGCAAACTGAGCGTGCCCTGTCAGGGTCGGCTGTACTACGTACGCTATGCCCTGAAAATGGGCTGGTCCATCGCCAAGGTTTTCGAATACACCAAAATCGACCCCTGGTTCCTCGATCAATTCAAGCAACTGATCGACTTTGAACAGACGCTCATCGGTTATGAAAAGCTGGAAGACCTGCCTTTTGAAGTGCTTTTCCAAGCCAAGCAGTTGGGGTATTCCGATGCGCAATTGGCGAACCTGTACCTGGGCAAAATTAGCGTCGAAAACCTGCTGAAGGTGCGAGAGCATCGCAAAGCGCTGGGGGTGACGCCGGTGTACAAACTGGTGGACACCTGCGCCGCTGAATTTGAGGCGGCTACACCTTATTACTATTCGACGTATGAAAAGCCGGTGCTGCGGATCGAAAGTGGCCAAGTGGCCCCAACGGAAAGTGGCCCAGTGGCCCAGTGGCCCAGTGGCCAAGTGAAAGATAAAGAAAGTGGTCAAGTGGTTCAGCCCCCTCTCCCCCCGGGAGAGGGTGGGGGTGAGGGCGTTGTGTCAAACCAACAACATCCCGAATACCCGAGTCCTCGTCGCTCCGCTCCTCGTCCTCGGCTTGGTTCGGCAAATTCGAAATCATCTTCGCACTGGGCCACTTCTTCGAACGACGAAATCCGTATCACCGACAAAAAGAAAATCATGATTCTGGGCGGCGGCCCCAATCGCATCGGGCAGGGCATCGAGTTTGACTATTGTTGTGTACAGGCGGCCTTCGCAGCCGACGAACTGGGGTTTGAATCGGTGATGGTCAACTCCAATCCCGAAACCGTTTCCACCGATTACGACACCAGTGACCTGCTTTTTTTCGAACCGCTGACGCTCGAAGATGTGCTCAATATTTTTGATCGAATCAATGGCACGGAAAGTGGCCAAGTGGCCCCCCCGGAAAGCGGCCAAGTGGCCAAGTGGCCAAGTGGCCAAGTGAAGGAAACGGATGCAGATGTTCGCAATTCTGAAAATTCGAAATCCGAAATTCGAAATCCGAAATCATCAGACCTCGTTCACGGCGTCATCGTGCAATTCGGCGGACAAACGCCCCTGAACCTGGCGCATGGGCTAAAGGAAGCGGGTGTGCCGGTGATCGGCACCAGTGTCGAATCGATTGACCTGGCGTCCAACCGTGAAAAGTTCGCCGACCTGCTCAAACGGCTAAAAATTCGTCAGCCCGACAACGGCATCGCCCACAACGTCGAGGAAGCGGTCAAAATCGCCAGTCAGATCGGTTACCCGGTGCTGGTGCGGCCCAGTTTCGTGCTCGGCGGACGGGCGATGGAAACGGTGTTTGATGAGCCGCAGCTGCGACATTACATGGCCATGGCACTGGGTGCGTCCGACCTGGCGGATCAGCCGATTTTGGTGGACCGGTTTTTGTCGGAAGCCATCGAGTGCGATGTCGATGTGATCGCGGATTTTGAAGCGTTTGCGGAAAGTGACCAAGTGAAAGATGTTGAAAGTGGTCAAGTGGTCGAGTGGTCGAGTGGTCGAGTGAAGGACACGCCCTCACCCCTGCCCTCTCCCGGAGGGAGCGGAGAAGAAAGTGGCAAAGTAAAAGAATTAAATCCGAAATCCGAAATTCGAAATCCGAAATCATCGGGTCGCGCGGTGGTCTGCGGCGTGATGGAACACATCGAAGAAGCAGGCATACACAGCGGCGACTCAGCCTGCGCGATACCGCCTTATTCGCTGCCCAAACAGGTGGTCGAACAACTCAAACGTCAATCACGACAAATGGCCGAGGCACTGCGCGTGCGCGGGTTGATGAACATTCAATTTGCCATCAAACGCCCCGACCCGGCAGCAAAAACGGATTACGAAATCTATGTGCTGGAAGTCAACCCGCGTGCCAGTCGAACCATACCCTTTGTCGGCAAAGCCACCGGTATATCATGGGCCAACCTGGCCGCCAAAGTCATGGCCGGTAAATCGCTGACCGAACTGGGCATCACCAATGAAGTGACCCCCAAACACACCAGCGTCAAGGAATCGGTTTTCCCATTCAGCAAATTCCCCGGGGTGGACATCATTCTCGGGCCGGAAATGCGCTCCACAGGCGAATGCATGGGGGCGGATTTATCGTTCCCGATTGCGTTTGCCAAAAGTCAGATGTCAGCAGGCACGCAACTGCCCACCGGCGGTAAGGTGTTTCTGTCCGTGCGCGACAGCGATAAAAAATCGGTCACTGCCCTGGCACGCAAACTGGTCGAACTGGGCTTTACCGTACTCACCACCGGCGGCACGTTCGAATATCTGTCCGCCAAGGGCATCAAAACCGAACGGGTGATGAAAATCAGCGAAGGTCGGCCCAACGCGATTGACCTGATTAAAAATCGTGAAATCGCCCTGATATTCAACACCCCCACCCGCAAAGGCATCGCCACCGACGAAGGCCGGTTGCGCGCCATGGCTGTGCGCTTTGGCGTGCCGATCATCACCACGACCACCGGTGCCGCCGCGTGTGTGCAGGCCATTGAAGCCCTCAAAGCCGGCGACTGGACCGTGCTCGCCTTGCAGGATTACTACCCGGTGTGACCCATGCTCGGCTGCGCCTCATGTCAGCGATGGTTATACTGATGACTCGTTGACGTTTGGTGTTTCGACTCGTGTTTTTTGAAAACTTGTCAACCACCACCTTCCAACCTGAAAGCATAAACATGACTCCGCCTGGAGCAGCGGTCATCGGCTGTGGTGTCATCGGCCCAGCCCATGCCGCATCGTTTGTCGGTATTCCCGGTGTGCAACTGCGTTGTGTTTGCGATGTGCAACCCAATCGAGCCGAGCGTCTGGCCCACGAATTCAACACTCAACCGATCACTGATTATCGGCAGGTGCTGGCCGACCCACTGGTTCAATTGATCAGTCTGGCAACACCGCACCCGGTGCACCCAATGATTTTCGCTGAGGCGCTGGCGGCGGGAAAATCCGTCATCAGTGAAAAACCCCTGGCCAGCAACTGGACCGATATTGACCAAATGGTGCACTTTGCTGCGGCTGCACCGACGATTTCATCGGGCGTGTTTCAGCACCGGTATTCGCCGATCATCCGTCAACTCTACCAATTCATCCGGCAGGGCGACCTGGGGCGCATCGTGCGCGGCAAGGTGTGGTTCCGCTGTTTTCGCGGACCGGCGTATTACCAGGCCGACGCTTGGCGCGGCAAGGCCCAGGCCGAGGGCGGCGGGGTGCTCATCAATCAGGCGATTCATTTCATTGATCTGCTGACTTACTTTTTAGGTCAACCGATGAATGTGCTGGGTCGGGTTGAACATCGCTGGGTGCCGGACATTGAGGTCGAAGACGCAGGCTCGGCTCAGGTGACCTATGCAAGCCCGCAAGGCGGTGAACCGGTGCCGGGAGAATTGGACATCGCCAACCTGCCCGACGCCAAATGGGAAGCAGCGATCAGCGTTGAAGGCGACAAAGCCTCGTTCACCATTGGAGCGCATCATCGACCGACAAACGTGCGTGGCTTTAGCGCAGCGATGGACGCAGCCTTGTCGGAGTCGATTCGGTTGGAAGATACTTTGCCGACGATACCGGGCAAGCCCGAATACGGCCCGTGGCATTTGCTGCAATTCAAAGATTTTGTGGATGCGTATCAACACAAACGTCAGCCGATGGTGACGGTGGCGGATGCGGCTCAAAGCAATCGACTGGTGCTGGGTGTGTACGCCAGCAGTCAGCGTGATGGGCAGGTGATTGATCTGAGCAAGCCGTACCGCGACCCGTACCGTTTTGTACCGATGGCGATCAGGTCGGATACGATGGTGTGATGTGCTGAATCGAGTGTCTGCATAGCCGCAGGTGGAAACCTGCGGTGGTTTGATTCAATTTGATTCAATCGGATGGCGTTACCAATTCCATAATTCGTGCCACAAGGTTGGACCTCACCGACAAGAGGCGAGGCTGAACGACCTGCCCTACCATTAGTTCTTCATGCGTTATCGACGTGGCAAAACTTTGATACGTGGTTTGATCGGGCTGGTGGTGCTACTGGCCCTGGTCGGTGCGGGTTATTGGTTGTACAGCCGGGTGCTGGTGCCGACGGCACAGGTGACGACGGTGGTAGAGGCCCCGGTGGTGCAGGCGTTTTACGCCACCGGCACGCTGCAACCGGTGCGTGAACATCCGATTCGCAGCAATGTTGAAGGTCCGCTCACGCAGATGATGGTGGACAAGGGCGATACGGTGAAAGCCGGGCAAAAGGTCGGGTTCGTGTTTGTCGAGGAAGCCAACCTTCGGCACAGGCAGGCCCTGGCGGACCTTGAATTGGCACAGAAGCGGGCGGATGCGGATAACTCGCCGATTTTTCGTGAGTTTGACAAACGCATCACCGCCACGCAGGAGCAACTGGACATCGCCAAACGTGATTACGAACGGGTGAAGGCTTTGCGCGACAGCCGTGATGCCTCGGAATCGGATTTTGATCGTGCTGCGGAACGGGTACAGGTGTTTTGGAAAGAGCTCGAGTCACTTCATGCTCAAAAAGCAGCGCGACAACTCGAACTAGAGCGCGACCTGGCGGTGGCAAAGGCGGCACTGGACATTGCGCAATGGAAACTCGATGAGCAGAATATCATCAGCCCGGTCGAGGGAGTCGTACTCAATCGGCCGACCCCCCTGGGCACACGGGTACGCCTCAATGATGACCTGATGATCGTCGCTGACGTTCGCCCCCAGTCACTGCGGATGCGAGCGCAGATCGACGAAGAAGACAAAACCCGCACCTTTTTGAATCAGCCGGTGCGATCCACGTTGTACGCCTATCCCGGGCGCATTTTCAACGGAAGAGTGATACAGATTTACCCCCAGGCCGATGCGGATCGACGCACCTTTGAAATCGACCTGCAACTCGAACCGGTCGATGAACGTTTCGCGGCTGGCATGACCGGTGAACTGGCGTTTATCGTTGATGAAAAGGCCGTCGCCCTGGTGGTGCCTTCACAGGCGGTACGAATGAATCAACAAGGGCAGCCCGAAGTCTGGGTCATCGACGATCATGGGCGTATCGCAAGGCAAACCGTGCAACTGGGCTTACGCAGTGTTGAACGCAGCGAAGTCGCAAGCGGCTTGCGCGAAGGTCAGACGGTGGTGATCAACCCGCTGGACCCGGGGCGAATCGGACGACGTGTTCGGCTGGAAAACGTCGCCCCCGATGTGGCGGCCGGCCTGAATACAAAACCGGAAGAAAAACCCTCCGGCGGATTCAATTGAATGAGTGGTCGAGTGGTTGTATTTGTTTAGCGCAGACGCTTCGCGTCGGCTCACTGAAGGTTATTCGGCAAACCATCCTGAACTTCATCGCGGACGATGAAGTTCAGGCGTGATTGGTTCACTCGACCACTTCTTCATGCCGTCACTTCATAGGTTTCGCCCGAATTGAGCAATGCCGCGATGGTTCCTTCGCCACGGGCAGCCTTGGCGTCGGCCACCTGTTTTTCCAGCAATTCTTCATACGAGTTGTCGCTGATGTCGTAGAACACGCCCATGGGTTCGGGGAACTCAGGGTGACTCATGCGCGACAAAAGGAAGGCGATATTTTCGTCCTGTTCATCATGGAACAAAAGGTCATCGGGTTGCACACCATCGGAGCCGCCGACCTTGACGACTTCGGGCTTGTGGTTGCGCAAAATGATGCCCTTGTCGCGGTTTTTGCCGAAAATCATCGGCTTGCCGTGTTCCAAATAAAGAATGTGTTCTTCCTTGGTGTCCTTGTCGGTGGCGTATTCAAAAGCCATGTGATTAAAAACGTTGCAATCCTGGTAAATCTCCACAAACGCAGCCCCCTTGTGCTTGGCGGCTCGTTCGAGTGTGCCCAGCAGATTGCGATCCACATCAATGGCACGAGCGACGAAACTGGCCTCGGCTGCCAGCGCGATCGACAGCGCCGAAATGGGCAGTTCGATGGTGCCCATCGGGCTGGACTTGGTTTTTTTACCATGCTCGCTGGTGGGCGAAAACTGACCCTTGGTCAGACCATAAATGCGGTTGTTGAACAGCAGGATTTTGACCCCGATGTTTCGGCGGAGGGCATGCAGCAAATGATTGCCACCGATCGACAAACCGTCGCCGTCGCCGGTGACGATCCATACGTCCAATTCGGGGTTGGCGATTTTGATGCCCGAGGCAATGGCGGGGGCTCGGCCGTGAATGCTGTGAAATCCGTAGGTGTTCATGTAGTACGGGAAGCGGCTGGAACAACCAATGCCCGACACGAACACGGTGTTTTCACGCCTGGCCTTGAGGTTGGCCATGAGCTTGCGGACCTGATTAAGGATGGCGTAATCCCCGCAACCGGGGCACCAGCGCACGTCCTGATCGGAGGCAAAATCCTTGGCGGTCAGCACAGGCAAATTGGCGGCTGTCATGGTTAAATCTCACTGGGGCTGAGGGTTGATCGGTTGAATGGTTTGTTGTAACTGCTGGGCAACTTCGGCGAATTGGGTTTGCGGAACAAACTTCATCGCCGCCGAGTTCAGGCAATAGCGCAAACCGGTCGGTCGTGGGCCGTCTTCAAACACGTGGCCAAGGTGCCCATCACAACGGGCACAAAGTATTTCGGTACGCACCATGCCGTAACTGGTGTCCAGGTGGGTGATGACGTTTTCCGCGGCGACGGGCTGAAAAAAGCTGGGCCAACCGGTGCCGGAGTTGAACTTGGCGCTGGATGAAAACAGGGGCAGGTCGCAGCAAATGCACAGGTAATAACCCGCCACTTTATTGTCGTGAAGCAGTCCGCAAAAGGCTGGTTCGGTGCCCTTATTGCGGGCGATGCGATATTGCTCATCGGTGAGCTGGGCGCGCCATTGCGCATCGGTTTTGATCACCTTGGTTGTGGTGATCGGCGCGGCGGGCTGACCGGTGGCATCGAGCAATCGAATGGTGACCGTTTGCGTGGCCATGTGGGTGTGATCCGCAATGTCCCCCGTTTCTTGGTGGGCCACGTGGGTGGTGGCGCCGGCATGCGTCGAAGTTTTTGAGCTTGGGGTTACCATATTCGATTGCCCGGGCAGTTGCTCTGAGCAGCCGGCCGTCAACAAAGTCAGCAAAAGCAAAAATCGTGTCAGTCGTGCGGTCATGTTGAGGTCATGGTTTTTGAAGCACAATGCGGAGTGAAGGGTGACTCGGCCACTTCTTCGAATACCCGAGTCCTCAACCTCCCCCGGGGTCGGTTTCGTCCTCGGCTTGGTTTTTAAAATTCGAATTTCGAAATTCGAAGCCACTCGGCCACTTCCCTATTCACCCCTCCGCATCGGCGGTTTGCGGCGTGGCTTGAGTCGTCACGACCGTCGTCGCCAAACTTGGTTGTTCGGGCTTGACCGTTCCGTCGTGCGGGGTCAATGACGGTGCATCGCCCCACTGTCCGCTGAGCATCACATCAATCGCCTGTTCGATTTCCTCGACCAAAAACGGTTTGCCATACACCTTGTTCAGCCCGCGGGCATCGATCAGATACTTGGCTCGTATAAGGGTACGAAGCTGCCCGGTGTTGAGTTCAGGGATCAGCACCTTCTTGTAACGTTTGAGCAGGTCGCCCAGGTTTTTGGGGAATGGGTTCAAATAGCGCAGGTGAGCCGCTGATACGCTCTTGCCCTGCTTGCGGGCACGGTCCACGGCCGTGATGATCGACCCATAGGTGCCGCCCCAACCCAGCACCAGCAGTTCACCGCTGGGGTCACCCAACGGTTCGAGGGCCGGGATTGAATCCGCCACTTTTTCGACCTTCATGCGACGCAGGTCGGTCATGATTTGATGGTTGGCCGGGTCGTAACTGACATTGCCGGTGATGTGGGCTTTTTCCAGGCTGCCGATGCGATGTTCCAACCCGGGGGTACCGGGCATGGCCCAGGGTCGCGCCAGGTTTTCATCCCGGCTGTAGGGTTTGTAGGTCGCCGGGTCGCTGGCGTTTTTCACATTGATTTTTTCAAACGAATCAGCCGAGGGCACACGCCAGGGTTCAGCCCCGTTGGCCAGGTAACCGTCCGACAAAATCATCACCGGCAACATGTACTGAAACGCAATACGCGCCGCTTCCAGCGTGATGTCAAAACAATCCGACGGCGACTGCGGCGCGACAATCACGATCGGCGAATCACCATTGCGCCCGTACATCGCCTGTAGCAGGTCCGACTGTTCGGTTTTGGTCGGCAAACCCGTCGAAGGCCCGCCACGCTGAACATCAATAATCAACACCGGCAACTCGGTGATGATCGCCAGGTTCATCGCTTCGCTCTTCAAACACACACCCGGACCGGACGTGCCCGTGACCCCCAACTGACCGGCAAATGAAGCTCCGATGGCCGAGCACATGGCAGCGATTTCGTCCTCGGCCTGAAAGGTTTTGACGCCATAATTCCGCATCCCTGACAGGTAATGCAAAATATCACTGGCCGGGGTGATGGGGTAACTGCAATACACCAGTTGCTTGCTCGCCAATTTGGACGCGACGATCAAGGCCATGGCTGCGGCTTCGTTGCCGGTCACTTTGCGGTATTTGCCGGGGGCGACCTGTGCCTTGGCCACGTGATATTTACCGCTGAATATTTCCGCGGTTTCACCGAAGTGGTAACCCGCCTTCAAGGCGTTCACGTTGGCGGCTGCCACCACCGGCAACTTTTTCTTTTTGCCAAAGTAATCTTCAAGGTAGCCGATGGTCACGTCCAGCGGCCGATCGTACAACCAGTACACCAGGCCCAGGGCGTACATGTTTTTGCAGCGATCAATTTCCTTGGCTGAAAGCCCCGAACTGGCCAGTGATTCTTCGTTCTGCTTGGTGATGGGAACGCGATGCAGTTTGAAACGCTGGGTGTATTTTTCGTCTTCGAGGGGGTGGTAGCCGTCGGGGTAGCCGGCTTTGCGCAGGTTGATTTTGGTGAACTCGGAATCGTTGACGACGACGATGCCGCCGACCTCGACATCTTCGATGTGGGCCTTGAAGGCAGCCGGGTTCATGGCGATCAGGGCATGAACCTTGTCGCCGGGGGTGAACACATCGTTGTCCGCGAAGTTGATTTGAAACGCTGACACTCCGGCCACGGTGCCTGCCGGGGCGCGAATTTCCGCCGGGAAGTCCGGCAGCGTGGCCACATCGTTGCCATACACCGCCGAGGTGTCGGTGAACTGCGTGCCGGCCAGTTGCATGCCGTCGCCCGAGTCACCGGCGAAGCGTACCACCGCGGCGTGAACTTCCTTGATTTTGCCATTCCCGGTTTGATGATTGCCGACAGCCATGTGAATGAGGCTCCCGTTGATGAACCGACTTTGCGTTTGCGTAAGTGGACGAAAAATTAGCTGGGGTGTTGCCGAGTTGCCTTCGCCTAATCATCGGCAAAACCGCTCATGGAACCATAATCGCCAACGACCACATCGGCGATGTCAGATGACGATAGGCAGGTAAACGGATGCGTTCCAGTCAATGTGACCCAGTGAAAAATCAAACCGGGGGCATTGTGGCACCGTCGTCCTCGACGATGTCTTCATAAAGCGGCGGATGGCATCCGCCGTCTTGATCCAAGCAACGAAAACATCCATCAGAGCAGACCGCCGATAACATCGGCGGCTTTTTGATCTATATCATTTCCTTCTTCCGTTATCCGGTATAAACTTCTTTCCACCCCATTGTCCCCAGGATCGAATCTTGAGCGCCAAATATCAACGCATCAAACAACAAGACCTGCTGCTGCCCGCACCCCTGCGCTGGCTCACCCGCGCCTTTTCCTCCATCACCCTCGCGGTGATACTGCTCGCCTGCGTCGCCCTCTACGGCACGCTGGCCTCGGTTCCCGTCGCCTTTCTGGCCAAGGGTTTGATCTACGGCTTCACCAGCGTCGGCACCCTCGGCTTAGCCATGATTCTGGCTTACCTGCTTTGGCAACAACCCAAAAAGTACATGGGCCTGGCGGCACTGCTGGTGCTCATCTTCGGCCTGGGTGCCAATGCCCTGGCCTGGTTGGCAGCCCATCATTGGATCACCACCCACCCCTGGTTTACCCTTCACAAGGCGACGATCATTTATCGTCTGCATTGGTTCGACATGACTGAGCTTGAGTTTTACAACCGTTGGCCGATGAAATTGATTCTGGGCCTGTTCATCGTCAACATGATTTGGGCGACCATCCGCCGAATTGAGTTTCGCTTCGTCAACCTGGGCGTGCTCACCGTGCACACCGGCATCGTGCTCATGGGGTTGGGGACCTTGTTCTATGCCCAGGCAAAAATCGAAGGCGACACGATCCTTTTTCGCCGTGATCTGGGCGGCCAGCCGATCGACCGGTTTTACGATAAAACCACCCCGGCCCTCTACTTTTTAACCCCCGCCCCCGGCAGCCAACCCGTCCTCATGGCCGAACTCCCCGGCCTACCCCGCTACAACGATTACCTCTCCGGCCAACCACGCCCCCTGAACATCACCCTGCACCAGGACCCCGCCTTCGTCCAACTGTTCGGCAGCAACCTGCGCGTCACCATTCGTGAATTCATCGCCTACGGTGAACTGCAAAATATTTGGGTCGATGGTCGTGTGCATGGCTCACTGACCAGCGACGCACCCCCCAACCCGGCCCTGCGCCTGGAACTGGGCGACCGTGACAAAACCCAAGGCCTGATGGTGGCCATGCTGCTTGCCAACGTGCCCGCCCAGCGCATCATCGACATGCCCAGCTTTGGCATTGAGTTTTTATATCAGCCGCCGCAAGATCGCATCGACGACCTGATGGTCGAGTTCGACGGTTCGCATGGCCTGGTCGTCGAAATCCCTGCGCAAAATTATCGACGAGTATTGGCGATTGCACCGGGGCAAACCGTTGAACTTGATGACACGGGGTACACCCTGAACATCACCGACATCGGCCCGTATGACCTGCGCTTTGTCACGCCCGGTTACCAGGGCGCCAGCGACACCCGTGCGATGGTGCAAGTGACCCATGGACAGCGCATCTTCACGCGCATGGCCATGCACCGATACCCGGAGCGATCGCAGGATTTCACCCCCGCACCGGACAACCCCAATGCCGGGCCGATGGGTTTGCGTTCCGACCCGGACCCTTCGATCCAACTTACTTATATTGACGCGAGCAAACCGCAATTTCGCTTGCTTGCCGCTGACGATGATTTATCGAAATTGGAACTGATGGTGCGTTTGCCGGGCATGAAGCCGTTTCGTGGTCAATTCCCTGATGACCGGTTTCCGCTGGGTCGGATGGAAGGCAAAGAACGCTGGGTGCATGTGGTGCAAAAACTCAGCCATGCGATGCAAAGCACCCAGCCACGCATCACCCCACGCTCGCAGCGCAACCCCAAGGATGAGGGCACGCTCATCAATGCGCTGTTGCCCGTCGATTTGGAAACCACCATCATCTCGGCTGACGGTCAAACCCAACCCTGGTCACGCCGGGTTTGGCTGACGCACATGCGTTACCCGATGTTCCCCGATGAGTATCACAAACCGGTGACGGTGGATATACCGGGCGTGGGCAATGTGCAATTGGCGTTCAGTCGATTGAGTTTGCCCTTGCCCTTTGCGATGCAGTTGGAACGCTTTGAAATGCAGCCGTACCCGGGCACACAGATACCGCGCGATTTTGTCGCCAACCTGTCGATCCTTGATTTGCAGGGCGACGCGGACCGACAGGTGGTGCGCACCGTCGAAGGCGAGGCACGACTCAACAACCCGCTGCATCATCAGGGCATCAAACTCAGTCAGACCGGCTGGGACCCCGGCGATTCCGAAGACCCCATGCGCTGGAACCGTGACAACGAAGGTCGCTTCACGAATCAGCAGCGCTATACCATTCTGGGCATCGGCAACAACGTGGGCATCCGAATCATTTTCGTGGGCGGGTGCATGGTCGCCCTGGGTATTCCCTGGGCCTTTTACTTGAAACCTTATTTGATGAAACGTGCTGCCCGCCCCCGTGCCATATAGCCCCCGGTCAATCACCGGGGGCGAGACAACAGTTTTACCACTGGTATAGGTGGGGCAGGCGTCTCGCCTGTCAATGAGCCGAAGGCTCATATGAACGCATGATATTGCTCGAAATGGGCTAACGCCCATTGGCAGGCGGGACGCCCGCCCCACCCAACGCTCAGTGATGAAATGGCTTGTAAGTGATGGAAAATGATCCATGAATCTGACAATGAAAACTATCGTGCTGATTTACCTGTGCCTATTCGCATGGCCTGCACTATTACTTGGTCAATCACCATACCCCACCGCCGACGATCACCACGCCCACTTTCATGCCCCCGGTTCCCCCGGCTCCCCCGGTGCCACCCTGACGCATGAAGCCCACATCGCCTTTGCCAAACAGGTGAACCTCGCAGCCATCCGCAAAATCAGTGTCTTCGAAGGTCGGCAAAAAATACTCGACACCTTCGCCCGTGAAGAACTCGAACGTTTATACGGCAAGCCCGCCTGGAAAAATCTGCTGATCGAAAAAAGTAAACGCTACGACCCGGTGTTCACCTTTTTCGACCTGCTGTTCAACAAGGCCTACTACCTCAACAAGCCGGTGATTTACATTGAGGTGCTGCCCCTGCGCGAAGCGATGCTTTCGTCCTTGCAGTTGTCGCCGGAGGAAGCCGAAAGCTGGAAGCAAAAAGGTCGATTGACCCCGGCCATGTTCATGGACCCGCGCTTGCAACCGGTGTTTCAGGCAGCCGATGCCGATGCGCGACTGCTCAAAGGGCGCAATCAATTCATGGGCGCCTGGCAGACGTTTGAAAACTGGGGCGCAATGCTGCACCTGATCAGCCCCACACCCGGCGATGACCATTGGCTGACACTGGCCGAAATACCCGGCACCGACCCGCAGGCAGCGCCCTTGCGTCAGTTGTTTGCCGAGTTGGGGGCTGCATGGGTCAAGGCCGATGCCCCGACGGTCAACGCCAAACTCGATCAATTGGCGACGCTGCTACCGCAGGTGCATCCGACGACGTACCCGCCTGCCTGGCGCGGGCAGCTTGAGTACGTTTACAACGTCACCAAACGTCTGACCATCGGTTATGTCGCTTACGCCCTGGCGGTGATCGTTTTACTTTTGTCGCTGGCGATCGGTCGCAGGGGGTTGATTTTCACCGGCGTCGGCTTGCTTTTGCTTGGGGTGGCCATTCATTTTGCAGGCATGGTGGTGCGCACGATTCTGGCACAACGTTGGCCGATCCATAACCAATATGAATCGTTCATCGCCATTTCCTTCTTCGGCGTCGTTGTCGGCATCGTCATCATGTTCCTCAAACGTCAATGGCTGTTCGGCGTCGCAGCCTCAGCCCTGGGTGCAGCCGCGCTACTTTTTGCCAACACGGTCGATATTCCCTCCAGTGATGTTTCCCCTGTCGCGGGCATTCTGGCCACCAGCCGCATTTTGTATCTGCATGTGAACCTGGTATTGGCCAGTTACTCGCTCATCGGGCTGGGCTTTTTCCTGTCGCTGTTTTACCTGGCGACCTACTACTTTCAGGACGCTGCCATCGTAGGGCTTATGTCCCGCTCCCTGCGTCCGCCCATGAACCTGGTGGCGGAAAACGCCAGCCTTTCATCCGCGGTGAATTGCGATGCCACGACCTTGAAGCAAACGAGTGATGATTCGAACGTCATAAGTGATGGTGCTGATAATCTGTCACCGGTGTCGCGCACGTTGTTGGACCTGGACAAAGCGCAGATGGTCGTGCTGCAACTGGCGTTTTGGATTTTGGGCGTGGGTATTTTGCTGGGGGCATACTGGGCGGACCATGCCTGGGGCCGATGGTGGGCGTGGGACCCCAAGGAAACCTGGGCACTGATCACCTGGATCGTGTACCTGATCGTTATTCATGTGCGCATCACCAGCAACAATCGTGGACTGGTCACCGCCTGGCTTAGCATCATCGGCTTCATCGTCATGCTTTGGACCTACTGGGGCGTGAACCTGCTACTTGCAGGGCTGCATAGTTACGCTTGAAAATTTAGAATATGGAATTTCGAATTTCGAATTGACAGAGTTGGTTTGATGTAAGCTAAATGGGTTGTATGATTCAACGGAAAGCCAATTCAAATAGTGTTGACCCGCAACTCAACACAAATTCGAAATCCGAAATTCGAAATTCGAAATCAACCATGCTGCGCATCGAACGTCGGTTTTACCAGCGCGACCCGGTCACCGTCGCGCGGACACTGCTTGGTCAGTTACTGGTGCGCGTGATCGACGGTCAGCGCTTATCAGGCATCATCGTCGAAACCGAAGCCTACCTGGGCATCGATGACCTGGCGGCCCACACCGCACGAGGCAGGCGCACCCAGCGCAACCATTCAATGTGGCTCGATGGCGGAACCGCCTACATTTATTTCACCTACGGCTTGCACCACTGTTTCAACATCGTCACCCAAACCATCGATCAGCCCACGGCCGTGCTCATCCGTGCCCTGCAGCCTGTCGAAGGTTTGCCCCTCATGCACAAGCACCGTCAGCGCGACCGCAAAAAACATGATCGCACTTTGCGCGACGATGAACTGACCACCGGCCCGGCCCGCCTGTGCAGCGCCCTGCAACTGGACCGCTGCCTCGATGGCATCGATTTGTGCGCCAGTGATGTGGTTTGGGTCGAGCAGGTACGACAACGTGCTTATGCCGCTGATCGCATTGCCGTGACCCCGCGCATCGGGGTGAGTTACGCCGGGGACTGGGCGAATAAACCCCTGCGATTTTTGGTCAAGGGCAATGCGTTTGTGAGTCGATGAAGGTATGACGCCGAGGGCTTTAGCCCCGGATGGTTTTCAATGAATGATGAATCAAACCATCCGGCCCTAAAGGGCACGGCGTCAAAAAAAAGTCATATACATCGATCCAATAAAAAAGGGCGACGCATCGCGCGCCGCCCTGTCCCCCCACCTTACTTTCTGCCCTCACGACCCGTTGTCGGCTTATTGAGCATTCTCTTATCGTCGCCGCCGCAGCATTGCCAAGCCGCCCAACCCCGCAAGCATCAGGCCCGTGGTCGGTTCGGGGATCGCATAAAGGGCCGCTGCACCCCATATGGCTGTGGTAAAATCGCTGTCGCTCAAACCATAATTAAACAGCACAGGTAACGGTTCCGACGTTTCGTAACCGGGCGCTGATATCACGATTTCAACCAGGTACGCCCCGAAATCCGCACTGCCGCTGCTGGTGGTCAGATACCAGAGCAGGTGGGCATGCAGGCCGCCGGTGCTGTCGGTCGTGCCGATCTGCACGATGATCTGCCCATCGCTGTCCATATCACCGGTGGTGATGCTGCTTCCGCCGATGATGGTGTGATAAATATTGCCCGGGCCTGCGGCCTTGAATATTTCCACCCGTTCATTATCCGCCGCCTCGAACATGCCCGTCGCCGGGTTCCAAGTCCGCAGCGTGGTCGAAGGTGTCACACTCGGATCAAAGGGTACATGATCGTGATCATGGTCATGATCGTGATCATGGTCATGATCGTGATCATGGTCATGATCGTGATCATCGTCGCCATGATCGTGTTCACCTGCGCCAAAACCGGGGTAACCGGGCGAAGCGGTGGCAATGCCGCCCAGGTCAGCACGGAACGCAAATCGCGATTCCGGGCTGACGCTGTACCACATCGGTATGGTTGATTCGATGTGTTTGTCCGTGCCCTCCTCGTGCACCACCAGTTCGATGTCCGGGTGATCCGGGTCCGGGCCGGGGGGCAGCGCCATGGTCGGATTCGCCGCCAGCAAAGTGAATATCGAAGCACCGCCCAGCAGTGCCCATGTCCGTTCCCTGTTTTGTTTCATAGCTCTCATACTCGTTCTCTCCTCAAGGTTTGCCGACGATGATATTCATCCTCGGCCTGGTTAAAGGTTGACCAAACTGTTACCGGGCGACAGCCGGTATGAACCGATTTTCATTCACATTGCGATACACTTTTTCAAATGCCTCGGCGGAAGCGTGACCATCCAAATACGCATAGTTGCTCACCGCATTGGGCGACGTTTTATCACCCCGCACCGCATTGATCTGTACCTGATTGGCCGCCAGCGCTGCTGATGAACCGAACAGTGAAAACCAGGCATCGACATGCAGATGATCCGACCCGGCAAAATCCCCCTCATACGTCATGATGACCATCTGCACGGTGACAGCAGGGCGTGGCACCTGATCAATCCGCAAAGCACGAAACTGCGGGGCAGCAAATTCAGTCAGGTAATCATTGAGCCCGTAACTAGTCCGTCGATACTGATTCACACTCGGCGGAACGGGCACACCACTGGGACCGGGCCAGTGCGGGCTGACATCCAACGGGGAACGTGCCTTGATTTCTTCGCCCAGGCCGCTGTCCTGCCGACTGGTCCAGTAGTTTTGCAGGGTTTTGACCCACGCTGCGGTTTCGTTGGCGTGTACGCCGCCATGCGCCAGACCGACATTGACAAAGCGTCCTTGATGATCACTCAGGTACATCCAATGCGCCAGGGATAGCTGCCTCAGGTTGGACAGACACGCCATCGACTTGGCAGCCTGACGACCCTGCGCCAGCGCCGGCAGAAGGATGCCGATGAGCAAAGCGATGATCGATATCACCACCAATAGCTCGATCAGCGTGAAAGCAGGTTTTTGCAACGGTTGAAACATCATGGGTAATAGCCGGGCTGTCACCAGCCGGTGTCGGAGGATAAATCAATGCACGAAAAATCTACGCCGAAAAAAGCTGTGAGCGATCAGAGGTGAAGCAAAGGCGGATCACGCCCGCTGACAAAACCAACCCATGCCAGGTGTGCAGACGATTCATCGACCCATGTTGATCGCTGGGTGACCACATCCAACCACCCCACGGCTGATGCTTGCTCCAGTGTGCTTGACTGCACCGTCAGCAACAAATGACACACCGAGCAATCATCGTGTGACTTCGGTGGCGAAGGTTTCGACGATGAATGAGGGTTGGTTGAGTTATTGCCGCCCATCGCAGCAGCATGACCATGATGCTCACAACCATGGGTATGAACGCCATCATGTTGATGGTTGTGCATCATCCCCGCATCATGATGCTGGTGACCATGCTGTTGGTCCTGTTGATGGTCCAACTGTTGATGCAGCCAAAGCCCCGGTCCAGCAAATGCAGCCAGCAGACTCGCCATCAACAAAATGACCATTCCCTGACGCATTAGCTTTCGCTCATCACCAATGGTTTATTGGTCGCTCGTGAACTGTTCACAGGCTTATATCTGACGGATGCACCCGTTTCCGGTTTATCGCCGGTTTTGCATGCATTGCACAACCCAGTCAGCCAAACTTCGTGATCTTCGACCTCAAAACCAGTGGGTAACTTGGTGAGCTTTTCCTGCAATCCGCAACCGGGCACATCAAACACCCGGTTACACGATCGGCAATGAAAATGATGATGATGCCCCAGCCCCGCCAGTTCGTAGCGATGCGGTTCGCCGGGCACCTCCACCACCATCAACTGCCCGTCATTGACCAAAGACTTGAGCGTGCGATACACCGTGGCCAGCCCGAGTTTGGGCAGCGCCCGTTGTGTCAGGTGCAACACTTCCTGCGGCGACAACGGCCGATGCTCACGCTCAAAGCAATCGCGGATCGCCTGTCGCTGTCGGGTGTCTCGTTCCATGTTCTATCACCGTGACGATGGTGCAATTGATAATTCATTATCAATTTAGCACGCCCATGGGCGATGTCAAGTACATGGTCATTTTTTTCCAAAGCCACCAAGTCAAGGGTCACGATGTCACGAACTTATACACCGCGGGTTACCACCCGCGGCTATGAAGATCGATGATTGTTCCGTATAGCCGCGGGTGGCAACCTGCGGTGATGGCTCAAACCCCATCGCTTTGGTTTTGAACCTCAGCCAAGCCATCGATTGCCAAGGTATCGTATAGTGTCGTATGCTCGCAGCAATAATTGATCCGCGTGAACCATTTTTTCGGGAGTTCATTCCATGCGGCACGATGATCGCCCTGAACGCATCAGCCACCTGCTCATCAACCCCTTGAAGTTGACCACGATTTTGGCAGCCGGTGTGTTGGTGTTTCCCTTATCACCCACCAGTGTGGCACAAAACGCTGACACCCCCGCCCCACCGACGCTCGCCCCCGCTCCGGCTGCAATCCCCAACCGTCCTGACACCATCGATCTTTCCATCGACCAATTGATATCCCTGAGCACCCTGCTGGTCGATCGCATCGAAGACCCGGTGTGGGATTTACAAGTCGAACCCGGCAAACAATATTTGGCCCTCCCTGTCGTCGTGCCGGTGAGCGACAAAAACCTGGACCTGGACGCCAACACCATTCGTGTCCGTGGCGGACGATTTGTTGCCTGGCGAATACCCACCAACCCTGCTGAAGGCGGTATCGCTCCGATTGCCGGTGCTTTACCTTCCGACGATTCGATGTCCCCTTTTGAACCGGCGCATACTAGCCAACCCGGGCTTAACGGCCTGCGTGCCATTGCCCCTGATGAATCAGCCGTGGCCGTCGCACTGCCGCCGGGCATGAACGTGACCACCCAGCAACCAATGCTCGCTCGCTCCATCACCGTTGAACCCGATGGCAAAATTCGCTGGAACCTCGAGCGTTTCATACCCACCGGCTCCGTCCGCGAAGCCGACAACCTTTACAACCTGAAAATTCGCTCTGACTTGCTCACACGCAAAGAACCGCTCCGCCCACGGGTCGAACCGCCGCAACCCGGTGAAACGCCCCAGGCCCGTGCCGATCGCGCCCGTGCCCAGTCCCTGGCCGCTGAACTTTATCGGCAACAATCCGCAGCGCTGGGTGAACTGCGTCGCGTCGTCATGTCTGCGCCCTCCAAGTTTGAAGCACCACGCCCGCAACTGGTCTGGGCGATTTTCGATGTCAGCCCCACCGTGGTCCGCGATCTGCAAATCGATGGCCCGCCGCCGCTTCCCTGGCGCATCAGCCTGCTCCAGCTCGAAGCCCTGCGCAGTCTCGCCAAAGCCTCCGTCGGTGCCGGGGGGCCTTCGCGCGACAACCTCATGCAATTGCACACCCTCGTGCAACTGGTGACCGCTGATCCGCATCCGCTGAACCTTCGATTGGCATCACAAGCCCTGGCCGGTGCCAAACTATTTCCGTTGTCACAACCGGGCGATGATGTGCACAACGTCAGCCGAGCCATACTCGATGGCAAAGACCCCGCCGCACGTTCCACCCTCATCCGCGAACTCGTGGCCGTCACTCCCCCCACCGATGCCAGCCTCAGCCTTTTGAAATTGGCCGCACGCAACCCCGACCCGACCACGCAACTTTTGGCTTTGGGTGGCCTTGCGCAAACGCAGAACCCCGAACCCGAAGTACTCACATTACTCATCGAAACCGCCAATCGCCTGATCAACACCCCCGGGTCGCCACCTGCGCTGATAGTGCTGGACCAAATTTTTACCGCCAGCCGTGACACATCCGCCAACCAAGTGCCCACCCCGCCGGGCATGATGTTGGACCCCAACGTACTCACGCTGACCACCACCCCCGGCCCCGGTACCGAAACCGCGCCGGGCACCACACCCCCAACCGCGGCCGCCCCCAACATCGCCGCGCTGCTTGCTCAGCAGGTCCGTCTGACATTGACCGACCCCGCTCGCCGTGATGATGTCATTCTGGCGCTCTTGCAACGCAACAACACTCAGCCCCTGGCTGCCTATTGGCTGAGTACCCAACTACTGGGCAGCACCGATGCCACCCTCACCCAGCGCACCCTTCAACTGCTGGCCTCCGCCAAGCTCGCGCCCACTTCCTTGCATTCAACGCAACAAGTCAGCCTGCGTCTGCCGCGCTATGCACTGACCATCGATGAACTGTTTGGCGCAGCAAACTCACCCTTCACCTTCACCGACCCCAATCATTCGTTACCCGCTGCCACCATCACCCGCATCGATGGCCAACCGCAACTCAACCTGACGCAACCGCTGGTCATCGCATCGGGGGATCATGCCTTCCTCAAATTACTGCGCAGCGACACCCCTGCCCCTTTGCGTGAACTTGCCTGGCAGGCGCTGGCGGTGATCCACTTCCCCACGATCGAAGCCGCCGCTGCACCGATGCCCGAGGGTCGCCCCGCAGCACCGCTTGCGCCGTCACCCTTTGCCGTATTCGCCGACATCGCCGCTGCCGAAAAATCGCTTTCCGCCAAAGCCGTCGAATTTCTGGCACGACAACCCAACCTGATCGCTGCCAGCAACGCCCTGATCCGACTGGGGGGCCTCGACGGTGGCAAGGCCAGCGACGACCTCATGCGCGGTTTGCTGGGTTCCAACCGACCGCTCGATCAATCACTCGCCGGCATGACCATTGAAGACGCCCTGCGCTTTGCCCGTCGTTTGTACGACCTGCACACACCCCCCTCATCAACCACGCCCCCCGCTGCCAAACCCGCAACCACGCCTACATCGACCAGCCCTGCTGCGTCAACCACGCCGACCGCCGCCGTCGCTGTGCGACCTGCTGCGCCTCAACCCACCACCACCCCCGCCCCCGGTTCCCCCG
>CAYRTH010000043.1:0-8753 GCA_964427135.1 uncultured Phycisphaeraceae bacterium
TGCGCCTTATCGACGGATCCCAATGGCAAGCTTGAATGTCCGTAGAACCTAAAGCGGCGGATGGTATCCGCCGTGTTGCATTCAATGTGGCACCGCCGCCCTCGGCGGTGTGTAAGTCCATGGTGACTCACCCAGCCGGGGGCGGCTGGGCTACATCGCGTGTGCCACTGGCAGCTTGTCTGCCAGTGCCATGAACTATCAACAAAAAAACCGCCGATGCCATCGGCGGCTTAAAGCGGCGGATGGTATCCGCCGTGTTGCATTCAATGTGGCACCGCCGCCCTCGGCGGTGTGTAAGTCCATGGTGACTCACCCAGCCGGGGGCGGCTGGGCTACAAAAGTCATCACGGCTTGGGGGCGGCCATGTTCTTAAACTCGTTATTCATTCGCTGTACCAGCATGTCCGTCAGGTCCAAATCATCGGCTGTCCAAAGCACCTTGCGCAACTGAATCACCGTGCCCAGTTGTTCGGGTTTCACGTTGCGGGTGTCAAACGGCCCTTCCTTGAACATCACCAGGTCAAAATTATTTTCCTTGGCCAACTTGCCCAACGATTCGCTCATCTTGCGGTAAAGCTGTTCATAACGAACAGCGCGTTCACGTTGCAGTTTTTGGCTTTGAAAGTTGCGCCATGTTTGAAACTCGATGGCCATGCGTTCCAGATCGTCCTGCTTCTGGGCATGGGCCGGTGAACCGGGGGCGGCCAGTACTTCCAAATCCTTTTGCAGGTCCTGAATTTTACGTTCGCGTTCCTGCCCTTCCTGCTGCAGTCGGTCGGCCTTGGTCTGCAGGTCGGCATCGGCCTGAACCTTCTCCGCCAGGGCATCAAACACCCGCTGCACATCCACCACACCCACCGCCACCGGCCGTGCCTTGCCAGCCTGTGCCCCGACGAACACGCCGGTACCCAGCACCAGCGCCACAGCCACCAACATCAACATTGATTTAACGGACTTGGACATTGCAATCGCTCCATGGTTTGTCGAATCACTGTTTCCGCGCGTCATTCTATGAATGAACCCCTGTCATACGCTACCAGCAGGGGTCATGTTCTATCATCCCCGACCGCGACGGGCAAAAACCGCTTGTGTGTTTCAAGTTAAGGGTACCCCAAAGCCCCGAATTTCAACACAGAGGACACGGAGGTCACAGAGCAGAACAGGCGCGTAGCCGGGGTCTTTCACTCGGCCACTTGGCCACTTGGCCACTCGACCACTTTCTTTGATCATCATCTAAACGGCAGCGAAATATCGAAACTGAAAATCCGTGTGTCGTCGCCCTCTTCCTTCATGATCGGCACGGCAAAGTCCAGCGCAAAAGGTGCCTGGCCCAAAAACGGCACCTTCAAACGCACACCCGCACCCACGGCCAGGCGATATTCCCCGAAACTCACATCGTTGGCGACCGTGCCGGAGTCGACGAACACCACGCCCCGCAACGTGTCCTGATAAATCGGAAAGTTGTATTCCAGCCCGGCGATGAACAGCCAGGTGCCGCCGACGTGATCATCACTCAAAGCCGTGCTGGGCAGCGGCAGCAGACCCAACGGCCCAATCCCCCGGAACGAAAACCCGCGCAGTGTCCGGCCACCGGCGTAAAACCGTTCAAACAACGGCACCTCATCCACATCCTCAAAAATGTAGCCCACCTCGCTGCGGAATGTCACCACCGTCTTGTAACCGAAAAAGTCTTCATCCACCGTCCAAAACTTTCGGTAACTGGCCTCGGCCAGGGTGAACTCATATGCCCCGCCCAGCAAACCTGCCCGCGATATCGAAAGCTCGGTCAGACTACCCTTGGTCGGAAACAAGCCGCTGTCGGTGGTGTTGCGTGTGACCGCGAATCCCAGACTGGTGATCAGGTTGGTGCCCTGAACGTCAAACACATCACGCGGGGCATCGGAGGCGATGCTGTCAACTTCGACATTTTCGCCACGGGCACGGATCGAAGCCGACCACACATCCCCAAAACGCTGACCAATGCCGACCGTGCCGCCACCACGGGTTTCATCGTAGTTATCGCGTTCACGTTCCACGTAAAACGCTGACAGGTCCAAAAAGTAATCCGTTTCCAAAAACGCCGGATCACGGAAGCTCACGCTGTACCTGCTGAACTCGTTGCCCGGTTGCAATGACAAATTGAAATACTGGCCGGCTCCGCGAAACGATCTGCCGGTGAAAAACTCGCCCCAGCTTTCAGGCACGTCGGCAATATCAAAATTACGCTGGGTCAGTTCAATCGCACCGACGATGCCCGAGTCGGAACTGATGCCGGCGCCGAAACTGATGCTGCCGGTCTGCCGTTCTTTGACCTCGACCAGCACATCGCGGGTCTCATCTTCCGGGTCGCCCAGCACGGTGACGCTGGCATCGGAAAACAGGGGTGATTCGCGCAGGCGCTGTTCGGTGGTGGTGATGCCGGTGCGGTCGAATCGGCGCCCGGGTTCGATGCCGCGAATCTGTCGCTGCACGACCTTGTCTTTGGTCGAAAGGTTGCCCGACACCATGACCTTGCCCACATTGTAAGCCTTGCCCTCGTTGATGCGCACGACCAGATCGACCCTGGGTTCGGTTTCGTGGAACACCCGTTCAAAGCCCTGCGTGCCGGGGCCGCGTTCGATACGGGTTTCGATGAAGCCCAGTTTCCCGTAAAGGTCGAGTACCGCGTCGTAACTTTTTTTCACCTTTTCAGCCACCAGCACATCGCCGGGCTTGACGAGCATGGCCGCCATGATTTGTTCGCTGCTGAAAAGCTCGTTGCCTTCGATGATGATGCGATCGATGGTGTATTGCCGACCTTCGTTGATGACGAACACCACGACCGCTTCGCGCTGATCGGGGCTGATGTCGATGCGCCTGCCGACCTGGGCATCCAGGTAACCGGCATCGCGGTAAAAATCGCGCAGCTTGGCGGCATCCTGCTCCAACTGTTCACGGTTGACTTCGCCCTTGCGCAAAATGAAAAAATAGGTCCGCGACTTGATCTGCCCCATGAGCGGTTTTTCTTCGAACAGCGTGTTGCCTTCAAAACGAATTTCCTTCAGGCGCGACATCGCCCCTTCACGCACCCGGAAAATCAGCAGGTTTGATTCGTCCAACTGTTGCTGGTCAAAGCCGATTTCCGCCTGAAAATAACCCTTTTTCTCGTACTCAGCCTTCATCTGATTGATGGCCCGCTGAATCAGGAACGAATCCACCGGGTCACCGCTGCGCAACCCTGACAGTTTTACTAATTCCTGGTCGGAGATTTCCTTGTTGCCCACTGTCAGCACATCCGCCAGGGTGGCCAGTTCCTTCACCTGATAGGTGACAATCAGCGTTCCGTCGGCCTGGGGTTCAACCTTGGCTGTCACCGCACCGAATCGGCCCAGGTGCGTCAAACGAACGATGTCTTCCTGCACCAGTGCCGGGTTATACGGGTCACCCTTTTGCAAGCGAACCTGATTGAGTGCCAAAGCCTCGGACACCTGCTGCAAGCCCTCAATGCGAAGGTCCCCCACCGGTCGATTGGCCAGGTCCACCCCCTGGGCCTGTACCGCCAGGGGACCGATTGAACTCAAAGTCAAAAGCCCGGCCAGGGACCACTGTCGGGCACGACGACTGATCAGGTTTTTACGCAAGCGCAAGCTCCGCTGGATCGTGGTGAACTTAAGTGAAAGGTGAGTTTAACGGTTCGCAGGCAAGGGGCCAAATGAGGGAATTTCGAATTTCGAATTGCGAATTGCGAATTTGATAGCATCAAATCGTCACCGGACGATCGTTTGGCGTGGTAAACGCCGTCTCATTGCTTCTTGTGTTTTATAAATTCGAAATTCGCAATTCGAAATCCGAAATATAAGTCACTTATCACCCGATTCCCCACTGATCGTTCACCTTCCCCCACACCTGTTCGACACTGATCTGCCCGATCAGGCTTTGGTCATTGCGATGATGGCGATAGCGGCGCAGGTCCAAGTCGGCTGGTAACTGCGGGGGTTGAATCACCGTTTCGGGACGCTGGTAGGGGCCGACGAGGGATGGGTCGGTTGGGCCGAACAGGGCGACCAGTGGTTTGCCAAAGCCAACACCCATGTGCAGCGGGGCGGAGTCATTGCACACCAGCAACCGGCAACGACTCACCAGTGCGAGCATTTGCCCGACGCTTGTGGTCGGACACAAAGGTTTTTCATGGGTCAAACCATCGAGCAGGGGTTGCAGGTAGGTTCGTTCATGCGGGGCAGCGAGTATGACCAGTCGGGGGGCGGGCTTCAGCGAGGTGTGTATCCGTCGGGCAAGCTCAAGGAACCGGTCGATCGGCCAGCATTTGCACAACCACTGAGCGGTGGGGGCGATGATCACATACGGCTGCTTGTCCAACGCATGTTCACTTTGATATTGCTGCAACCACCACAATTCATCATCGTGTGGGTACAAGCGCATGTCCCTCACCACGGGTAACCCATGTGCTGCCAGTAAACCGAGCATGCGTTCGACGGTGTGCAATCGGGGGGCGATGGGGTAACGCTGGTTGTAACCCAGCCAGCCCAGTTCACGAGCGTTGGCAAAACCAATGCGCAGTCGTGCCCCGGTCAACCGGGCGATAAACCCCGAACGTGCCAACCCTTGCAAATCAAACACCGCATCGTAGTGATGATGGCGAAGTTCACGCACCCATTGCAGGGCTTGCTTCATGCCATTGCCCGGCTGATACCAGCGCGAAAGTTGCTTACGGGCAAAGGGCACAACCCCCGACAAGGCCGGGTGTGCCGCGATGGCCGGGGCATAGTTGTCCTGCACCAGCCAATCGATTTGTGCCTGCGGGTAAGCTTGGCGCAAACTCACCAGCACCGGCACGGTACGCACCACATCGCCCAAAGCCGAGGGTCGAATCAACAGAATGCGTTTTGGGGTGGGGTCACCCATGCGGGGTATTGAACCATGAAGCGTGAACGGATGCGCCACTGGTCGAGTAATGAAATGATTGAGCCGCGTGTTACTGCCCGTGGCTGAATGAAGCAATTCACAATCCTCATAGCCGCGGGTGGTAACCCGCGGTCAGTTGGCTACGGCACTTACCCACAGGCACCCCAATCAATGAACCACAGCGCCGACGCAAAGCGTCCGCGCTAAACATCAGCAAATACAATCACTCGACCACTTCATGATTTCATCGAACCATTGAGTATTTCGCGCACGCGGTGTTGGATCACTTCCTGCCAAAGGATTTTCACACAGGCGGCCGTCGGTATCGCCAGAATCATGCCCAGCACCCCGGCCAGGGTTCCGCCGATGAGCACCGCAATCAGCACCGACAACGGGTCCAGGCTTGTGGCCTGTCCCTGTACCAACGGTTCCACCACCCAGCCATCAAATAGCTGCCCGAACGCGAACACCAGCGCCGGCCAAAGCAGAATCGCCCACCATGAAATCGGTGTTCCCTGCGTAAAAGCGTCCAGCAAAATCAGCAGTATTGCGACAGGCAGCGTCAGCCCCGACATATACGGAATCAGATTGAGCATGCCGCCGAGGATGCCCAAAATCAGCCAATAGGGGACCCCTGCAAAACCCCAGCCGATGGACAAAATCGAACCCAGTAACATGGCCTGCACCAATCGACCGCGAAACCAGGCGGCAATGGCCTTGTCCATCCGACCCAGAATGTGCAGCGAGCGTACACGGCTGTGGCTGGGTACGAATTGGCCAAACCAGCCGAGGATGCCGTCGAACTTCCAACTGAAATAAAAGAAGCAGACCAGGGTGATGACCACCGCGAGAATCAGGTAAGCCGTGATGCTCAAAGCGGAGCTGACCACGCCCACGCCAAAGCCCAGCCATTTGAGTACGGTCGAGCCGAGTTGGCCCAGGTCCATTTGCGTCAGGGAATGAAGCAGGCCGTCGGGGCCGAACAGCAGGTGATTGCCTTGTTCCGCTGGGGTATTGGTCGCAGCGGGGTCAACCACAGCGGTGACATCCGTCGGCAACGTCACACTTGCAGCATCGGGTTTTACCGTCGCGGTGACAGCCTCCGGCGTGATCACGGCGGTCGTCGCGGCGGGGTCGGCTGCGGGTGAAGTTTGTGACGCGGGTTCTTCCAAACTCACCGAGTACTGCAACAGGTTCTGCAATTTCTGCGTCAGCGTCTGCACATACGTCGGCACCCGCTGCACCAGACTGTAAGCCTGCCCCAGTAGCCGCGGCAGCAGATACAGCACCGCGCCGCTCAGGGCGACCAGGCCGACCATGAGCAAACCAAACGTGGACAACCAGCGCGGCAGACGTGCCCTATGCTGCAAATAGGTAATCAACGGATTGGCCATGTACGCCAGCGCAAGCCCCAGCACCACCGGCAACAAAATCGCCCGCGTCCACCAAACCAGCAATATCAAGAGCGCAACGATGACCAAAAGGGCGGCATCACGAAACCAGCGAAACTCCCACAAATGACGATCCGCCGGAAAGCTCGGCGACGCGGGTTTTTTGCCCTCGGATTCACTCATGCACAAATCCTTGCTGGTGGAACAACTCGTGATACCGATGATTGACTTGAGTTAGCGCCGCGACTTGTCGCGTCTGTATTGTTGTTTAAAAAACCATCCTGAACTTCACTCGGACGTGAAGTTCAGGCGTGTTATGATTCAAAAATCACCACTTCACCACTTCACCACTCGGCCACTTGACCACTTCTGTCACGATTCACCGTTGTTCCGTCGTCGTCCTTTTGACCGTCAGTTCCAGTTCCGCGGCAAAGGCCTGATTGAAGTCGAACACATCGACAAAATCATGCACCGTGTCCTGATCGGTTTTCTGCATCAGCCCGGACTCGACCATGGCGAACACAATTTTGCCAAAATCTTCGGTGCTGTTGATGTGCCACTGTTTGAGCACCGTGCGGGCCAGTAGTCCGTATTGCTGCAAGGCGTAATCGCGCAGCCCCTGGCAGAGCAGCTGCCCGCTGACATGACGACTGGGGGTGTCTTCGACTTTGGTCTGTTGTGGTTGCATGGCTTTTTCACCATGCACCCGGCGGACGGTGAACTCCAAGCCGCGCTGCACAAACAAAAACGCCTCGGGGGGGTAGGCGGTCTGCTTGGCCAACGTCATCAGGTCGATTTCCATGCTGCGTCCTTTTCCACCCTTGATCTCCATGAATTATACGATGTCATGGCACATCGGGTGCAACTCCAAAACAACCGGTTCACGACCCCCCGGCGCGCATCGATTCCAGTGACGCTGGAAACGGGTAACGGGCATACACGCCGGTGGACGAGGCCGCCCACATCCACGGGGCCGGGTACACATCACCGGTGAACCCCGCTTCGTACATGGTGCGTAACACCGTTTCAAACGCGGGTTCGTTGCCCTGGGCATCGACGAGTTTGTTGGCTCTGCCTCCTAAAAACGAAACGCTGGCCACGGGCAGACGACTGGTTTTGCGACGAATCATTTCCGCCACGATTTTGAACCCCAGGGCCAGGTCTTCCAATCGCAGGTTCGGGGCCTCGGTGGGGCGCAGCAGGGCCAAAACTTCGATCGCGTCCATGTCGTACTTGATCACCGTCACCTTGCCCTGATTGGGGAATCGCTTCGCGTAAGCGGTGATCGAACCTTCGTCCCACTGACTGGTCGGCAGTGCCCCGGCCACCTGTGAAATAATCCCCCGACTGTTGTCAAAGGCATTGACCGAACAGACCAGCGTGCGATACCGCCCAGCTTGAATATCTTCAAGCAGGTTCTGTCCCCAAAGCAGGCGCAGTTTGGGTTGTGCACTCACATCGCGCGGCGAGCTGGTGTCGGGTAATAGCACCACCTTTTCCACCGCATCGCCCGGCCCGACCAGACGATCGCCTTCGCCATCGTAAATCCGCCGTCGTTGTGCCTGTGTTTTCATGCTCATACTCCAGTCCCTGTGAAGTGCCATGAGTATAGGGGGCATGCGGGAAGAAGTGGTCAATTGGCCGAGTGTAGAAACCCAATTCAAAAATTCACGCCTGATCTTCGTCCGCGAAGATCAGGATGGTTTTGGGAACATAAGCATGTGGTTGATATTCACAGGAATCCCGAACTATAACTCAGGAGGAAAGCGTGTGTGATCCACACGCTTATGAAGTTCAGGCACGGGGGAACAAACATCAACTGATCAGCCAAAGGTTGTCACCCCCGCATCGTGCTATAATATTTTGCAGGTATGACCGAACTTGGACAGCCGTGAAAGAGGTCACCATGTTTAACCTTGGCGCGTTTGAAATCATTGTGCTCTGCTTTTTGGGGCTTTTGATTTTCGGCAGACGTTTGCCGGAGGTCGGACGCAACCTGGGCAAAAGCATCATCGAATTCAAAAAAGGTTTATCCGGCGTCGATGAAGATGCCAACCGTGCTGCCCAGGCACCCCGTCCGTTGAATCAGGTGAATTCCCATGACTCAGCACGCATTGAAGATCGTTCCGTCAACCATGTCAGCACCGACGTCGGCACTTCAACTACGACGCAAAGCAATAGCTCACAGACGACCTGAACCGCTCGCTGGGGCTGCGACGTATAATGCGGGATTATGAACCTTCCTGCCGCGAAAAAAGTCGTTGCCCTGGTTTTCGTGGTCGCATGGGTGATGTTCAGTCTTCCGACTTTCACCAGCGCACAAACCAGTAACACACCGACTCCGCCAGCCGGTGCCACTTCATCACCTGTCACCACTCCCGCACCAGCCGTGGCACCGATGCGCCCGCAGGCCGCTGCCGCCACATTGCCCGCCAACATGACCGCGCTACCCACCGGCGGA
>CAYRTH010000043.1:8763-22598 GCA_964427135.1 uncultured Phycisphaeraceae bacterium
TCATTCGTATCCATGGCCTGATTTACGACTTCACCGTTGAAAGTTTCAAACAGCGAGCCCAGCGCGCCATCGACGACGGGGCCACGGTCATCGTCATCGAACTGGACACCCCGGGTGGTGTGCTCACCAGTGCCATCAAACTCAGCCGTGAAATCAAACAATTGCCCGTGCCGACGGTGGCGTGGGTGCATGACGAAGCTTACTCCGCAGGCACGCTCGTCGCAGCTGCGTGTCGATTCATCGTGATGAGTCCGCGTTCGACGCTGGGTGATTGCGCACCGATTTTGCCGGGGCAAAACCTCAACCCCACCGAGCGTGCCAAAGCCTTGTCGCCGTTATTGGAAGAATTTCGTGATTCAGCCCTGGCCAACGGGTACGACTACGCGCTGTTTCAAGCCATGTGCGAACTGGGCATCGAGTTGTATCTGCTGGAACACAAGGACACCCAGCAGCGCAAGGTGGTCAATCACGCTGATTATCAGTGGATGGTACAGGGCATCGATACCCCGGCTGGGTCGGCTCAGTTGCTGATCAATCAACCCGCATTCACTTCGCCCGATACGGTGAACGAGGCGCTCATGGGGCGAACCTCAAGGCAAGTGGGCACCGATGATGATCGACAAGCCTGGGTGAAGGTGACGCAAACCCCGACGCTGGGCATGCTGGTGCAACCGATTCATGATGGTCGGACGCTGCTGACCTTGTCGCAGGACCGGACGCTGGATTTTGGTTTGAGCCGGGGCATCGTCGCGAGCGAAGCGGAACTCAAAGCCTTGTTCGGCGCAGCGGATTTAGGTCGATATGACCCGACGGTGGTGCAGGGCGTGGCTTACTGGCTCACTCGGCCCTGGGCGCGGGCGATTTTGCTGATGATCGTGTTCGTGGGCTTTTACCTGGAGTTTCAGGCCCCGGGTTTGAGTTTGCCCGGTCTGGTGGCAGCGCTGGCACTGGTGATGTTGCTGGGGGCGCCGTTTATGGTGGGGTTGGCACAATGGTGGCATTTGCTTTTATTTTTGGTGGGTCTTGCGTTGCTGTTGGTGGAACTTTTTATCACGCCCGGTTTTGGGCTGATGGGTTTGGCGGGGTTGGCGGCCATGTTCGCGGCATTGGCGTTGGCGGTGGTGCCCACGGCCGGGGGCGGGTTGCCGGCCCGTGAAACCATCAGTGAGTTGCAATGGTCTGCCCTGTCGATGCTGGTCGGAGGTACGGTGGGGTTGGTGATGTTGATTGCAGCCTTGCGTCAATTCAATCGTTTACCGGTGTTCAATCGGCTGGTGCTGCGTGACAGTCAATTGGCCACCGTGTCGGGCAACGTGCCCGAGGTTGATGTTGCCGACGCACCGGCGCAGGCAGCCTCCGACCCATTGCACACTGGTCGTGGTGATGAAGTTGTTCAAGTGGGGGCGCAGGGGGTGGTGGTTTCGGAACTGCGACCGACCGGCCGGGCTGAAATCGCAGACAAATATGTGGATGTGTCCAGCCGTGGCGAATGGATCACCGTGGGCACAACGATTCGCGTGGTGGAATTGCAAGGCATGGTGATCGTGGTGGAAGCGGTGGGTTGAAAGTATGAAGTGGTCAAATGAAATAAACCAAGCCGGGAACGAGGCGACACCGAAGGTGGCGGCGAGGGCCCGGGTATTCTGAATGGTGAATCGGTGAGTCAGTTAATTCGTTAATCGGTCGATCGTAAACCAGCCAATATAAAATTATTGGCCACTTGGCCACTTGGCCACTTGGCCACTTGGCCACTTGGCCACTTGGCCAAATCATTTCGCACGGTTTCGCCACCGGTCCAACTGCCAGATCGCCGCCACGCCCAGCCACGCCACGATGCCCGACACCGTGACATCGCTGACAAAGTGTGCCCCGGTTACCACGCGTTGCAAAGCACAACCTAAACCAATCACCCACCACACCGGCCAGGCACGCGGGTATAAACGCATCAACATGAACATCGCCGCAAACGCAATCGTCGCATGACTGCTGGGCAGCCCCAACCCCCCCGTATCAAACGTGCGCTCGCTCCAGGGGCGAAACATGTATTCGCCCCCGGCCTGCTCCGGCCGCATCCGCCGAAACATGATTTTGCAAACTTCCGCCAAAACTGCACTCAACGCCACCGCACAAAACAACATCACCGGCGTTCGCCAGGCAATCCGCCAACCCAACTGTTTCACCCCCGGCCAACCGATCAACATCATGGCCGTGATGATCAACGCCCACGTCGGCGCATAACCAGCAGCGCGAAAAATCCGCCAACGGTCCATGATCTGTGCATCACTGGCAATCCACTGACCCTGCACGGCCTGCCAAACCCGCGCATCAAGCGCATGCGCTACGGCCAACAGTAACCCGCACACCGCACAACCTGTCAACACTTTCGTTTTCATCGGCCTGTCGTGTCCCCCCTTGTCAATGGGCCTAAAAACGCCTCCGCCACGTACACTTTGGGTTTGGGTTTTTCATTGGTACTTTTTTTGAATTCCGTCACCGCAGGCGGCTCGACCTGACGCAGGTTGCCAAACCCAAACACCATCCGCCAAGGCCTTGCCTCCGTCGTCACCAACACCATCGGCTTACCCACCAATTTCAGGTCCGCCAAGTTGGTGTCTGCAAAAAAATCATACGAACTTTTTCGCCCACCCAGGTACGACATCGCAGTGTAAACCACCGGCTGCCCCGGTAAATAAAACGCAAGCAAAGCCGTTTCGCCATACGACCCGGTGACGATGATCGGGTGGTCCGTCGTCAATTTGGCGTTGGTCATGCCGCGCTGCACCAGGTCCGCAAGGGCGCTGCCGGCGGTGAGTCGATGCACGGGGATTACCTTTTTCAACCCCGGCAGTTGTGCCAGCGGCACCAGCAACATCATGCCCACGCCAGCGATCAAACCGTAGGCGATCGCCCAATGCCAGCCGATTTGTGCTGCGGTTTCGGGTTGACGTCGCAGGTAACCCATGCGTGGTCGGGGCCGTGTGGTATTGCTGTACCACTGGGCCACCAATTCACGATAACGTGGCAACTGTTCGCACAACATCGCCCCCGCCAGCGCGATCAGGCCGACGTACGCGGCAATCGGCCAATTGCCCTCAACCTGGTGCATCAGCGAAATCACTGCATAAAATACCAGCACGCCCCCCGCAGTGCAAATCAGCATGAAACGCACCGACCAGTTTCGACCATCACGCCAGCGCTGTTGCCAACCCTGTCGAACCCCCACCCAAAGCAATATCACCCCCGGCCCGACCAATGCCATTTGCACCACGACGAATTCAATGGGGTTGATCACCCGACGCACCGCCGGTTGTTTCACCAGTTGCGAGAGTTGCTCACCCATGGTTTTGGGTGCAACGGGGGCAGTGGTCGGTGTCGCAGGGGCGGGGGTGGTGATGACCGGGGTGGTTTGTGAAGGGCTGCGGTCCCCGCCGGGTAATTCGATGTTGCCCAGCAGATGGCGATACGTCGGCCAATCGTGACGATGGTTCCATATCACCACCGGCAAAGCACACACCGCCAGTATCACCCCCGCCAAGGCTGCCCCCATCACTGCGCGCGGGTTCCAACGCAGCGACCGTCGGCGTAACACCACGAACACCAGCACCCCAGGCAATATCAGCAGCATGGTGTACTTGAACAACATGCCCACGCCCAGTGCCAACCCCAGTAACACCCACCAACCCCACGCCGACTTTGTCGAAGCGACACCCACGGATGAAGCTGTGACGGACGAGGTGATGGTCGGTGATGGGTGATCATCATGGGTACCGACTGACTTGGGGCTGTGCTCCGACCAACGATGCAATGATGTCGTGACATGCGCCATGGCAAGCAGCGCCAGCGCCCAAAACACCAATAACGGGGCGTCGATGGTCATGAGCATCGATGTAGCCTGGTAAGCCGGGGTGAGTAAAAACAAGGCGGCGGCATAAAACCCGGCTCGTGAATCACCCTTGGCCAACTGCATCGCCAATCGTGCCACCAGTAAGGCGGCAACGGCCCCGCAAAGCACCGCTGGCAAACGCACGGTCCATTCGCTGTGACCCAGCAGGCGAGTGCTGCAGGCGATGAGCCAGGCAATGCCCGGTCCTTTGCTGTAGTAACAAAGGTCCAATCGGCGGGACCAATCCCAGTACTGGGCTTCGTCGGCCACGAGTTCATACGGCGATAAAAACACCAGGTACAACAACCGCACCAATGACACCACGCCCACCATGAGGAGGGTGGCGCGCCAGGTCAGGCGTGTCGGTTCATTCACATCTTTCAAACCGGGTTGGTTGGTGGCCATGATGAACTCACCATTGGGCCCTCTTAACAATCCCCTCTCCCCCCGGGAGAGGGTGAGGGTGAGGGCGGAACTGTTCCTGGATATACGATCTTTCAAGGCCTTATTCTTCATCGGCCCTCACCCGGCCTCGATGACTCTGCCACCCTCTCCCACGGGGAGAGGGTTTTTAGAACACACCATTGTAAAGAACCTACAATGCCACGCATGAATGCCAAGCCGACCATTGCGGGTGTGATTTTTGATATTGATGGAGTATTGTGCGATTCCGAACCTCACATCATTGAAGCAGCCCAGCAAATGTTCGCCGAGCGTTACAACGTGAAACTGGCTGCGGCTGATTTCAAACCCTTCACCGGCATGGGCGAGGCCAAGTTCATCGGCGGACCGGCTGCCCAACTTGGTTTGAAAATTGACCTCGAAGCCGACAAACACCGCACTTATGAAATTTACCTGCAAATGATCAAGGGCAACCTGCAACCCTTGCCGGGGGCGGTAGCCTTTATCGAGTCATTGCGACAGCGCGGCATACGCACCTCGTGCGCCAGCTCCGCTGACCGAATGAAAGTGCAGGGCAACCTGGCGCAAATCGGTTTGCCAGCCGATGGATTTGATGCGGTCATCACCGGCAGCGATGTGCAGCGCACCAAACCCGACCCTGAAATTTTTTTACGGGCGGCTGCGGGCATGGGTTTGCCCCCTGAAAAATGTATGGTGGTGGAAGATGCCCCCGCCGGTTGCAGGGGCGCTCGCAGCGCGGGTATGTATTGTCTGGGGATTACCAGCAGCTTTTTGCCACAGGTATTGCAAGAAGCCGGCGCCATGTGGACCGCACCGGACTTGGCGCAGTTACCGAACAACCTGTTTCCCCTTTGACGCTAGTACATCAAGCAAAGTTGAGCCACGAAGGACACGAAGGACACGAAGAAGCATCCAAGCATCTGCAAGAATTGATTTTCAACACATAGGTCACGGAGACCACAGAGTAAAAAGCCCGCGCTTTAACCGATCATTTGCACCAATACGGTTTTCCACTGCTCCTCTGTGTTCTCTGCGTCCTCTGTGTTGAGTTCATTTATCTTGTTCTTATTCGTCTTCGTGTCCTTCGTGTCTTCGTGGCCCATCATCGAACTTAGACCCCCGCGCCGGCCACCTTCGGCGAACCCCACCCCTGGGCCGCCCCCTCCATCGCCGGCTCCCCAGGCTGACGCATCTGTTCGTAAAACGTCGGCGGCTCATAAGTCCAACCCGATTTCAACCGCGCCTCCTCGGCCTGCAACTTTTTGAAAATGTATCGCCCCACCAGCGGCGCCAGCAGCCGGGCCTTCCACCCAAACGCTGCGTACACCGCGTGCAACACTTCATCAATCCGATGCTGCAACGCCGGGTTGTCGGCAAACCATTTGCGTGCCGCCCAAAGCGCCCCCGCATAATTGGTCGTCAAGCCCTCAGCTTCCCACGCATAGCGCCTTCGTATCCGCAAATTTTCATGCTTGCGATAGCGGTTCCAACCCTGCAACGTCGTCCGCGCCATGCGCACCACGCTGGGCCCATTGACTTCAAAATCACGACCAAACGCCCGCAATAAATAATCCGTCTCACTGCCCGCAGGCAAATGCGCATGTCGATAATTGAATTGCAACTGACCGTGTGTGTCCGCGGTCTTGTCACAGGCCACATCGGTCAGCCGACCTTCCTTTTCCATCTGTGCCCACAACGGTGTACCCGGTATCGGCGTGTACAACATGAACTGATGAAACTCCGTGTCATGGCTCACCGCATAATCAATCGCTGCGTCCATGTTCTCCGGCGAGTGTTCCTCCAACCCGATGATCGTCGAACCCAGAATCCGGATGCCATGGCTTTGCAAGGTTTTGATCAGGTCACGGGTGTCTGCATCCTTCAATTTGCTGTACTGACTGTTCTTGCCCTCCAGTCCCATCCACACCCACGAAATGCCCAGCCCGACCAGTTGCTCGATCGTGTACGACTGCAACACGTTGGCGGACGAAAACACATAGAGCGACCAGCTCTTATCGTTGGCTTCCATGAGTTCCAGCAAGCGCAGGGCGCGCTTGCGGTGAAACAAAAAGTTTTCGTCCATGACGAAGAACGAGCGCACTTTCAGGTCGCGTTCCAGGCCGACCATCACTTCGAAAAGTTCATCGCCGGTTTTGTAAAAGTCGATGAACTTGCCCTTGCCGCCGAACATGGCACTGGTCGAACAGAAGTTGCAACCCAGGGGGCAACCGACCGACGGTATCAGCGTCGCTGCGACATCGCCGGGTTTTTCGCGCAGGGCCACACCCATGGTGCGTGCCCCGATGCCCGACATGATGCGCGGGTGACGCACCGGGCTATCGACTTTTTCGCCCAAAAACGAACGGAACCAGCGCATCCCTTCACCACGCACAATGTGGTCGGCATCGATCTGCTGGGGTAACAACGGCATGTTGGCGATGTGGCCCCCGATGACGATCACCGCCTGGGGCTGATGTTCCCGAATCAGCTTGCACATGTGCCTGACTTTGCCCATGTTGGGGATGATGGCACTGATGCCGATGATGTCGTATGGCTTGGTGCGAATCTCCGCGATGAACCGGTCCAGCGTCGGAAAGTCCAGCAAATTGCACGGGGCGGTGATGTTTTCCTGAATCAGCATCAGCCCCCACGAACGATGAAACATGCGTAACGAGAACGGCCCCTGCACCCGCGTCACCTGGTTGTGATACAGCTCCATCGGGTTGATCGTTCGGCTACCAAACTCATCATCCTGCGCATAGGGACCAAACACACTGGTGAGCAGCACCCGTGCCTTGCTGCCCAAGGGGTGCGTCGGCGTGACCAGCTTCTGGGTCGGGTCGGCCATCAGGGCAAGCGACACATCGGTGGTCACAGTGTGAGGTACAACGGTGGTCGGGGTGGGCAATGGCAACTCTCTTTGAAAAGGCGGAATGTTCATGAACCCAGCAGCTGGGCCAGCCGACATTCGCGCGCCGGGCGTGCGAAACAAGAGATTCAAGTATCCCATGAATCCCGTGCCGTGACAACCGAAATATGAAAGTGGCCAAGTGGCCAAGTGGTCAAGTGCAAAAACCAAGCCGAGGACGAAGCCGACCCTCGGGGGAGGCTGAGGACTCGGGTAATCTTTGATGACGGTCAAATCATGCACGTCCGAACTTATTCGTCTGCCACGCCTGATCTTCATCGCTGCCGACGAAGATCAGGATTGCTTCTTTTCGATACTCATTATCATCCCTGCAATTTCAAAAAAAACATCCTGATCTTGCCGGTGACCAACAAGATCAGGCGTGGTTAATTCTGTGCGACGGGTGTTACCACCCCTCAACGGTTTGCTTTTCGTTGCATCCAGAAACACCCACCCAGCGTGAGCAAACCCATGAGTGATGCCGGTTCGGGGATCGCAACAGTGCCATTGAAACTCAGGTTGTCCATTTCAACGGTGAAGTCGACATTACTGCTGTAAACATAAAAACGAAATTCGATCGGCGCGTTGATCGCGTTGAACATCGGGGCGGTCAGGTCGATGGTGTAATTGGTAAACGTCGGTCGCTGGGTCGCCAGGGTTTCGGTGGCGGCAGCATTGAGGTTGGCGGTAAACCCATCGAGGCTGGAACGCACCCGAAAACCACGGGCGCTGCCTCCGCCACGGGCCGCCTGCAGGGTGATGTTTTCGAAGTCGAGCACGTAGCCGACGGTTGGCGTGAGGGTGATACTGAAATAATCGTTGTTGGAAAAGGCGTTGGAACCGGTGGTACCGATGAGCAGCACTTCGCCTTGTACCTGGGCATACGTGAGTTTGTTGTTGCCCAGGCGTACACCATTGATCGTCCCGCCGCCGGTGGGTATCGGGTTGGTCGCGCTCAAGCCGGTGGCCACGGTCGCGTTAAACGCCGCCGGGGTACCGTTGTTTTTGAATGGGTCGTTGAAATGATTTTCCGCACCATTGAAACTGTAATTGGCCAGACTGATCACCTCGGCTCCGGCCAAGGTGGTGCTCACGGACAAAACCAACGCTGACAAACAGGGCATACGCATGATTCATTCCTCCTGAAAAAGGGTGATAGACACTGCTAGTGTGATCACCGCGGGTTGCCACCCGCGGCTACGCAGACGTATCACCATGCTTCATAGCCGCGGGTGGCAACCCGCGGTGATCAGGCCCCGGCGCACGACAAAAACATGGCGTATCTGTTTAGTCCGGCTGAACGTTGCGATGTTTGACCGTCCCTCGACGTTTGGTTTCCGCGTGGCCGTCGGCGAACACCAGGTTGGCCGCCTGGTCGCCGCCGTGACGCCAGCGGAACTTGCCCGGCTGACTGTCGATGTTCAACCCTGCCGCATTGGCGCTCAGAGGTGCATCCGGGGTACCCGGCACCGGGTCGCTGATCCGTATCCAACTTGGGTACACATCGTAAGCCACCAGTTCCGCCTGGCCGACGCTGGCTCCGGTCTTGCTTTGGGTGCCGTCGGCGTACATGAACACTTCACTGGAGCGCAGAATCTGCGACAGGCGGTAGGGTATAAATTGGTGAATGCTGTCCGTATCGGGGATCATGCGATGATGCGATGAGTAATGAATCTCGCCGGCGCGAATCACCGCGGAAGGGCACTTGAAGATCGGGCTGCGGGCCTCAGGGTTGCTGGCGAAATCCATCCCTGTGTTCTTCAGGTAGCCGTTGATCTGAATCGTCCAGTTGGTGGCGCCGGGCGATGCCTTGGTGCCGATGGGCAGACTGCTTTTGAATGCGTCGGCATAGGCGAACGTGGCGGTACCGAACTGACGCATGTTGGCCAGACATTGCATGTCCTGCGCACTGCGCCGGGCTGCACCCAGAGCGGGAAGCAGTATCGCAATCAGCAGGGCAATGATGCTGATGACCACCAGCAGTTCGATGAGCGTAAACGCGCGATTCAATCGATGAGTGTCAGCCATGAGGGCAACTCCTTTTCTGACAGGTTCAGGGCTTGCAGAATGGACCGGCGCACCAATGATTTGCCTTCTTTGGGTTCCACCACACCAAACCACAGCGCCCATGGAATGTGATGCGTTTCCAGCGCTTCACGAACATCGCGCAACCATGCGGCACGATGCGCCGGATCGACATGAGGCCAATACACCCCGAATTCGGTGCAGATGAGTTTCACCCCATGCTGGTCCGCCCAGCGCTGCGCTTTGTCGATGTGGCTGTGAATGCTGTCGGCATTGAACCGGCGCTGGCCATATTCATGCAATAACTGGCGCGATCGTGGGTTGGTGATGCCAGCCAGCAACGGTTCGACCGTTTCGGGACTCGACGGATAGGGTACGAACCGCATCTCTTTGAACAACCCACTGGCCCAACTGGCCCCCTGATGCGTGAACACCATCGAACGATACATATGAAACGCGTAAAGCACGTTGCGATCCGCGATCGGCTGCATTTTCACCAGGTCGTCCACATCCGAGTACCCGACGCTGGTGAGTATCAAAGTGTGTTGCGGAGCGCCGAGCCTTGCCGCCTGCGCCAGCGTGGCCTGAATCGCTTCCCACTGCTTGCCGTCTTTCCCGCCCGGCTCATTGACCAGTTGAAAGCAAACCTTGGCCGGGTCGGTCCAGGCCAGGCGCGCCGCCAGCGCCTGCCACCATTGCGCCGCTGTCGTCACCGCCTGCGGATCGCTGAACAACGCTTCCTTATACGGCTTGCGCGGATGAGCATCGACGATCACCGCCAGACCGTGCGCCAACAATTGGTTGATCGCATCCTCCAACAAGGCCATCGCTTCATCGTTCAATTCGCCTGTTGCGTCTTCGCGTCGCAAATATTCCGGCTCCACCGGCAAACGCACATGATCAAACCCCAATGCCTTGATCAGCGTCCAATCACGATCCGTGTATTTACCTTGTACATACTCGGCGCCGAACTTCGCCCCGCCCTGCAACTGGCTGAACCAGTGGCCCAGGTTCATGCCGCGCTGCAGTTGCACCACCGGCCCGACATCGGGCGCTTGCGCCATGACCGACCTGACACAGCCGACATCCCCCATCATGGCGACCATGAGCGTCATCGCTATCAGCAGATGGAACCCATTCATCAATAACCCGTGCGACATGCCCATACTCCTTCAATGCCAAGAAAACACGCATCACAGCGCAAGGTGCTGATCGCTTGGTAAAAAAACGTCGCCATCGATTCTGCCCAGTACCCGGTCACTAGCTCCCGGCTCCTTTTCCATTCACTTTCATACCGTCGCCACGGCTTCCGACAAGGGCGCACGACCCGCTGCACGCGGCCCGGCGGTGGTGTGATTCACTTCAAAAATAGTGTTCAGCGTCATCCGACATTCCCCCGGCACCATGCCCTGCAAATGTCGGCTCAACCACAATGCCGCTTCCATGCCCAGCTTTTCCGCGTCCTGACACACAGCGGTGAAACGCGGGTACGCCATCTGACGCACTTTGCTGTCATCAAAACCGACGATTGATAAATCACGCGGTATCGACAACCCCAGTTCATGGGCACGACGCAAACCGCCCAGCGTGGAAAGCGGGTTGGTGAAATACACGGCTGTGGGCGGGTCGGGCAGATTGATGAGCTGATTGATCGCCGCTGCTCCGCCAGCTACATCCGACACCAGCCGAATCACCAGCGTCGGATCGAACTCGATGTTGTGGGCAGCCAGGGCGACACGGTAACCGTCGTAACGGTCCTGGTGGTCGGCGTTCATCACATGATGAATACCCAGCGCGATGCGCCGATGCCCCATTTGAATCAGGTACTCGACCGCACGCTGGCTTTCAGGCCCGGATTGGCAGCGAATGAAGTTGACCTTCGGCTCATCGTATGTTTCCCCGATCACAATCAAAGGAAAACCCTCGGCGGCGATGCTCAGCGCCAAAGCACGGCTTTCCGGTCGCACTCGCAGAATCACCCCCCGCAACCCTTTGCGAACAAATAACTGCGTGTAACTTTCATCCGGCAACTTGTCGCGCAACAGATCGATGATCGCCAGATCAAACTTCTGTTCCCGCAGCCCCTTCATGACCCCACTGATGAGCGTGGCATCAAACCCGCCGAATTGGGCGCCCACATCTTCGCTGGTGTACGCCAGGCCGATGAGGTTGGCGGTCTGCCGACGTGCGGGGATTTGAAAACCACCGGCACCGATGGCCGCCATGACACGTTCCCGCACCTTGGGACTGGTACCCGGCAGATTATTCAGCACCCGCGACACCGTGGCGGGCGAGACACCGCTTTTCCGGGCAAGTTGACGAACCGAAGTGGCCATGATCTGTGCTCCAACCTCTGTGAAACAAAATGTAACATGTCACAATAGAAAATCAAGGGCGTTTCATTAAAAAGTCGAAAGATACTGTTTCAAGACCGTAAACGGTTTTGATCCAGATCGAGCGGGACAGAAACATTGACCTCTGTTGTCTTGCGAAGGATGGAGATATCGATATAATCATACGAAAACGTTTTGTCATCTGAAAAAAAGCCTGGTATCTCTGATTGATTTCAGGCGATGACCGGCGACTAAATCAACCCCCGGCTGCAGTGTATCCCCCCACCCCCCCCTTCACTGTGGTCGGGGGATTTTTTATACCCACTGATCCAGTCACCGTCACAAGCTCGACACAATGTCGGTACGTTCAACTTCACCGTTGTAATCATGATCACATCAGGCGATCCAAGAGACCGAACCATCATGTCTGATTCTTCCGATGAATAGATAGAGCTAATATCATCATCACCGTAATAACCCTTGTCGTTTGGTGTAAAACGGCGGATTTATAATCATAAACACATATATTACAATTATATATGATCAATCATCCGGCGTGGAATAACTGTCTCCAAAGGGACTGGAACCAGGTTCAATTTTGGGTGATCGGTTCATGAACAGCGATCACTCATCTTTGACTCGGCGACCAGCCGTATTCAGTATCGTTCCCCAGCACCCTGTCGTGGATTGAGTCATGTTCAGGGGGCATGAGCGCAAGGTTTTGCAGACGTTATCAACAGATTCAACGACAGCCGATTGATAGGTATCAACGCGATGGGTTCATTCGGTTTTGACGCCCAGGCGTTGCATGTAGTCATCGAACTGGTCGAGGGTGTAAAACTCAAGGGTGATGCTGCCGGTGCCTTTCTTTCGGCCGGCTTTCAGAATAACTTTGGTCCCCAATTGCTGACCGATATGCTCCGCCAGGTCGTCCAAATGAGCGGACTTGGCTTGCTTGCGAGTTGGTTCCGCGACATCACTCAAGGCTGCCCCTTGGTTCATACTGCGGACGGCTGTCTCGACCTGTCGCACGGACCAATCACCACGCACCGCACGCTCCGCCAGTAACTTTTGCTGATCGGGGTGAACAATGGCTACCAGGGCACGAGCCTGCCCTGCGGACAACAGGTTTTGTTGAACCAAGGCCTGCACATCGGTATGTAAATCCAGTAAGCGTAACAGGTTTGTAACTGTTGATCGGTCAACCCCGACGCGCTGGGCAATTTGTTCATGACTCAAATGAAACTGGTTGGCCAATTGCGCAAAGGCGTGGGCACGTTCCAAGGCGTTTAAGTCTTCGCGTTGCAGGTTTTCAATCAGGGCGAATTCCGCGGTTTGTTGGTCCGTCAGGGTACGGATCAAGGCAGGCACATGGGTGAGTTGAGCCAAGCGGGCTGCCCGCCAACGACGTTCCCCAGCCACGAGTTCAAATTGTTTGCCATCGACCGGGGGGTTCAGCGGTCGTACGATAATCGGCTGCATTAACCCATCGGTGCGAATCGATAGAGCCAATTGCTCCAACCCGGCTGTATCAAAATGTTGACGAGGTTGATAGGGGTTGGGGCGAATCAGGTCGATCGCCAGGTGTTGCAAACCATCGACAACCGAGGTTGAACGATGGGTCGATTGATCAGGTGGGGGAGTCATCGACTCAGCAGGGGGCATCACCGGGTTAAGGGTGATGGTAGGTGTGATTGCATCGACGGCAACCGTAGAGGGACTCGGCACGGATGGTACGGCCACGGGCACGGGTGTGGTCATCAAACTGCTCAGCCCCCTACCCAGACGCGATGGTTTGTTTTTGGTGGTGTTGGCCACGGTAACCTCCTTGTTACAGGTTGAAATGGGTCCATGATGCTATGTTGAAGTTTATCAGGGGATGGTCAAATCAACAAACGATGTTTCACGTGGAACATGGGTGATGAAGTTGCCGAATGGTCAAGTGGTCAAGTTATTGTATTTGTTTAGCGCGGACGCTTTGCGTCGGCGCACCGACTCATTGACTGGGGTGCCCGTGGGTCAGCGCCTTCCGATGACCCTTAGTTTGTTGGCCCTGTGGCACGAAGACGTGCCACAGCCACCCGACGAGGGCGAAGCCGACCCCCGGGGGAGGCTGAGGACTCGGGTATGGTTTGGTCCAAAGTCCAAAGTCACGGATTGTATTTGACGTTGGACCTTGGACCGTTGACTTTGGACTCGCCAGATACCCAAGTCCTCGTCACTGCGTTCCTCGTCCTTGGCTTGGTTCCGTCACTCGACCACT